>VHCI01000105.1 GCA_016871775.1 Verrucomicrobiota bacterium | reverse complement strand
CATCACCCTCCGAACGCAAGGAATTTTTCAGCCCTGGTCGCGCTCGCGCATCGTGAAGACAAACTCGAAGGTCTCGGCGGCGCGGTGCTCAACGGGGCGCGCGGGCATCCGCACGCGCCGTACTGCTGCCAACACCGCTTGGTCGAACTCGCGGCTCCCGGATGACACCGCGATCCGCGCGTTGCTCAGCGTACCGTCCGGATTGCTCCGCACCTCCAGGGTCGCCTTGAGCGAGTCGCTCAGACCCGCCGGCGGCTCGAAGGCCGTTCGCAGCTCGCGCTTAAAATACGCGTAATAGCTGTCGAGCGCGCCCTCGCCGGTGCTGGAGAGCGCCTTACCGCCCGCCCCGCCCTTGCGGTTAGCGGTGGAGCCTCCAACCACACCCTTGGCAATGCCCTCGCCATCGACGCGCGCGACCTTGGTGGGGGCGCCCTTAGCAGCGCCGCCCTTGGTCCGCTGGGCACGGTCGAATTCCTCTTTCGTCATCCGCTTCGCGTCCTCCGCCGCCCGCTTGCGCTCCTCGGCCTGCCGCTTCTGCTCAACCTCCCGCTCGCGCCGCAGCTGCTGCTTGGCCTTCGCGTCACCGCGCACGATCTCGTACTGGATCTTCTTCTTAAAGTTGGGGACGGCCTCGTTGCCCGGGGAGGAGGGCGCCTTCTCCGCGGGCGGGGCGGGGGTGTGTGGCGCCTTGGCGGTAGGCACGGGCGGCGGCGGGACCGCCATAGGGGCCGGGGCGACCGGAGTGATCTCCGGCTCCGGTTCGGGCGGACGCCGCAGCGCGGTCAGCTCGGGGCGCGGCGCGGCGGCGCTCAGCTTCACCCCGCCCTCGACCCCGAGGGCCGGCGCTTCCGTGGCAGCGTAGTTGTCGCCCTCGCCCGCAACCAACTCGATGACCCGCGAGGACGCCGGTTCCCGATTCGCAGCGAGGAAGCCGAGCCCCAGCACCAGCGCGACCGCCGCGCCGTGCAGCACGAGCGCTTGGAGGAAACCGCGGGAGGAGCTGTCGGTCATCGCCGGGGGCGCAGGCGGCCGCTCACGAATCGGTCTTCGAGTCGATGGTGATCCGGCTGAGGCCAGCGCGCTGGAGCTCGGTCATCACCTCGGCGACCTTCTGGAACGGCACCGCGGCATCACCGCGCACGCGGATAACGGGTGGCTTGGGCTCGGCGGCAAGCGCAGTGAAACGCGTGCGGAGCTGGGCAAGCGTCAGGGGGGTCGGCTGGTTGTCCACGTAGAACCCGCGGGCGTCGATGGCGACGGCCACGTGGCGCTCGTCGGATTTCATCTTGGGCTGGGGCGCCTTGGCCACGGACGGCAGATTCACTCCGACCGTCTGCTCCTGCTGGATCAGGGGGGTGGCGATCATGAAGATGACCAACAAAATGAACCCGAGGTCGATCAGGTTCGTGACGTTCAGGTCGGCGATCGCGTGGGAAGCGCGCGGACGGCGAAAATTGCGGGCCATGACTGGGCGGGTCAGCTGGACTCGAGCTCAAGGCGGTCGGCGAGGCTGGAGGCATAGTTCTCCAGCTCGGTGGTCATCCGGCGGGTGTGGCTGAGAAGGAGGTTGTAGCCGAACACGGACGGGATGGCGACCACGAGGCCGGCGATGGTGGCGAGCATCGCGCCAGAGACGCCGGGCGCGAGCTGCTGGATGCCGGCGGTCTGCTGCGTGGCGATGGCGCTGAAGGCCTCCATCACGCCCCAGACCGTGCCGAGCAGCCCGATGAAGGGGGCGCCGGAGACGATCGACGCGAGGAAGATCATGTTCGACTCATAGCGGAGCGTCTGGCGGGCGATCGCGCGCTGGATGGCGTTCTCGGACTGCTCGAGCCGGGCGCGGGGGTCGTCACGGCCGCGCTCGCGGTCGTGGGCGACGGCGCGGCGGTAGCACTCGATGGCGTCGGCGAACAGATCCGCGTAGGGGATTGAGCGTGGCGCGCGGAATGTGTCGGGCACGTCGAGCAGGGAGCGCTGGTCGCGCAGGTGCTGCTCGAAGGAGAGGTTGAGCCCGCGGAGGCGCTTCAGCTCGTGGTGTTTTCCGAACATCACCGTCCAAGCGACGAGGCTGAAGAGCGCGAGGCCGAGGACGATGGTCTTGTCGATCGTCCCGCAGCGCTCGAAGATCTCGATGATATTGGCGGCCAGGACCGGCGAGGCGAAGAGCTGCACAGGCATATCAGAAGAGAATCGTTGCCCGCTTTGGCCGGGCGCAGCAACGGAAAACCCAGCGGTGGCTGAATGAGGTTGCCGCGCGCGCCGCCGGCGGCTTCCTCCGACGCTCCGCATGTTCCGCACCCGCACCCTCCGCCAGCTCGCCTCCCGGCCCGCCCGCCCGCGCCGAGCCCTCGTCGGCTTCGACGGCTTCGTGGACTCCATCGTGGCCCCGGTCGGGCTGCGACGTGGGCCGGGGGAGAACTTCACCCCGATTCCGACCCTCGCCGAGTTGGGCACGCGGATCTCCGCGGCCGCGGGGATGAGCACCAACCTCGAGCTCCACCCGCGCGGGGACAAACTGGGCGGCAACGGCCCGATCATGGCCAACGCGCTCCTCGCGCTGGGCAGCGGGCTTACCTACGTCGGCGCGCTGGGCCGGCCGGCGGTGCACCCGGTCTTCGCGGACCTTGCCGCCCGCGCGCGCGTCTTCTCCGTCGCCGACGCAGCACACACCCTCGCGGTCGAGTGCCGGGACGGGAAGCTGATGCTCGGGCGCATGCGCAGCCTCGACGAAATTACCTACCCGCGCCTCGCGGAGGTCGTGGGCGAGGACACGCTCCGCGCGGAGCTGGCCGGGGCGGACCTCGCGGCGTTCGTCAACTGGACTATGGTGCCGCATCTGACCGCGGTGCTGCGCGAGCTGCGCGGGAGGATCGTGGCGGGGCTACCGCCGGCGGCGGAGGCGCGGCGGTACTTCTTCGACCTCGCGGACCCGGAGAAGCGGGCGGTGGCCGACCTGCGGGAAGCGTTGGCGGAGATCGCGGCTTTCGGAGCGCACGGCCGGGTGACGCTGGGCCTCAACCTCAAGGAGGCGCGGCAGGTGGCCGCGGCGCTGGGCGTGCCGGAGCCCGACGAAGGTGAAGCGGCGCTGCGGGGCGCGGCCGCGGCGCTGCGGGTGCGGCTCGGGGTGGACTGCGTGGTGATCCACCCGCGGGGGGCGGCGGCCTGCGCGGGTGCCGGGGGCACGGCGTGGGTGCCAGGCCCGTTCACGGCCGAGCCGCGTCTGACCACCGGCGCGGGCGACCATTTCAACGCGGGGTTCGCCACCGGCCAGCTCCTCGGGCTCGACGCGGAGGGATGCCTGACCCTCGGTGTGGCGACCAGCGGGCACTACGTGCGCTCCGGAGAGAGCCCGGACCTGCCGACGCTCGAAACCTTCCTCGCCAACTGGCGCTGAGCCCGCCATCACCCTGCCGATGCCGCTGCCGTACAAGCCCGCCGGACGCCTGGTTTCCTTCGAGGGATCAGAGGGAGCCGGGAAGTCCACCCAGATCGCCCGGCTCGCGGCGCAGTTCCAACAGGCGGGCCGCGAGGTGCTCACCACGCGGGAACCCGGCGGGACTGAGATCGGCGAGCAGATCCGCAACCTGCTGGTGCACAATTCCAAGGGCGACGAGATGTGCGCCGAGACGGAGCTTCTGCTCTTCGCCGCGGCCCGCGCGCAGCTCGTGCGCGAGGTGATCGCGCCCGCCCTGCTCCGGGGGGCGATCGTGATTAGCGACCGCTTTCTCGACTCCTCGACCGTCTATCAGGGCATCGGGCGCAACCTCGCCGCGGACCCGGTGAGCCAGATCAACCGGTTTGCCGTGGGCAACGTGATGCCAGACCTGACGGTGGTGCTCGACGTCCCCGAGGAGGTGAGCCTCGCCCGCCTCAAGCGCCGCGCCTCCGGGCTGCCGGACCGGATGGAGCGCCAGAACGTGGAGTTCTACCGCAAGGTGCGCGAGGGCTACCTCGTGCTGGCCCGCGGCCTGCCCGAGCGGTTCGTGCTTCTTGACGGCACCCAGCCCGAGGACGCGATCGAGCGCCGGATCCGCGCGGAACTCGCCGCCCGCCTCGGCTGCTGACGCCCCAGATGCCCCCAGCCACCGCCACCCCCTGGCCCGCCGCCCTTGAGGGAACTCCCTCCGCGGCGGTGATTGAGCAGGCGATCCAGCGCGGGCGCCTCGCCCACAGCCTGCTGCTGCACGGGGACGATCCCACCACCCTCGCGGGCGTGGCCGCGGCGATCGCGGACCGCCTCCTGCGCGGCGCGGCGTCTGCCGCCGCCTTCGCCCCAGACCAGCACCCGGACTGCTTCGCGCTTCGCCCGGCGGGCAAGTCGCGCCAGATCTCGGCCGACGCCACCCGCGCCTTGATCACCAAACTTCAGGTCTCCCCGGTACTCGCACCGGCCAAGGTCGCTATCCTCCACGAAGTGGACCGGATGAACACCGCGGCTGCGAACGTGTTCCTAAAGACCCTTGAGGAGCCGCCCCGCGACACGACGCTGCTGCTGCTTACGACGCGGCCGTACGCCCTGCTGCCGACGATCCGAAGCCGCGTGCTCATCTTCCGTTTCCCCACCGTCGGCAGCGCCGTCGCGGCGGAGGGCTGGCCGGCCTGGCTGGAGGATTACCAGGCGTGGCTCGCGCGCCTCGTCGAGGGCTTCGGCGGCGACCGCAAGACCGTGGCGGACCAAGTCCTAGGCCTCTACGGCCTAGTGGCGCGGTTCAGCGCGGTGCTGGAGAACGCGACCGCGGAGGCGTGGAAGGTGGAGAAGGCGAAACTCACCGCAGAGCTGGATGACGACGAGCAGGTGGCGATCGAGACCGGCCTCGCGGTCGGTCTACGTACTCGGCTCCTCGTAGAGATCGAACATGCCACCCGCGCTTTCGCTCTGCCCCGGCTGCAGGACGGCGACGAGCCGACGCGGCGCGCGCTGATTGCGGCCGTGGGGCAGTTGGAGCAGGACACCGCCTTGCTGCGGCTCAACCTGAACGAGGCGGCGGCCTTAGAGGGGTTTCTCCTCGCGAGCCTCCGCGCCTGGAGCCGGCGCTGATCAAACCATCGTGCCGGAGGGCAGGTGGGCGTTCTTGGGCACCACCAGCACCCCGTCGCGGATGATGACCGAGCCGCCGGCGTAGCTGCCGTCGGCCTTGCCCTGCGGCGAAAGCACGCAGCCGTCGCCGATCCGCGTGTTCTTGTCGACGATCGCGCCGGAGATGCGGCAATTGCGCCCGATCCCGAGGCGCGGCCGCCCGGCGAGGCGGTTGGCCTCAGGCTGGCCCTCGTCCTCATACTCGTCGTTGCCCATCAGGACCGAATCCTCGACGTGGCTGCCTTCCCCGATCACACAGCGGACCCCGAGCACCGAACGTTTGAGGCTGGAATCGGTGATGATGCACCCGTCGCCGATCACCGCGTGGTCGATCTGGCAGCGATTCACCTTGGAGGCGGGCAGGAAGCGCGGGTGGGTGTAGATTGGGGCCGAGGGGTCGTAGAAGTTGAACGGCGGGAGCGGCTGCGCGAGGGCGAGGTTCGCCTCGAAGAAGGCGCGCACGGAGCCGATATCCTCCCAGTAGCCCTCGAAGAGGTGGGCGAAGAGCTTCCGCTTCCCGAGCAGGTCGGGGATGACCTCCTTGCCGAAGTCGGTCATCGCGTTGTCGAGCGCCAGCTCGAGCACGTGGCGATTGAACACGTAGATACCCATCGAGGCGAGGCCGCGGCGCTCGGGGTTGGGCGACAGCTCGGCCTCCAAGGCGGGGCTGACGGCGAGGCTCTCGATCACGGCGGGGTCCTTGGGCTTCTCGACGAAGCGGACGATGCCGTGGTCGTCGCAGACCTCCATCAGGCCCAGGCCCCCCACCTTTGAAACCGGGACTGGGATCGCGGCGATCGTGACGTCGGCCGCGTTGGCGAGATGCTCGGCAATGATCCGACGGAAATCCATCCGGTACAACTGGTCGCCGGAAAGGATCAGGACCAAGTCGTGCGGGAAATTGCGGAAGTGGAGGAGATTGCGCCGGACGGCGTCGGCCGTGCCCTGGTACCAGTCGGAGCCGCGCTCGGTCTGCTCAGCGGCGAGGATGTCCACGAAGCCGCCGCCGAAGGGATCGAAGTGGTAGGTACTCTGGACGTGGCGGTGGAGGGACTGCGTCTGGAACTGCGTGAGCAGGAACATCCGGTTGATGTCGCTGTTGAGGCAGTTGCTGATCGGAATATCGACCAGCCGGTACTTGCCCGCGAGGGGCACGGCGGGCTTGCAGCGCTCGAGCGTGAGCGGTTGCAGGCGGGTGCCGCGGCCACCGCCCATAATGACGGCAAGGACTCGTTTCTGGAGGTTCATTGGTGGTGCGAAAGTAGTCGGCCTTGCCCCACGTTTGCCCGCGCCCTAGGTTTCGCCAGTACTTTCTCAAATGCCCCACGTTCTCGTCACCGGCGCCGCCGGGTTCATCGGCAGCCACACCGTCGACCAGCTCCTCGCCGCGGGCCACCGGGTGACCGCGGTGGACAACTTCCGGACCGGCCAGCGGGTAAATCTGGCGAGAGCGCTGCATTCGCCGGCCTGCGAACTGGTGGAGGCGGACGTGTCAGCGGAGGGCGTCTTGGCGGAGCTGGTGAAGGCGGGTAAGCCGGAGGCGATCGTGCACTTGGCGGCGCTGGTGAGCGTGCCGGAGAGCATCCGGGATCCGGAGCTGAATTTCCGGCTGAACGTGGTCGCGACCCAGCGGGTGGCAGAGGCGGCACGGGCGGGCGGCGTGGGGCGGGTGGTGTTCGCCTCCTCCGCGGCGGTTTACGGGGACGCGGCGCCGTTGCCGGCGGGGGAGGACGCTCCGAAGGCGCCGATCAGTCCCTACGGCGCGGCGAAGCTGGCGAGCGAGGCCCTGCTGCTGGGGCACGCAGCGGCGTACGGGTTCACTGTGCGCTGCCAGCGGTACTTCAACGTGTTCGGTCCGAGGCAAGACCCGGGCTCGCCGTACTCGGGCGTGATCTCGCTCTTCGCCCGGCGGTACCGCGAGGGGGCGGCCGTAACGCTTTACGGGGACGGGGGGCAGACACGGGACTTCATCTCGGTGCACGACGTGGCGCGGGCCACCGTGCGGGCGGCGACCGCGCCCGGGCTGGCGAGCGGGACGGCGAACATCTGCACGGGCCGGGGCACCTCGTTGCGGGAGGTGCTGGCGGTGTTTCAGCGGTTGTACCCGGGCGCGCCCGGGCCTCGCTTGGCGCCGCCGCGGGAGGGCGACATCCGGCACTCGCGCGGTGATCCCGCGGCCGCCGCCGTCGCCCTCAATTTCCGCGCCGCCGTGCCCGTCGAGGACGGCCTCGCGGAGCTGGCGGCCGGGGAGTAGCCGCGGAGCGCCGCCGCGCTTGCCTCCGCCGCGTTTTCCGCGCGGGATCGATCCGGCCCGATGCGCCCCCGCCTGACCGCCCTGCTGCTGCTTGCCTGCGCCCTGCTCGCCGTCGCGACCGCCCCGGCAAGGCCGAACGTGCTCCTGATCCTTGCCGACGACCTCGGCGCCTCCGACCTCCCGGCCTACGGCAACGCCTTCCATGAGACGCCCCACCTTGACCGCCTCGCGCGCGAGGGGCTGCGCTTCACCCAGTTCTACGCTGGGCCCGTCTGCTCCCCCACCCGTGCCAACCTCCAGTCCGGCCAGGACCAAGCCCGCTTCGGCATCACCCAGCACATCCCCGGACATCGCCGCCCTTACGCGCGCCTCCGCGACCCGCGGGTACCCGGCCAGCTCCCGCTCGAGGTCGTGACCTTCGCGGAGGCGCTTCGCGGCGCCGGCTACGCCACCGGCTACTTCGGAAAATGGCACCTCGGCGGCACTGGCTTCGGGCCCCGCGAGCAGGGATGGGACACCGCGGAGGAATTCCAGGGCCACACCCGCGGGGAGGGCCGCGCCGCCGCGCACCTCGCCGATCGCGCCATCGACTTCCTCAGCCAACCGCGCTCCGGCCCCTTCCTGCTGCAGCTCTCGTTCTACGCGGTGCACATCCCGCTCACGACCACCCCAGAACTCCTCGCCAAATATAAGGCTAAGCCGCCGCGCCCGCCGTACCCCAGCCGCCCTGAGTACGCCGGCCTCCTCGAGGAGCTCGACACCGCCATCGGCCGGGTGCTGGCGGAACTCGACCGACGCGGGCTGGCCGGCAACACGGTCGTGTGGTTCCTCTCTGACAATGGCGGCCTAGAACACGAGCAGAGCGGGCGGATCGTCACCTCCAACGCGCCCCTTCGCGGCGAGAAGGGAACGCTTTACGAGGGCGGCGTGCGCATCCCCGCGCTGGTCCGCTGGCCGGGCCGCGTCCCAGCCGGGGCCGTGGCCCCCTCCCCCGCAACCACCCAGGACGTGCATCCGACGCTGCTCGCCCTCGCCGGGGCCCTGGCTCCCGCCGGCCAGCCGCGCGACGGCGAGGACCTCGGTCCGGTCTTGGCGCGGCCGGAGACACCCCGGACCAACGATACCCTCTACTGGCACCTCCCGCACTACCATCACAGCACCCCGGCTAGCGCGGTGCGCCGCGGCCCGTGGAAGCTGATCGAGTTCCTCGAGGACGGCCGGCTGGAGTTGTTCTCGCTGGCGGAAGATCCCGGCGAGCAGGTCAACCTCGCGGCCCGCGAACCCGCGCGCGCAGCGTCGCTGCGGGCGGACCTCGATGCGTGGCGGCGGCGCGTCGGCGCGCGGATGCCCGAGCCCAACCCGGACCACGACCCCGCGCGGGCCACGGAACTGGCGGGTCGCGCCGACCGCGAACGGCGGAACCGCCGCTGAACCCCCTTCCCCACCCGATGCGCCTGACCGCCCACCTCCTCCTCGCCGTCGCCGCCGCGCTCCCCGTCTCCGGAGTGGGCGCGGCCCGGCCGAACTTCCTGATCATCATCGCCGACGACCTCCACTGGCGTGACCTCGGCGTCACCGGCAGCCCCGACGTCAAGACCCCCCATCTGGACCGCCTCGCTTCGGAAGGGATGAACCTGCGGGCGTTCTTCACCCCGGCGCCGACCTGCTCGCCCCTGCGCCACGCGCTGTACACGGGCCTGTTTCCGATCCGCAGCGGCGCCTACCCGAACCACACGATGGTGGACCCGGCGACGCGCAGCGTCTTCACGCACCTGAACGGGGCCGGCTACCGCACCGCCCTGCTGGGCAAGACCCACGTCTCCCCGGAGAGTTCCTTCCCCTTCGAGCACCTCGGCAAGGGCGCGGACGACGCCGAGGCCTGCGGCCGCTTCTTCCGCCGCGATCCCGCCCAGCCCTGGCTGCTTGTGCTTGCCTCGAATGATCCGCACGGCCCCTACACCCGCGGCCCGCGCGAGCAGTATGACCCGGCCCGCATCACCGTGCCCTCCTACCTGCACGACAACGCTGTGACCCGCCGGCACCTCGCCGGGTACTTCGCGGAGATCACCGCGCTCGACGCGCAGGTCGGCGCCTGCCTCGCGGCCCTCGACGCGGCCGGCCAGCGAGAGCAGACCCTAGTGCTGTTCCTCAGCGAGCAGGGCAGCGGCTTCCCCTATGGCGGCAAGTGGTCCCTCTACGACAACGGCATCCGCGCCGCCGCCTTCGCCCGCTGGCCCGGACGCATCCGGCCCGGCACCGCGAGCGACGCCCTGATGCAGTACGTGGATGTGGCGCCCACCCTGCTCGCCGCCGCGGGCCTCGACCCGGCGGCCATCGACACCGGCTGCCCGGACGCGCGCGGGTTCCGCGGCTTCGACGGCCGCAGCTTCCTCGACGTCCTCCTCGGCCGCGCCGACCGCCTGCGCGACGTCGTGTTCGCCCAGCACACCACCGTCGGTCGTGTTCGCCCAGCACACCACCGTCGGCATCAACGGCTTCCGCCAACCCTACCCGATCCGCGCCGCCCGCGACGTGCGCTTCAAGTACATCCGCAACCTGGCGCCCGAGAACAACTACCACATCGGCGGAGTCCACGAAGGAGAGGTGATCGACTCCTGGCGCGAGGACGCCCGATCCAATCCCGCGCTCGCCGCGCGCATCGCGTGGCTGCACCGCCGTCCCGCCGAGGAGTTGTACGACCTGCAGGCGGACCCGGAGGAGACGCGGAACCTCGCCGCCGACCCGGCGCAGGCCGCGTCCCTCGCGCGCCTCCGCGGAGAGCTCGACGGCTGGATGGCGCAGCAGGGCGACCGCGGTCTGGAGACCGAACTGCTCGCGCCCACCCGCCAGCCCCGCAATCGCGGCAAGTCCGGCGACGAGCCCGAGCGCAAGGCCCGCGCCAAGGCCAAGTCCTAAGCTTCAACCTTTTCCCCTGATGTTCCCCGCCCGCCTCGCCCTCCCCGCCCTGCTCCTCCCCGCCGTCCTCGCCGCGGAACCGCCGGCCCCGCGCTTCCGGGCGCAGAACATTGATACCACCGTGCGGATCGGCTACCGGGTTGTGATCGCTGACGTCGAAGGCGACGGCTGACCCCGACCTCGTGCTCGCGGGCCGGTAGACCAAGAATCTGCGCATCCCCTAGAACGACCGCGGCCGCTGAAATCCGCGGCGCGCGGGCTTGAGTTTTGCCAGCGGGAGCCGAGCCTCAGGGGGCTTTCCGCGATGCCCCTCCCCCGCCTGCTCCTCGCGTTGCTCCTGCCCTGCGTCCTCGAGGCCGCCGCGACCCCGCCGCTAGGCCCGAACGTCGTGCTCGTGATGGCCGACGATCAGGCTTGGGGTGAAACCGGCTACAACGGCCACCCGCACGTGCGGACGCCGGTGCTCGACGAGATCGCGCGCACGGGGCTGCGCCTGGACCGCTTCTACGCGGCCTCGCCGGTCTGCTCGCCCACCCGCGCTTCGGTGCTCACCGGACGGCACGCCAACCGTTCCGGAGCATTCGCGCCCAACTACTCCACCCGGCCCGAGGAAATCACCCTCGCCGCGCTGCTGCGCGCGGCCGGCTACCGGACCGGCCACTTCGGCAAGTGGCACGTCGGCGCGGTCAAGCGCGAGTCCCCCGTCAACCCGGCCCGGATGGGCTTCGACGAGTACCTCTCGCACGACAATTTCTTCGAGATGGACCCGCCGTTGAGCCGGGGCGGCGCGCCCCCCGTGATCCACCGCGGCGAGAGCTCTGCGATCGTGGTGGACGCGGCCGCGGACTTCGCCCGCCGGGTCCGCGCCGAGGGCCGGCCGTTTTTCATCGTCCTGTGGTTCGGCTCGCCCCACGGCCCCTACTCCGGACTGCCCGCGGACGTCGTCTCCTACGCGGCGGTGCCCGATGAGGAGCTGCGGCGGCGCTACGCAGAGATTACCGCGATGGACCGGGCGCTGGGCGTATTCCGACGGACCCTCCGCGAGCTCGGCGCCGCCGCCGACACCCTCCTGTGGTACAACTCTGACAACGGCCTGCCCGGCGAGCACAAGGGCGCCTCCTTCGACGGGGGCTGGCGGGGCGCCAAGGGCAGCGTCTTCGAGGGCGGCCTACGCGTGCCGGGCCTCGTCGAGTGGCCCGCCGTGATCCGCTCTCCCCGGCGCTCGGCACTGCCGGCGGTGACCTCCGACATCCTGCCCACCATACTGGACCTGCTTGGCCTGCCCGCGCCCGCGCGACCCCTCGACGGGATCAGCCTGCGCCGCCTGCTGGTGGACGGCACCCTGGCGGAACGCCCGCAGCCGATCGGTTTCTGGCGGTACCCGGCGCAGCGGGAGCGGGGCAACCCGCGCTGGATCGACGTGGAACTCGCGCGCGGCACCACCCCGACGACGCGCAATCCCGCGATCGACTTCCTGAACTACCGTCATCCCGTCGCCCGCACCGAGGATTTCGGCGGCGAGGCGGCGTGGACAGACAATCGCTTCAAGCTGCACGTGGCCGAGACCGCCGAGGCGGGCGGCAAAGCGAACGCGAAGCGCAAGGCCCGGGCCGGCGCGGGGGTGCAGCTCTTCGACCTGCTAGCCGATCCGCGCGAGGAGCGGGACGTGGCCGCGGAGCGCGAGGAGCGGGACGTGGCCGCGGATCACCCCGAGGTGGCGGCCCGGATGCTGCGTGAACTGCACGCGTGGCAACGCTCCGTCGAAGTGAGCCTCACCGGCGCCGACTACCGATGAACCTCCCCGGGCCCTTCCGGCGAGTCGCGCTGCTCGCGGCGCTTCCGCTCCTGCTGGCCTTCGTGGTCCGCCCCGGCCTCGCCGCCGCGCCGGCCGCCCGGCCGAACGTCCTCTGGCTCACGAGCGAGGACAACGGCCCGTTCCTCGGCTGCTACGGGGATCCGCACGCGCGGACGCCGCATCTGGACGGCCTCGCCGCCGAGGGCGTGCGTTATCGCAGGGCCTTCGCCAATGCGCCCGTCTGCTC
>VHCI01000104.1 GCA_016871775.1 Verrucomicrobiota bacterium | reverse complement strand
CGACCCGAACCTCGCGCGAGGCGCGCCGGCGGGTCCGGTAACGGTCGGGGCAATAGTTCATCGGCCGCGAGCGGGCACGGCGGGTTCGGCCGGTGCGGGGGCCGGCGGTGCGGCGCGGTCCGCCCGCATCTCGCGCAGCGCGCGCGGGACGTCGCTGAAGACAGTCACGTACGCCATGAGGGACAGCAGGACCACCATGAACACGCTCTGCGCCCCGGCGATCAACGAGGCGGGCAGGGGCCGGGCGCGCAGGCGGCCGAGGGTCGCGAAGAGCATATGTCCCCCGTCGAGCACCGGGATGGGGAGCAGGTTGAACAGGGCGAGGTTCACGTTGAGCAGGAGCGTGATTAGGAACACGGCCCGCAGGCCCACCTCTGCGGCGCTGTGCAAGACCCGTGCGATGCCGACGGGTCCGGACATCTTGTCGAGGCCAATGTCCGAACGCGGATGGACGAGGCTGACAAGCGTCCGGTAGGTCCAGCCGATCGCGTCGCCGAGTTGGCGGAACGGTGAGACGTGTACGGTCTGGAAACCGGTCTTCAGGGTGAGGCCCGCCCCCGGCAAGGCCGCCGCGCCCTCGGTCGCCGGCAGGCGCAGCACGCGTTCGGTGCCCGCGCGGCGCACGCGGACCTCGAGCTCCCGCCCGCCCGCCGCCGCGAGCGCCGAGCGGAATGGGACGTCGCTCCAGACCGGGCGCCCGTCGGCCTGCAGGATCTCGTCCTCGGGCTGGAACCCGGCCCGCGCCGCCGGCGAATCCGACGCGACGGCGTGGACGATCAGTTCGAAGCCGGGACCGATGCCCACCCGGCGCACACGCTCTTCCCCGGCCAATTGCGGGTGGACCGTGACGTCGAGCACGCGGCCCGCACGCTCGACGGTGAACACGACCTGCGGCCGGCCGGAGGCCCCGCGGCCGGTGCCAAGGATGAGGGAATTCTGGATGTCGATCCATGCCGCGACCGGGCGGCCGTCGATCCGCCGGATGTGGTCCCCGGGCTCGAGTCCAGCCTCGCGGGCCGGGCTGGGTACTTCACGGCCATCCGGCAGCTTCAGGGTGGGCGCGACGTGGCCGATGCGGGTCGAGAGCACGTCGCTGCTCATCGGCTGGCCGAGCGCCCAGAGGAGGACGGCGAGGACGAAGGCGAAGAGGAGGTTGCACGCGGCCCCCGCGGCGAACACGAACATCCGCGTGCCGTACGTGACCGGAGGACGGCCGCTGAGGTCGGACCGGATCGGGCCTTCGGCCGCGCCGAGGTCGGCCAGTTCGGGAAGCAGCACGTAGCCGCCGAGGGGGAACCAAGCGATCCGGTACTCCACCCCGTCGCGCCCGCGCCGGGACCAGAGCGGGGGTCCGAAGCCGATCGAGAACCGCTCCACCAGCACGCCGCGGCGGCGGGCGGCGAGAAAGTGACCAAGCTCGTGGACGAAGATCGAACCCCCGAAGAAGAGAACCACGAGAGCGATCGACCAGAGGTTGCCCAGCAGGGAGGGGAGCAGGTCGGTGGCCACGGCGTTCAGGGTTTCGCGGCCGGCAGGCGCGCGCCGGCGCGGCGGCGCGCCTCGGCATCCGCGGCGAGGACCGCGGGGAGATCGGGGGAGGGCAGGGCGGGCATTTCCGCGAGCACTTTTTCCACGATGCGTGGGATCGCAAGGAAGGGCAGCCGACCGGCGAGGAACGCGGCGACCGCAACCTCGTTGGCCGCGCTGTATACGGCGGGGGCGGCGCCGCCCACCGCCATCACCTCGCGGGCGATCCGCAGCATCGGGAATCGGGCCTCGTCCACCGGCCGGAACTCCAGCCCTAAGGCCCGCTCGAGCGACAGCGCCGGCTCGGTCCCGGGCGCGCGATCCGGGTGGAGCAGGGCGTGCTGGATCGGGAAGGTCATCGAGGGCGGGCAGAGCTGGGCCAGCATCGCACCATCGGTGAACTCGACCAAACAATGCACGATGCTCTGCGGGTGCAGGACCGCGTCGCATTGCTCCGGCCGCAGGCCGAACAGGTGCTTTGCCTCGATCAGCTCGAGGCCCTTGTTCGCCAAGGTTGCCGAGTCGACCGTGATCTTCGGGCCCATCGACCAGTTGGGATGCCGCAGCGCGTCCGCTGGCGTCGCCTGGGCGAGCCGCTCCGCCGGCCAGTCGCGGAACGCGCCGCCGCTCGCGGTGAGGACGATGCGGCGCACGGCGGCCGATGGGTGGCCTTCCAAACACTGGAAGACGGCGTTGTGCTCGCTGTCGACCGGCAGGATCCGCACGCCGTGCCGCCGCGCGGCCGCCATCACGAATGGTCCCGCCAGCACGAGGATCTCCTTCGAGGCCAGCGCCAGGTCCTTGCCCGCCGCGATGGCCGCCAGCGCTGGTTCCAGCCCGAGGGTGCCCACCACCGCCACCAGCACGAGGTCGGCCTCGGGCAGGCGGGCCAACTCGCAGAGCCCCTCGAGGCCGCGATGCAGTCGGGTCTCGGGCGGGAACGACGCTGGGGCGGCCCGCGCCGCAGCGAGCGCCGCATCATCGAAGATCCCCACCTCACGCACGCCGTGTTCCCGTGCGATCGCCGCGAGTTGCTGCCAGCGGCCCCGCCCGGCCACCCCGACCAGCTCCAGCCGGTCCCGGTGCGCCGCGATCACGCGCCGGGTGCTTTCCCCGATGGAGCCGGTGGCGCCGAGAAGGACGATGCGTTTGCGGCGGGCGGACACGGTGGAAGCGGGGTCGGCGCGCCTCAGGCAAGCCCGAGGAGCAGGTAGCCGGCCGGGGCCGCCAGGATTATGCTGTCGCTGAGATCAAACATCCCGCCGATGCCCGGGATGGCGCGGCCCGAGTCCTTCAAGTTGGCGCGCCGCTTGATCACCGACTCGACCAGGTCCGCCACGATCCCCAGCACGGCTACGGGCGCCGCGATCAGCGCCGCGCGGCCGGGCGTCAGGTGCCCGCCGAGGACGTCGCGGGCCAGCCAGGCCACGCCCGCGCCGATGCCCATCGAGCAGAGGATGCCGCCGGCAGCTCCCTCCCAGGTCTTCTTCGGGCTGATCTCCGGGGACATCCGGTGCCGGCCGAAAGCAAGGCCCGACATCAGCGCACCGACGTCGCAGAACTTCGCCACCGCCACCAGCCACAGGCCGAGGACCAACCGTGCGTCGGCGCCGACGATGTCGCCAGGCCGCGGGACGAGGATCGCCACGAGGAACGAGAGCATCAGGGAGACGTACACAAGCCCAAAGAGGGTCGTCGCCAGCGCCTCCACGCGCGTCTCCGGGGTGCGTTCGCCGAGCAGGCGCACGGCGCACACCACGACCGCGAGCGGTAGCACGATCCCCATCGGCCAGCCGAGGCGTACCTCGAGCCACGGCGCCAGCGTCACGAGCACGCCGACGCCGACCCCGAACTTGTCGAACGGGTCGTAGCCCGCGCCCCGCATCAGCTGGTAGAATTCCCGGAGGGTGAGCGCCGAGATCACGGTAATTACCACGAGCGCCCCAGGGGTGCGGAAGAACCAAAGCGCCCCGCCGATGAGGGCCCAGAGTAGGAAGGTGCTGAGGATGCGCTGGCCCATCGCGGAGCGGAGCTCAGGTGCCCGCTGGCTCCACCTGGGCGCTGGTCCGGCCGAAGCGGCGCTCGCGCCCTTGGTAGTCCGCGATGGCGGCCTCCAGGTCCGCCCGCGAAAAGTCGGGCCAGAGGACCGGCGTGAAGTGGAATTCCGCGTACGCGGCCTGCAGGAGCAGGAAGTTGCTCAGCCGCGTCTCCCCCGAGGTGCGCACCACGAGGTCGGGATCCGGCAGTTCCGCCGTGTACAGGTAGCGCCGGAAATGCTCCCAAGACGCCTCGCCGGCCGGCTGTCGGCCCGCCGCCACCGCCGCGGCGTAGGCTCGCGCCGCCTCCGCCACCTCGGTGCGCGAACCGTAGTTGAGCGCCAGCACCAGCGTGTAGCCGGTGAGGTGACGCGTCTCCGCCTCCGCCTCGCGCAGCCGGGCCTGCACCCCCGCGGGCAGGTCTTGGGTCCGCCCGATCGTCCGCAGGCGGATGCCCTCGCGCCGGAGGTTGTCCAGCTCCCGCCTGAGGTAGTGCTCCAGCAGGCCCATCAGCGCGCCGATCTCTTCCGCAGGCCGCCGCCAGTTCTCCACCGAGAAGGCGTAAAGGGTCAGCATCCGCACCCCGAGGTCGCGCGCCGCCCGCGACACCGCCCGCACGGTCTCCACGCCGCGCCGGTGGCCCTCGATCCGGGGAAGACCCCGCTGCGTCGCCCACCGCCCGTTGCCATCCATGATGATGGCGACGTGCGCGGGAACGGCGAGGGAGGGATCCATGAACGGGTGAAGGTGGGCCGCGGGACCGGCGTTGACAAGCGCGCGGTCCGGACCGCTCAGCGGCCACGCAGGAAAGCGAAAGTGCGGTCCGCTTGGCCGGGCAGCGTCTCGTGCCCGAAGTCGGGGTACAGCACGACCTCCTTGGGGCCCGGGATGCGGTTGAAGGCGGCGAACTGGGTGCTGGGTAGGCAGATGGTATCCATGAGGCCAGTGAACATCAGGGTCCGTGCCCGGATCCGCGGGGCGAGGTGCTGCACGTCGATGTACCCGAGCCGAGTGAAGATCTCGCGCTCCCGCTCGTGCCGGGGGTCGAACGCGCGGAAGAACAGCCGAAGCTCCTCGTACGCGTCCCGCGCCAGGTCCATCTCCCAGGTCCGCTGGTAATCGCAGAGGAACGGGTACACCGGGGCCGTCCGGGTGATCCGCGGCTCGAGCGCCGCGCAGGCCAGCGCGAGCGCCCCGCCCTGCGACGCCCCGCAGCAGCCCGCGTGCGCCGGGTCCACCTCGGGGAACGCGAGCACCACTCGCGCCAACTGCACGGCGTCGAGGAAGACCTGTCGGTAGAGCAGCCGCGCGGGATCGGGGTCCGCCAGCCCGCGCACGATGTGCCCGCGCAGGGTCGGGCCGTGGACGCGCCCGTTGTCCTCCGAGCGTCCGCCCTGACCTCGGCAGTCCATCGTCGCGTGGCAGCAGCCCTCGGCTGCCCAGCCGAGCTTGTCCCACCAGTCGCCCGAGTGTCCCGCGTAACCGTGGAACTGAAGTATCGCCGGGCACGAGCGGGGGCTCGCGTCCCGCGGGCGCACGTATTTGGCGTGGATCCGCGCGCCGCCGACGCCAGTGAACCACAGCTCGAGACACTCGACGCGGTCCGTCGCGGGGGCTGCCGCCGCCGGGCGCAGTTCCGGTTCCGGCGGGGTGGCATCAAGCTCGCGCAGCGCTGCCGCCCAGTAGGCGTCAAAGTCGTCCGGCCGCGGGTTACGCCCGGCATACTCGCGGAGCTGGGGCGGAGGCAGGTCGATTAGGGGCATGAGGTCAGAATACGCGCAGGAAAGAGCGGGGGCCGAGATCAATCATAGCGCCCGGTCCGCCGGCGTTCCAGGTCCCGCGGCGCGCCCCGTCGGGGCCGAAGACGCCAACCTCGCCCGCTCCGTCCGCCAGCACGGCGTGGACCTCGCCGGTCTCTGCGTCGCAGGCGAGGGAGCCGTCCGCGGCGACCGCGAGGCGGAATTCTCCCCGGCGCCGGCCTGCGAGGTCGTGCCGGGAGACGGTGCGCCCATCGGCTGCGAGCACCAGTAGCTCGTCGCGCGCGGCGTCAAAGGCGAGGCCGCGGGGCTCGCCTGACACGCCCTCCAGCGGGAAGCGCCCGACGGGCCGGCCGAACCGAGTGTGCTCAGCCACCCCGCCCCCGGGACCATCGAGGAGGAACAGGTGCCCGTTGCGAGGCCGCACCGCGAGGTCGCCGCCGGCGCCAGCCTCTGGCAGCTCCAGCTCGCGCTTCAAGCGCCGGGCGGGGCGGTCGACTACCCGGATGCGGTTGCCCGGCGCGAGGCGCAGGAAGAGGTGGTCGGTGAAGGGATCGTAGGCGAGGCCGGCCACCCGCTCCCCGCGCGCGACCAGGCTCGGGACCTCGCCGGCGCCCGCCGGGCCGAGGTCCGCCACGCGTTCCGGCTGCTCGGGCGCGAAGGCGTAGCGGTGCAGCGGGCCGGGCGTGGCGCAGCCGGCCGCTAGCGCGAGCGCGAGCCCTGCGGCGGCCCGCGCGAGGAGGGCTTTTCGCGTTGTCATCCGCGTCGGCCCGGCGGTGAGTGGCGGGGTGAAGGTCGCGTTCATCAGTGGCACGAGCATCGTCAATTCCCCCCTGTTCTCGGCCTGGCCGGTGGAGACCGTCGAGACCAAATACGGCCCTGTCTCCTTCCGGCGGCGCGGCGACCACGTGCTGCTCAACCGCCACGGATTCGGCGTACCCCTGCCGCCGCACGCCATCAATTACCGCGCTAACCTCGCCGCGATCTCGGACCTCGGCTTTCGCCAAGTGCTCTCGCTCAATTCCGTCGGCTCCCTCCGCCCGGAGCTGCCCCCCGGTACCTTTGTCTCCTGCTCGGACTACGTCGCGCTCCAGCAGGGGCCGGCCACTTACTTCGACACCGAGCTGCGCGGGGGCGCCCCCGGTATCGCCAACACCCTGATCCTGCGGCTCGTGCGCGAGCTGGCCCCCGAGTTCATCATCCATCCCGGCAAGGTGTACGTGCAGATGCGCGGCCCGCGCTTCGAAACCAAGGCCGAGGTCCGCATCATCCGCGCCTGGGGCGACGTCGTCGGAATGACCGCGGCCCACGAGGCGGACCTCTGCGTCGAGCTCGGCCTCAGCTACAACAGCCTCGCCCTCATCGACAACTACGCGAACGGCCTCGAGGCCACCTCGATCGATTTCGAGGCCTTCCGGGCGCTGGTCCGCGAGAACCAGGCGCGCGTCAACCGCCTCTTCACCCGGCTGCTTGAGCTGCTCGGTCCGGACTTCCCCGACGCTGGGTAGTTATCTGGCCGGGTCGCGTGAATAACCTCTTGGCTCGCCTTGCTGGCCCCGCCCAGCCTCCCGAGATAAGGGATTTCGTCGCCGCCGCCCGGACGGGGCAGGCCCGGGTGGTGCTGGGCCGCTTCCGCGAGCGGGGCTGCTGCTCCCCTAGCCGCAGTGGTCACGCTCAGCGTGCTCCTCCGCCCGCGCCTGCCCTCCCGCTTACCTCGGGTGGTGCACACGCTCGCGTTCCCCGTCATCCTCGGCTGCTTCGCCCTCGACCTCTGGCTCGACCCTGAGCTGCTGCCCTCGCTGGTTCGCCTCGGCCTCCTGCTGCTCTCCTACCGCAACCTCGGATACCGGGGTCGGCGCGAGGACCTGCAGCTGATCGTGCTGGGCCTTTTCCTCGTCATCGTGGCCGGAGTGCTGTCGGTGTCACCCACCTTCGCGGTGCACCTGTTGCTCCACGGCGGCTGCGCCCTCGGGATGCTGCTGGTTTTACGCGTGAGGCCGGGGGCGGCCCGCCGGAGGGCACCGGCGTGGCGGACTTGCGGAGCGCGCCCGCGTGGGTCTGGCAGGGCGCCTAGCGCGCCCGCTTCTGGCGCTGGCTTGCGGTGGTCGACGCCCGGCTCGCGCTGCTCGGCGGGGTCGTCTTCGCCCTGCTGGTGGCCGGGATCACGCGGGTGTTTCTCCCGCTCTCGCGGTTCCAGCTTGAGGGCGGGCTGTTCCTCCGCGGGGGGACGCCCGCACGACCGCAGACACTTTACCTCGAGGCGGGCTTGGGCCGGCGCCTGCCCTTGCTGGGCCCGCACGAGCGCCTGCGGTTCCGCGGAAGTCAGACGTTTCGCGCCTCCGTGCCGCTCGCCCTAGTTGCGTTGCGCGAGGACCCCGGATCCGGCCGCTAATCTCCAGCGGGCGCGGCGGCTGCGGCGGCCAGCCCGGTTCAACCGTTCGTGAACTGCACCGGTAGGCCGGGCGGCCGGTTCCGCTTGTCCAGCCAGGCCTTGAAGATCGCGTGGGCCACGGGCGTCGCGTAACGACCGCCACCCGTCTCCTCGCCTGGCGTGTCGCCCTCGATCGCCACCGCGACCGCGATGCGTGGGTCCTCGACCGGCGCGAACGCGATCAGCCACGCGAAATTGATCATCCCCTTCGGGTCCTGTTTCTGCGCGGTCCCCGTCTTCGCGGCCAGCCGGAGCCCGGGCAACGGCGCCAGCAGCCTCGGATCCTCGAAAATCCGCGCGGTCCCGTGCGGCCGCTGCGTCACCTGCTCCATCCCCTGCAGCAGCGCCGCCCGCTGGGCCGGGTGCAGCCCGATGCCTTCGTGCCGCTGCGCCGGCCGGGCCGGGTCGTGCAGCAGGTAGGGCTGGGTCCAGACCTCATCGCGCGCGATCGAGGCGGCGAAGCAGGCCATCTGCAGCGGGGTCACGTCGACGTAGCCCTGGCCGATCGCGAACTGCGCGGTGTCGCCGCCCGCCCAACCCTCGCCGGTCAGGCGCCGCTTCCAAACCGGGTCCGGGATGAGCATGCGGCGCGTCTCGTCGTGCAGCTCGATGCCCGTCGGCTGGTCGAGGCGGAAGCGCCGGGCCTCCCGCGCAAGCACCTCCGGACCCATCTCGAGGCCGGCTCGGTAGAAGTAGACGTTGCAGCTCTTGGTGATGGCGGTGACGAGGTCCACCTCGCCGTGCGCGGTGCCGTCGTGGCAGGAGAACGAGCGGGTGCCAACGCGCATCGAGCCGCTGCAGCTGATCGTCGCCGCCGGGTCGAGGGTGCCCGCGCGGAGGCCGGCGACGGCGGTGAGAATCTTGAAGATCGAGCCGGGCTTGTAGACCCCCTGGATGGCGCGTTTAAACCAAGCGCCGCGGGTGGTGATGTCAGCCGCGGCCGCGGCGCGGAGGCGCGGCGAGAAGGTGTTGAGGTCGTAATCGGGCTTGCTGGCGAGCACGAGGACCTCGCCGGTGCGCACGTCCAGCGCGACCGCGGCGCCGGCCATCTCGGTCTCGGCCAGGCGGGCCTCGGCGGCAAGCTGCAGGTCGAGGTCGAGGGCGAGCCGCACGTCCTGGCCCGCGCGCGGCAGCACCTGCTGGAGCGGCGGGTGGATGCGATTACCCGCAGGGTCGACACGGAAGATCGCGCCCCCCGCCTCGCCCTGAAGCTGGTCATCAAGCCGCTTCTCGATGCCGTCGCGGCCGACGGTCCCTTTCATCTTGAACGTGCGAAGGTCGCCCCCGGGGAAGTCCTCGATCTCGCCGGCGTCACCCGTGCCCACGTAGCCGAGAGTGTGGGCCGCGGCGGATCCGTGGGGGTGGTGCCGCACGCTTGCGGTGTGCACCTGCGCGGGGGAGTTGACCGGCAGGCCTTCGAGCAGGCGCGCGTATTCGGCGGGCGCGAGGTTATCGAGCAGCGTGTACGGTAGGAGTAGCTCGCGGGCGAAGTGGCGGTCGAGGTCCCGCGCGTCGACTTTCTCCGCGCGCCCAATGAGGTTGTTCACTTGGTCGAGGTACCGCTGCACGACGGTGGCGCGCGCGATTTGGAGGATCTGGACCGCGCTGGGCAGGTCACCGGCGGCGGCGTCCTCGAGCTGCCGGTAATTGCGGCGGATGCGGATCTGCTCCGCCCGGATCTCGGAGCGCAGGGCGTCGAGCAGGAGCCGCACGGAGAAGCGGGGCCGGTTGCCGGCGAGGACGCGGCCCTCGCGGTCGAGGATCTGCCCGCGCGGGCCCGGGTGGACGATGCGCCGCTGGTTCTGCACCCGTTCCGCCTCAGCGTGGGCGTCGACCTTCAGCAGCTGCTGGTACGCGAGCCCGCTGGCCAGGACCACCAGCGCCACCGCCACAACCAAGTGGAAGAAGGTCACGCGCGGGTCGTGGGCCCGCCGCTGCTCGATCGTGAGCCCAGGCGACTGGTCGGAGGGGGAAGGGGAGGAAGGGGTGGCCACGGCAGGGATCCTCAACCGCGTTGCCCGCTCCGCTCCGTCCAGGTGTCCCCGAGCCGCACGAGCCGGTCCTGGAGGGCGAGGTACCAGACGGTCACGGCGACCAGCGTAAGCTGCGAGGCGAGCAGGTCGGGCAGGAGCCGCGCCCAAACGCCCCCGATGGCCGGCGCCAAGGGGAGGCGGAGTAGGTTGAGCCCAAGAAAGAGCGCGAGGTTGGTAAACAGCACGACCAAGATCTGGGAAACCGGGTCTTTCCGCGGCACGCGCTCCCGGGCGCGGAAAAGTAGCAGGTGCGCGGCGGCGAACAGCAGGCCGTGCGTGCCAAAGGTGACCGGGGAGTGGGCGTCGCAGAGCAGCCCTGCCCAACCCGCCACGATGAGGCCCTCCGTCCGGCCGAGATGGAGCGCCGGGTACACCACGAAAAGCGCCCCGCCGAAGATGTGCACCTGCCAGCCGGAGAGCCCGTGGTTAAGCTCGGCCAGCAGGGCCCAGAGGAGCACTTGCATCAGCAGAAGGATGATCACGCGGCGCATCACGGGGGGCTCAAGGCGCGGCACGCACCGGGGCGGCCGCGGGCGCGGCTGGTACCAGCACGCTCACCTCGGTCAGGGTGCCGAGGCGGGAATCCAGCGCCACCTCACCCGACTTGAACAGGCCGTCGCTGGCGAGATCCGCCCGGATGATGGTGCCAAGCGTCAACCCAGGGGGGAACACCCCCCCGAAGCCTGCCGTTACCAGGCGCTTGGGCACGGCGGGGCTCGCGATGATGTCGAGCGGCATCAACTCCACCACGCCGCGCGGCGGGGCGAGGGTCGGGTTGACGGCGCCCTGGAAGCTGATCGGGCGCGTGTCGCCCTCCACCACCCCGGCGAGGCGCATCGTTGGGCTACTGATGAGTTCCACCACCGCTGTGTTGGCGTGGACCTCGGCCACGCGGCCGACGACGCCGCCGGAGAATACCACTGGGGCACCGGCAGGGATGCCATGGTCGCGGCCCTTACGGATCACGATGCGCTGCCACCAGCCGGAGAAGTCCCGGCGCGCCACCCGGGCGTGCTCAAGCCGGTGGTCGCGCAGCGGCGGCAGGCGCAGGAGTTCTTCAAGGCGGGCCACTTCCGCTCGCAGGGCCCCGTTCTGCTGCACGGCGAGCTCGAAGGACGAGTTGACGCGCGCCAAGTCCCGGCCGGCCTCGATCAGCTCCGTCCGCGAGCGCGCCCGCAGGGCCCAGAAGTCCTGCAGGTCGCGCACGCGGGACGCGGCGAGGGTCACGGGCGCCGTCAGTTCGAAAAAGCTGGCGCGGGCGAACGTCTTGAGCGCGGTCGGGAGCAGCAGCCACGCGGCGAAGATCAGCCCGAGGGTCAGGAGTGGATTCGCCTGGCTGAAGCGTTTGAACGGCACGGGCGGTAGGGGCCGCCGGCGGAGCAGGGTCACCCGGTCCGGCCCGCGGGCGGCATCAGCCGCTCTTGTTCTCCAAGTAGGCCCCGGTGCCGTTGGCCACGGCCGACAGAGGGTCTTCTGAGACGGTAACCGGTAGGCCGGTCTTCTCGCTGAGCAGCTTGTCGATGCCGCGGATCAGCGCCCCGCCCCCGGCCATCACGAAGCCGCGGTCCACGAGGTCCGCCGAGAGCTCCGGCGGGCAGCGTTCGAGAGTGACCCGCACCGCGTCAACGATCGCCGCGACGGTGTCGGCGAGAGCCTCGCGGATCTCCTGCGACGTGACTTGGATCGTCTTGGGCAGCCCGGCCACGGAATCGCGGCCCTTCACCTCCATCGTGAGCTCCTCTTCCAGCGGGTACGCCGAGCCGAGGTTGCATTTGATTTCCTCGGCGGTGCGCTCGCCGATGAGCAGGTTGTAGGCCCGCTTCATGTAGCTGATGATCGCCCCGTCGAGCTCGTCGCCAGCCACGCGGATCGACTTCGAGAACACAATGCCCGAGAGCGAGATGATGGCGATCTCGGTGGTGCCGCCACCAATGTCCACGATCATGTTGGCCGCCGGCTCCTCGATCGGCAGGCCGACGCCAATCGCCGCCGCCATCGGCTCAGGGATCGTCTCGACGCTACGGGCGCCCGCGTGCGTCGCCGATTCCATCACGGCGCGCTTTTCCACCTCCGTGATGCCGGAGGGGATGGCGATAACGACGTGCGGCGGCGCCCGGAAGGCAGAGTTGGAGACCTTGCGGATAAAATAGCGCAGCATCTCCTCGGTGACGTCGAAGTCTGCGATCACGCCATCCTTCATCGGCCGGATCGCGGTAATGTTGCCGGGGGTGCGGCCCAGCATCCGCTTCGCCTCATCGCCCACCGCCAAAACCTTGCGGGTGGTGGTGTCGAGGGCGACCACCGACGGCTCTCGCAGAACGATGCCTTTACCCTTCACGTAGACGAGGGTGTTGGCCGTGCCGAGGTCGATCCCGATGTCGTTCGAGAAATAGCCGAAGATGTTCGCCATGGTGGCGGCTCGAGGCACGAGGAAGCGCGGCGAGCCGACGGGCAACCGAATCCCCGCGCTCAGGGGGTGTCAACGAGGTAAATGCCCCGTCGCCGTCGCGTTCCGGCAGGACATAAAAAAGCCCCGCGGAGGCGGGGCAAAGCGCGCGGGAACCCGGCGCGGGGGCCGGCACTCAGCTCGCGGGCGGCTTGACGGCGGTCGCGGTGCCGGCCGGCTTGGTAGCCTCGGCGGCAGCGGCGGCAGCCGGTTTCTCGGCTTCCGGCTCCTCCTTCGTGGCCTTCTTGAACTCCTTGATCGACTGACCGAGGCCCTTGGCCAGGCCGGGGAGTTTCGAGCCGCCGAACAGGACGAGCAGGATGATCAAAATGACGATCAGCTCGGTCGGGCCCAGACCCATGAAAG
>VHCI01000103.1 GCA_016871775.1 Verrucomicrobiota bacterium | reverse complement strand
GCAGCACGTTGCGCGTGATGTAGAGCTGGTACGAGCGGTACTGGGTGCTGGCCGACAGCGTGCCGTGCCGGCCAACGCGCCAGTCGAGCCCCGCCTGCCCCTGCAGGGTGGAAAAGGTCTGGGCGAGGCTGTTCCACTGGCTCGTGGTCTGCACCAGCCGCACGAGGTCCCACGTCGCACTCTCGTCGGTGTCGGCGGTGCCGGTCTCCATCGGCTTGTGCCGCCACGTGCGGGAGGCGCCGACAGTGACGGCGAGGTTGCGGGAGACGGGGTGGAGGTAGCTGACGTCGAAGGATGGCTGGATGAAGCTCGGGCTGGTCCCGGTGCGGCTGCTGCGCGGGGTGTGGTTGCGGGGGCCCGGATCGAAGGTGAAGCCGCCGCGGTCGTGGAACATCGTGTACGCGTTGACCTCGAGCCGCGGGCGCCGGGCCTCGAAGCCGCTCCGGCTGATGAGGTTGATGGAGCCGCCGAGACCGGAGGCGGGCAGGTCGGGCGTGGGCACCTTCGTGATCTCCACGCGGGAGATGTTGTTCATCGGCACCTGGCGCAGGTCGAGGGAGCGGCTGTTGCCGGAGAAGGCGCCCGCGACCTCCCCGCCGTCGATGGTGAGCCCGGTGTTGTTGCCCGGGAAACCGCGCAGCGAGGCGGTGGTCGGCTCGGACCCGGAGGTCTCGATCGAGACGCCCGGCAGGAAGAGCAGGAACTCCCCGATGTTCTCGGCCCCGCGGTCCCCGAACTCGTCGATCGCCACCACGCTCTTCAGGTTCGGGGCCGCCCGCTGCTCGTTCGCCGACAGCGCCTGGGCCGACATCTCCCGGTCCTCCACCACCGTGACCCGGTCGAGACGGACCACGCCCTCGCCCCGGACCAGCTCGAAATCGCGGGTGGCCACGCCCCCCGCGGGCACGGTGACAGCCTCGACTGCGGTGGCGAAGCCGACGTAGGAGGCGCGGAGGCGGACGGGCCCCGCGGCCACCCCGGTCAGCCGGTAGACGCCGGCGTCATCGGTCAGGACCTCGCGGGCGGAACCCTCCAGCGCGACGCGGACGTTGCCGAGCGCGCCGCCGGTGGCGGCTTGGACGATGCGGCCCTCGATGACGCCCGGGGCCGCGGGCTGGGCGGGGAGCGGGGTGAGCAGGGCGAGGGCGGGCAGCAGCAGGAAGCGCAGCATCGGGGGCGGGGGTTGATGGGGAACACAGCGGCGGACCGGGCGGGAAGCGAGGCCAACCCGGCGGTTCCGGGCGGGAACCGCCGGGCCGGACGCTTCCGCATCGCCAGCAAACGCCGGATCGCTTGGTTTCCGGGAATGCCGCCCACCCCCAGCCGCAGCCGCTCCCGCCCACCCTTCTTCACCGCTGTTCGGTCCGGGCGCCGGCTGCTGGCGGCGCTTCTGGTCGCCGTCGCCGGCGGCACGGCGGCCGCCGCGCGCGACGGGCGGCCGAACATCGTCGTGATCCTTTCCGACGACCAGGGCTACGCCGACATCGGCTCCAATCCCCACCACCGGCCCGAGGTCGCGACGCCCCACCTCGACGCCCTGGCGCGCGAGGGTGTGCGCTTCACCCAGGGCTACATCAGCGGGCCGGTGTGCTCGCCCACCCGGGCCGGCCTGATGCTCGGCCGCTACCAGCAGCGCGTCGGCGTCTACACGGCCGGCGACGGCGGCCGGGGGTTCGACCCGGGCATCCCGATCTTCCCGGCGATGCTGCCGGCCGACTACGCCAGCATCGCGATCGGCAAATGGCACCTCGGGCTCGACGACGATTACCCCGCGCTGCGGTGGCACCCGATCAGCCGCGGCTTCAAGGAGTCCTACAACTTTATGGGGCGCGGCGGGCACGATTACTTCCGGAGCACCGGCGTGAAGGGCCGGGACGACGAGTCCGCGCCGCTTTACCGCGGACGCGAGCGCACTGGCTTCCAAGGTTACCTCACCACGCGCTTCAGCGAGGAGGCGGTGGCGTTCATCGGCCGCCACCGGGCGGAGCCGTTCTTCCTCTACCTGGCCTACAACGCGGTCCACGCGCCGGCCCAAGCGCCGCCGGCGGACCTCGACCGCATCCGGCGGGAGCACCCCGGCCTCGGCGAGGCGCGCGTCATCCTGATGGCGATGCTCCACCACCTCGACCTCGGGGTCGGCGCGGTCGTCGCCAAGCTCAAGGCGGAGGGCGTGTGGGGGAACACGCTGCTGTTCTACCTCACCGACAACGGCGGTCCGCGCGGGATGGCCGCCGACAACACGCCCCTGCGCGGCCACAAGGCCTCCCTGTACGAGGGCGGCATCCGCACGCCCTTCCTCGTGAGTTGGCCCGCGCGCTTCCCGGGCGGCCGCACGATCGACACGCCCGTCCTCTCGCTCGACCTCCTGCCGACCGCGCTCGACGCCATCGGCGCCGCGCCGCCGGCGGGCACGGTCTTTGACGGCCGGAGCCTCCTGCCGCTGCTGACCGGCGCGACCACGCGCCACCACGACCGGCTGCATTGGAGCAGCGGGGGCCTGAACGGCGAATGGGCCGTGCGTGAGGGCGACTGGAAGCTCCACGCCCTCCGCGACCAGCGCGAGCTGATCAATCTGGCCGAGGATCCGGCCGAGGCGCGTAACCTCGCCGCGGAGCACCCCGAGAAGGTGCGGGCGCTGACGGCGCTCCACGAGGCGTGGCTGGAGCCGATGGCGGAGCCCATCACCGGCGGCTCGAAGCGTTGGGGCGCGGCCGGCGGCGGGGACAGCCAGCGGGCCAAGGATCGCGCCGCCAAGAAGGCGTCCCGGAAGCAGGAACGGACGCCGGGGAAGCAGCCCTCCCCGGCCGCCCCGCCGCCGTAGCGGCCGGACGCGGGGGAAAGTGGTGGTAGGACCTGGATTCGAACCAGGGAAGGCGTAAGCCAGCAGATTTACAGTCTGCCCTCGTTGGCCACTTGAGTATCCTACCGACAGGGGCCGGAAAAGTCTGGCCCGGCCGGGGGGACGGCAAGGATTTTCTTGCCCGCGCCCCCGGCCGTCGCCGGCTCAGCGCGCCGCGGCCGCAACGAGTTCCAGGAAACTGCGCGCCTCGAGGCTCGCGCCGCCGATCAGGCCGCCGTCGATGTCCTTCTGCGCCAGCAGCTCCGGCGCGTTGGCCGGCTTCATCGAGCCGCCGTAGAGGATCCGGATGCGCTGCGCGGCCGCGTCGCCGAAAAGCTTCACCAGCAGGCCGCGGATGAACGCGTGCACCTCCTGGGCCTGCTCCGTCGTCGCCACCTTGCCGGTGCCGATCGCCCAGACCGGCTCGTAGGCGATCACCAAAGTCGGGGCCAGCTCGCGGCTGACGCCCTCGAGCCCGCGCTCCACCTGGGTCTGGACCACCTTGAGGGTGGCGCCCGCCTCGCGCTCGGCGAGGGTCTCGCCCACGCACACGATGGGCTTCAACTGGTGCTTGAGCGCGGCGAGGACCTTGCGATTCACGCCCTCGTCGGTCTCGCCGAAGAGGGTGCGGCGCTCGCTGTGGCCGAGGATCACGTGCGTCGCGAAGATCGCGCGCAGCATCGGGGCCGAGACCTCGCCGGTGAAGGCGCCGCTGGCCTCCGCGTGCATATTCTGGGCGCCGAGGCGGACCTCGGAACCCTCCAGCGCGCGGCCGACCGCCTCGAGCGCGGTGAACGGCGGGCAGACGACCACCTCGACCGCCCCCTGCTTGCCGATGGCGGCGACGACCTCCTGCGCCAGGGCCACGCCCTCCGCGGAGGTCTTGTTCATCTTCCAGTTGCCGGCGATGACCTTCTTGCGAGTGTTCATAAGGGGAGGGATCAGGACTCGAGCAACGCTACGCCGGGGAGCACCTTGCCCTCGAGGTACTCGAGGCTGGCGCCGCCGCCAGTGGAGCAGTGGCTCACCTTGCCGGCGACCTTGAACTTCTTGGCCGCGGTGGCGGTGTCGCCGCCGCCGACGACCGTGGTGGCACCCTTGGCGGTGGCCTCGGCAATGGCCTCCGCCATCGCGCGCGTGGCGCCGGCGAAGGCGTCGAACTCGAACACGCCCGCCGGGCCGTTCCAGACGATGGTGCGAGAGGAGAGGATCGCCTCCCGGTAAAGCGCGATCGAGCGCGGGCCGGCGTCCATCCCTTCCCAGCCGTCGGGGATGCCCGAGGCGAGGTCGGCGGGACGGGTGTTGGCGTCCGGCGCGAAGCGGTCACCGGCGAGGAAGTCGACCGGGAAGACCAACTCGACGCCGCGGGCCTTCGCCTTGGCCTCGAGTTCCGCGACGATCTTGGCGCCCTCGGCATCGAACAGGGAGCCGCCGATCGCCATCCCGCGGTTCACCTTGTGGAAGGTGTAGGCCATCCCGCCGCCGATGATGACCTTGTTGGCCTTCTCGAGCAGGTTGTGGATGAGCGGGATCTTGTCCGCGATCTTCGCGCCGCCGAGGATGGCGAGCAGGGGGCGATCCGGGTTCTCCAGCACCTTCGCGAAGGCCTTCAGCTCGGCCTCCATCAGGAAACCGGCCGCCTTCTCCTTCAGCGCGACGCCGACCATCGAGGAATGCGCGCGGTGGGCGGTGCCGAAGGCGTCGTTGACGAACACGTCGCCGAGCCGGGTGAGCGAGGCGCGGAAGGCGGCCTCGCGGGCGGGGTCCGCCTTCAGCTTCGTCTCCGTGCCGTCGGCATTCTTCACCTTCACCTTGCCCTCCTCCTCAAGGTGGAAGCGCAGGTTCTCGAGCAGCACGACGTCTCCGGGGCGCAGGGCGCCGGGGGCGCACGCGGCCTCGACCTCGGGCCCGACGCAGTCCGGCAGGAAGCGCACCGGGCGGCCGAGGAGCTTCTCCAATTCCACCGCGACGGGCTGCAGGGAGAACTTGGCGATGCGCTGGCCGTCCGGACGACCCAGGTGGGACATCAGCACCACGGCGGCGCCCTCGGCGAGGGCGTGCTGGAGGGTGGGGAGCGCGGCGGCGATCCGCTGGTTGTTGGTGATCGCGCCGGTGGCCTTGTCCTGCGGGACGTTGAAGTCGACGCGCATCAGGACGCGGCGGCCAGCGAGGTTCAGGTCGCGGATGGATTTGAAGGAGGGCATCAGGAGGGGCGGGCGGGACGGATGGGCAAAAAAAGGGCGGGGCGGCGCCGCGGCGGGAACGGTCCCGCGGCGGACGCCGGCCCCGCGGCCGGACACGGGCTCAGAGCTTGGCGGCGATCTTGCGGGTCAGATCGACGACCCGGTTGGAGTAGCCCCACTCGTTGTCATACCAGGACACGAGCTTGAAGAACTTGGAGTTCAGTTCCACGCCGGAGCCCGCGTCGAAGATCGACGAGCTCTTGTCGTGGATGAAGTCGCTCGAGACGACCTCGTCGCCGGTGTAGGACAGGATCCCCTTTAGATAGGTCTCGCTGGCGCGCTTCATCGCCTCGCAGATCGCCTTGTAGGAGGTCTCCTTGGTGGTGCGCACGGTCAGGTCGACCACGGACACCGTGGGGGTCGGCACGCGGAAGGCCATCCCGGTGAGCTTGCCCTTGACCTCGGGGATCACGAGGGCGGTGGCCTTGGCGGCGCCGGTGGTGGACGGGATGATGTTCTGCGCCGCGGTGCGGCCGCCCTTCCAGTCCTTCTTCGAGGGGCCGTCGACCGTCTTCTGGGTGGCGGTGTAGGCGTGGACGGTGGTCATCAGGCCCTCCTCGATCCCGAAGCCCTCCTTCAGGAGGACGTGCACGATCGGGGCGAGGCAGTTCGTGGTGCAGGACGCGTTGGAGATGATGTTGTGCTGGGCGACGTCGAGCTTCTCGTCGTTCACACCCATCACGACCGTGATGTCCTCGCCCTTGGCCGGGGCGGAGATGATGACCTTGCGCGCGCCGGCGGCGAGGTGGCCCTTGGCCTTCTCGGCCTCCGTGAACAGGCCGGTGGACTCGATGACCAGCTGGACGCCCAGCTTGGCCCAGGGGAGCTCGGCCGGGGTCTTGGCGCTGACCACGAGGATCTCGCGGCCGTTGACGATCAGGACGTCGTCCTCGGCCTTGTCGGGGGACGACTTGCGCGAGCCGACCGTGCCGCTGAAGCGACCCTGCGTGGAGTCGTACTTGAGCAGGTAGGCGAGGTTGTCGGCGGGCACGATGTCACCGACCGCGACGACATCGAGGGTCTCCCCAAGGAGGCCCTGCTCGACGAGGGCGCGGAAGACGAGGCGGCCGATGCGGCCGAAACCGTTGATAGCGACTTTGACTGCCATAGTGGGACTCCGGAGTGGTGTGGGTTGGTTTGCGTTTTGGGAAGGGGGCCGCGCGGGCGCGGATTTCTGAAAAAAAGGGGCGGGCGGGGCCGGAAGCAAGGGTTTTGGCGGGCCAATTCAGCGGGCGGCCCAGAGGGCGCAGGCGAGGGGCGGCAGCCAGAGGGAGGCCTCGAGCGGGCGGCGGGCGCCATGGGCGTCACCGAGGTAGAAGCGGTCCTGGTCGGCGAGGAGGCGCCACACCGCGGGGTCGGGCGCGAGGGCGGCCTCGTCGAGGGCGAGGGTGACGTCCTGGAGCGTAGGGTTGATGGCGAAGAGGAGGCGTTCGGGTCCGCGGGAGCGGTCGGCGTTGAGGAGGCAGGCGAGCGCGGGCCCGCCGAAGCCGTGGAAGAAGCGGAAGAAGCCCTCAGCGGGGCGGTCGTGGTGCCGCAGCAGGCGGCCGAGGTCGCCGCGGCGGAAGGCGATCCAGTCCGCGAAGTAGGCGTGGGAGCTGGCGAAGCGGTGGAGGCGCCGGTAGTCGAGGGCGTTGAGGTCGCCACGCTGGTAGGTGTTGTTCACCCCGAGCTTGGAGCGCAGGAAATCCTGCCCAGCAGAGAGCATCGGGATCCCGGCGGAGAGGAACAGCAGCGCGGCCATCAGGTGCGTGCGGCGGCGGTCGTGCTCGGTGGGCTGCGCGCCATCGTGGCCCGGCCGCTCGGTGATCACGTCGATCCAGGCCCGGTCGTCGTGGGACTCGGTGTAGTTGACCGTCTGGGCGGGCCACTTCGCGAAGTACCAAGGCGAGCCCCGCAGGAAGTACTCCATCCGCGCGGGGTCGCCGTTGCCGCGCACGTAGTCGCGGACGAAGTCCCGGTAGCCGTCGTTCCACGAGGCCCAGCCGGTGTCGCGGAGGGCGCCAGCGAGGTGGCCGCGGAAGCTCCACGGCTCGGCGATGAGGATGACGTCGGGGCGGACCCGTTTGAGCGCGGCCTCGACCTCGCGGAGCACGTCGAGGCCGATCAAGTCAGCGAGGTCGAAGCGGAAGCCGTCGACGCCGTACGCCTCCAGCAGGTGGAGGCAGCTGTCGATGATGAGCCGGCGCGCCATCGCGGACCGCGCGCGGAAGTCGTTGCCGCAGCCGCTCCAGTTGGTCGGCTGGCCAACGGCATCGTGCTCGAAATAGTAGGCGGGGTCGACGCGGGCGAGGTGCGGCGGCTCGCCCACGTGGTTATAGACCACGTCGAGCAGCACGGCGATCCCGCGGCGATGGAAGGCGGCGACGAGCTGCTGGAGCTCGCGGACGCCGGAGGCGCGTTCCGGCGCGAGGGCGTAGGTGCTGGCCGGTGCGAACCAGTTCACCGGCATATAGCCCCAGTGATACTCGGCGGGGCCGGCGGCGTCGAACTCCTGCACCGGCTGCAGCTCGACGCAGTTGACGCCCAGCTGGGCGAGGTGGAAGTCGGGGCTCTCGACCCACGCGCGCACCCCGGTGAACCCGCGGCGCTCCGCAGGGGTGGCGCGCACGGGGGCGTGGGCGGCGAGGTCGCGGACGTGGGCCTCGGCGATGACGAGGTCGTGCCAGGCGGGCGTCTGGAAGTCGCGGTCGCCGCGGCCGACCCACGCGGGGTCAAGCACGATGCCCGGCCCGCCCCGCCCGAGGGTTGCGGGGGCGTACGGGTCGAGGATGCGCGCGGCAGGGTCGAGGCCCGGGTGCACGCCCTCGATGGTGTACCAGTAGAACCAGCCGTGGAGATTGCGATCGAGCACGACCTCCCAGACCCCGGCCGCACCGTCGGCGCCCGCGGCCGGCCCGAGCGCGCAGGCCAGGGTCTCCCCCATCCCGCTCGGCTCCCGCGCGAGGTGGAGGGTGACGTGGCGCGCGCGGGGCGCGAACAACCGGAAACAGGTCTCCTCCCCGCGCACCAGCGCCCCGAGCGGCAGATCCGAACGCAGCTCATAGAAGAAGGCGCCCGGCTGGAGCGCCACCGATTCCCCGGCGCCGTCGGCCCAGCCCGCGCGCCACGCCTCCGCAAGGCTCAGGGGGGCGCTGAGCGAGAAACGCCAGAGGTGGCGCCCGGTGCGCCGCGGATCGAGGACGCGGTTCACGTTGCCCTGCGCGTCCCGGACGACATTCGGGGCCTCCGCCGGCGGGACCAGCCAATGGTGCTCGCCGGTCACGAACTTGAACCGCAGCCCCGCCGCGCTGAGGAACCGGGCGGAGTCGCCGCGCCAGATCCGCACGGGCCGGCCCTCGAGTTCCCCGGGGTGCAGGCGCCATTCCGGGCGGCCGATCGCGTCCTGCCAAGCGTTGAAGTCGCCCGCGAGGTAGACCTCGGCGGACGCACCGCCGAGCTCGGCGGTCTCCTCCGGGGAGAGGACGAAGCAGAGCGCGCCCCCGGGTTCGGCGAGGTAGCCGAAGTGCCGGGCCGCCGGCAGCGGGGGGGAGGCCTCAAGGCCGGAGGGCGACGGGCAGTGCCGGCCGAGGCTGAAGCGGGGCGGCGCCGCCAGATCCCAGTCGCGGTCCAGCTCGATCACGCCGACGGCGGGGGATTCCAGCCAGGCGCGGACGAGGCGGGGCGGGGGGACCATAAAGACCCCGCAGCATTCCCCGGACCAACCCAGCGACAAGCGGTAATTCGAATTTGCCGCGCCGGCGGAGCCCGCTTCTCCTCCCCGGATGTTCCCCCGCTTCCGTACCCTGTTCGCCTTCACACCCGTGTGATTGAGCCTGGTCCGCGCCGCCGCGACGGCGGAGCCGCTCGACGTCGTGGTCTACGGCGGCACGGTGGCGGGGATCGCGGCCGCGGTGCAGGCCGCACGGCAAGGAGCGAGCGTGGTCCTGCTGGAACCCGGCCCCGCGCTGGGCGGGATGACCGCCGGCGGGCTCGGCGCGGCCGACGTCGGGGACAAGCGCGCCGTGGGCGGGCTGGCGCGCGAGTTCTTCGGGCGCGTCCACGCCCACTACCGCGACCCGCGGGCCTGGCGCCACGAGACGCGGGCCGACTACCTGCCGCGCCATCCCCTCAACGTCGGCGAGGCAACCGGGCTGCACTGGTTCTTCGAGCCGCACGTGGCCTCACGCATCCTCAACGACCTGCTGCGCGAGGCGGGCGTAACCGCGCACCTCGGGGCCCGCCTCGACCGCGCCGACGGGGTCGACCGCGCCGGGCCACGCCTGACCGCGTTGCGCCTGCTGGACGGCCGGAGTTTCCGCGGCCGGACCTTCATCGACGCGACCTACGAGGGCGGGCTCCTCGCGGCGGCGGGGGTGAGCCACCGTACCAGCCGCGAGGCCAACCGCGAGCACGGCGAGACCCTTAACGGCGTCCGCTCCCTGCCCCCCGAGCGCACCGCCGGCCTCGACCCCTTCGTGGTGCCGGGCAAACCGGCGAGCGGCCTGCTGCCCGGGGTCGCCCCCGCGCGCCCGGACCCATGGGCGAGGCCGACCCCGGGGTGCAGGCCTACACCTTCCGCGTGTGCCTGACCGATGTGCCCGGCGACCGCGTGCCCCTCACCCGGCGCTGGCGGACCCGGCCGCGGAAGCTGGAGGCGCGGCCGTCGCGGAACTCGTGATCGCGCTGGCCGGGCTCACGCCCTGAGCCGGCACGATTCAATTGGAGGCGGAGCAACGCGGTGAGATGGCGACCGCATTTCAGCGGCGAGAGACCGAGGAATACCCGGAGGGTATGGCGACGGGAGAGAGCCACTGAAAGGTGCCGTCCGGTCACCTCGATGCGACCCGATCAACTAAATCGTGCCGGCTGAGCGCCGGCCCGGAAAGGTCGACGCGCGGCCGCGTTCCTGCCTAAGGTCGCGCGCGATGACCCCCGCCCCCCGCTCCCGCCGCGCGTTCCTCGGCCAGGCCCTGGCCGCCGCCGGAGCCACCGCCCTTTTGCCCCCGCCGCTGCGCGCCGCACCCGCGCCGGACTGGACGATCGGCTGCCTGAACCGGCCGTGGACCAAGTGGAGCTGCGACGCGATGCTCGACGGCGTGAAGGCCGCGGGGTTCACCGAGGTGGGGCTGCAGACCCCGACGAAGGACGATCCGTTCGTCGCCGCGACCTCGGCAGAGTACCTCGCGGAGCTGGCCCGGAAGATCGCCACGCGGGGTCTGCGCGCCACGATGGGGCGCCTACGCACGCGGGACGACGGGCCGTTCGAGGCGGCCCAGGCCGAAGTCCGACGCCAGCTCGCGAACGCGCGCACGCTTGGGCTTGGCACCCTGATCAACACCGGCGTCGGCAAACCCGCCCAGCACGAGACGTGGTACCGCGCGATGGCGTACGCCGCCGCGCACGGGGCCGAACTCGGCGTGCGGATCGTGACCAAGCCGCACGGCGGAGTCACCGCGGCCGCGACGGACCTCGTGCGCTGCGTCGAGCGCGTGAACCACCCGAACTTTGGGATCTGGTACGACCCGGGCAACATCATCCACTACACCGGCCTGGACCCGGTGGCAGAGCTCGAGCCGCTGCTGCCGTACGTGCGGGCCTTCACCGCGAAGGACTGCGCGGCGAAGGGCGGCGAGGTGATGATCCAGCTGGGCGCGGGCGCGGTCGACTTCGCGGCGCTGTTCCGCCGGCTCCGCCGGGCGGGCTTCACGGGTCCCGTGATGCTTGAGGGCGGCGCGGTGGGCGAGACGGCCGAGGCCACGACCCGGAACGCGCGGGCGAACCGGGAGTTCCTCGCGCGCGCCTTCACGGCGGCCTGAGGCGCGACGCTTCGGGCTTGCTTCCCGGCCGCGAGTTGTTTGTCCCATCGGCTGGACGCCGCGGCGTCCGCGGCGCGTCGCTCCACCCCACCCTGTGATGCCTACCCGTCCGCTTCCGCGCGCCTTGCGCACCCTCCTGCCCCTCGCCGCGCTGCTCGCCTCGGCCCTCCGCGCCCAGATCGCACCCGCGCCCGCCCCGGCCGCCCGGCCCGCCGGCGGCCTCGTCGCGCTCAATCCCTTCGAGGTGAAGGCCGAGGCGGACCACAGCTACGGCGCGCTCAACTCGAACTCGCTCACCCAGTTCAACACCGCCCTCGACCTTACGCCCGTCTCCGCCGACATCTTCACCGCGGAGTTCATGCGCGACATCGCCGTCACCTCGTCGAGGAGATGCTCAACGGCTACGGCGCGGGAGCCGGCACGGTGATGTCCAATCCCGAAAGCGACGCGCTCTCGCAGCAGCCTGGGGACCGGGTGGGCAACCAGACGATCGGCCTCCGCGGCACGGGCGGCGGCGCGATCCGCCGCGACGGCTTCGCCGCCACCGGCGCCGCCAACAACTTCGGCTCCACCGCGGTCGGCATCACCAGCACCTTCGACGTCGAGCGCGCGGACGTCGTGCGCGGGCCCCAGGGCCTCCTCTACGGCGCGGGCGGCGCCGGCGGCACGCTGAACACCGTCTCCAAGCGCGCCCAGAGCCTTCGCCTTTCCCGGCCATGAACCACCCCCGCCTGCGCCTGCTGCTGCTGCTGCTTCCCCTCGTGTCCCTGCTGCCCGCCGCCGCGCCCGCCCCGGGCGGCATCTCCGGCCGGGTGCAGAACGTCGTCACCGGGCAGTACCTCAACAACGTCCGCATCACCGTCGCCGGCACCGAGCGCGCCGCCTTCACCGACCAGACGGGCAGCTACCGCCTCGCCGCACTGCCCGCCGGCCCCGTGACCCTCGAGGCGTTCTACACCGGCCTCGACGCGCAGCGCGTGACCGTCACGGTGCGCGCCGGCGAGGTCGTCGAGCAGGACTTCGCCCTCACCAGCGCCGCCCGCTACGGCGGCGGGGGCGTGGTCCGCCTCGACGCCTTCACCGTCGCGACCGAGCGCGAGACCGACGGCGCGGCCATCGCCATCAACGAGCAGCGCTTCGCCGCGAACATCAAGACGGTCGTCGCGGCCGACTCCCTCGGCGACGTGATGGACGGCAACGTGGGCGAATTCCTGAAGTACCTCCCCGGCATCACCGCCGAGTACGACACCGAGTCCGGCGGCTCGGTCGCCTCCGTCGCGGTGCGCGGCTTCCCCACCTCAATGGCTGTGCTCTCGACCGACGGCCTCGAGATGGCCAACACCGGCAACCCCCAGGGCGCCTCGCGCGTGTTCCAATTCAAGGAGGTCTCGATCAACAACATCTCCCGGCTTGAGGTGACCAAGGTGCCTACGCCCGCCACGCCCGCCGACTCGATGTCCGGCTCGATCGATATGGTGAGCAAGAGCGCCTTCGAACGGAAGAGCGCGCAGCTGCGCTGGAGCGTGAGCGTGGCCGGGATCCACAACCGCCTCGGGTTCGGCAAGGAGCCGCACGTCTCCGACGAGCGCATCCACAAGGTGCGGCCGAGCGCCAGCCTCGACTACACCCTGCCCGTCAACCGCAACTTCGGCCTCGTGGTGACCGGCCAGTTCCAGGACCGCTTCGTCGAGCAGCAGCGCTCGACCAAGGGTTACGCCACCAGCGGCGCCGGCACCGGCGCCTCCCCGGAGCGGCCCTTCCTGCAGGCCTACCAGGTGATCAGCGTCCCGCGCCTCACCGCCCGCCAGTCCGCC
>VHCI01000102.1 GCA_016871775.1 Verrucomicrobiota bacterium | reverse complement strand
CCCGCAAATCGCCGACCAACCGGGGCAGGAGCAGACGCCAATTGGGCTTTAGGCTGTCGAACAGCGGGGAGGCGTCGATCACGCGCCAGAGGCAACCAGCCCGATCCGCGGGAGGCAAGCGCCCCGGCGCCGGACGGATTCATTCAGCGCCTTTGGTCCGGGAGGAACTCTCCTATGAAAGTGCAGAAGCGCTCGAAGTCGAGGGGCCCGGTGAGGTGGTCCTGCCTTCCAGCCGCCAGGGAGCACTCCCGCGTGCTGCGGTCAAGCGAGGCGGTGAGCGCGAAAATGAGCCCGCGCTGGTCCGGGAGCTCCGTCTACCGGATGCGCTGGGTGGCTGTGAGCCCGTCCGTCTCCGGCAGATGCAGGTCCACGAGGATGACATCGAGTCCGCCACGGGACGCCCAGCGGATGGCGGCCTCACCGCCCTCCGCGACCTCAGGCTGGAAACCGTGGCGTTATAGGAACAGCTCAACTAGAAGGCGATTGGCCTCGAGGTCGACGAAGACCAGTACGCGCGGGCTCCGGGAACTCGGCCTGGTCGTCCCCGCGGGCGGAGGGAGCTCGCCCCGCGCCGCAGGCATGGCGCCGCTCAGCGCGTCGAAGCGCCAGTCCACGAACCAGCGGGCAAGCACGGACTTCAGAGGCACGCGAAGGGACGCCCAGAGGTTCAGGTTTACCGCCGAGCAGCGACAAACTGCGCTTTTACTTATTTTGGATCAGAGCAGCCCCGCGGGGTACGTGATCCCCCGGAGCTGAATCTGGGCTCCGCTTACTGCGCGCGGCGGGCGGCGCGGCGGCCGGCGGGCGCCTCGCCCGCGGGAAGCGCGAGCAGATCGTATGCTTCGGCGCCGGTAATCCGGACCTCGGCAAAGTTGCCGACGGGGAGCGTCAGGGGCACGTACACGCGACCGTCGATGTCGGGCGCATCGCTCTCGGCGCGAGCGACCCCCGGCTCATCCACCAGCACGCGGCGGCGCTGGCCTACGGCGGAGGCGTTAAGCTCCGCTGCGATCGTGCGCTGCAGCGCCATCAGCCGATGCCAGCGCGCCTCCTTCGCCTTTGCCGGGACTTGAGTCTCCATCTTGGCGGCGCGGGTGCCCTCTTCCGGGGAGTAGCGGAACACGCCGAGCCGCTCGAAGCGAGTCTCCCGGATAAAGGTGCAGAGCTCATCGATGTCAGCCTCGGTCTCCCCGGGAAATCCAGTGATGAAGGTGGTGCGCAGGGCGATGCCGGGCACACCCGTGCGCATCCGTCGGATGAGGTCGCGGATGTGGTCCCCGGAGGTCTCACGCTGCATCCGGCCGAGCATCGCGTCGCTGATGTGCTGCAGCGGCATATCGACGTAGCGGGCGATCTTCGGGCAGGCGGCGATCGTGGCGATCAGTTCGTCGCTCCAGTGCGCGGGATGGGTGTAAAGTAGGCGGATCCAGAAGTCGCCCTCGATGGCGTTCAATTGGCGGAGCAAGCTGGAGAGGGCGGCGCCGCGGCTCGAGTCGACCGGGGTGCGCGGACCGGCCCGTTGCTCCCAAGTGTCCATCCCGAAATAAGTCGTGTCCTGCGAGATGAGGTTAATCTCGCGCACGCCCTCGCGCACGAGCTGCCGGGCCTCGGCGACGACGCTGTCGATCGTGCGGCTGCGGTGGCGGCCTCGGATCTGGGGGATGATGCAGAAGGTGCAGGGGTGGTTGCAGCCCTCCGCGATCTTGATGTAGGCGAAGTGACGAGGGGTGAGCCGGAATCGCGGGGTGTCGTAATCGGGGATGAAGGTGGATCTCCCCTGAATGAAGACCGGTGGCCCATCCGCGGCCTGCTCCTGTGCCAGCAGACCCTCGATGATTGGGGCGATGGTGGTCACCTGATCGAGGCCGATGAAGGCGTCTACCTCGTCCCGCAGCTCTGTCCGAAGATCAACCGCAAAGCGCTGCGCCATGCAGCCGGCGACGATCAGCTTCTGCTTTCGCCGTCGGCGCCGCATCCCGCGCTGCTGGTGGACCTCGAGGATGTGCCCGATCGATTCCTCCTTGGAGGAGTCGATGAACGAACAGGTGTTGACGATGACCACATCTGCGTCTTCGGCCCCGGGCACGACCGCCATCCCGGCCTGCTGCAGATGGCCGACCATGATCTCGGAGTCGACCAGGTTCTTAGCGCAACCAAGGGAAATGAGGCTGACCTTGACCATCCGGGAAAAAGAAAAGGCTCCGCGGGCGCGGAGCCGGGAATCCTTGGGGCGGGCGCCGACTTACTTCGTCTTGCCGCCGGCCTTGGTTCGTTCTTTGCGGCGCTTTAGATAAGCGGCACGGCGTTTGCGCTTGATGTGCTTGTTAAGTTGTTGGCCCATGAGGGATCAGTTGTGAGTGGAGGCTCTAGATGCCGGTGCGCTGAGTCAAGCGCCGCGCGCGGGTTAGACCACCGGGCGCCAGCCGAGGCGGTCGCGGAGACCGAGCAGCCACCCGGCGTCCTCCGGGTGCCGCCGACGTGCCGCGTCGAAGCGGCGCGCCAACGCCGCGTCCGGTCCTCGCCCCGCGCGCGCGCCGCGGCGGCGACGATGGTCGCATCCTCCCGGAATTACTCTCGCTCCTCGATCGTCATCCTCACGCAGGGGAATGACGCGCCGGCAGCGCGAAAGGTTTCGGCAGCGCCACGCTTGACCCGGCAGCACGCCCAGACTGAGCGTCGGGGATGGCCGTCAAGACCCCGTGGGCCCTGCCGCTGTTGACCGTCGGGCTGCTCGCCCGCGATCCCGTACTGTTGGATTACACCCGGCTGCAACTCGACCCACACTACTGGAGCGAGGGCGCGGCGATCGGCGACGTGAACCGCGACGGCCACCCGGACGTCGTGTCAGGCCCGCACTGGTGGGCGGGGCCGGATTTCCGGGAACGCCGCGAGCTCTACCCGCCCGAGCGCACCACTACGGTGAAGGATCCGGATGGACGGTCCCGCACTTTCCCCGGTTACGAGGGGGCACTAGGACGCAGGAATGCCTACTCGACAGATAATTTCTTCGCGTTCATCCACGACTTTGATGGCGACGGTTGGAACGATGTCCTGACCTACGGGCTCCCGCACACCCCCGCCTATCTTTACCTTAATCCGCGGGAGCGTGGCGGCCACTGGCCCCGCCACACCGTGCTCAACGAGGTCGACAACGAATCGCCGACGCTCGCTGACCTTGACGGGGACGGGCGGCCCGAGATCGTTTGCGTTAACGGGGGAAATTTTGGCTACGCGCGGCCGGATCCGCGTGACCCGACCCGGCCGTGGCCGTTCCTTCCGATCACCCGCGCTGGCAACTGGCAGCGGTTCACGCACGGGCTGGGCGTCGGCGACGTCAACGGCGACGGCCGGCTGGATGTGCTTTTGAAGGACGGCTGGCTGGAGCAGCCCGCCGATCGTGAGGGTGATCCGGAGTGGCGCTGGCACCGCGTTCCGTTCGCTCCGGCCGCGGCCCAATTGTTCGCCTACGACGTCAACGGAGATGGACGCACGGACGTCATCACAGCCCTGGCCGCCCACGGTTTTGGCCTTGCTTGGCACGAGCAAATGGCGGAGCGGGACGCCCAGGGGTCGCCGCTCTTCCGCCCGCACATCTTCATGAACCAGCGGCCCGACGAGAACCGCCACGGCGTGACTTTCTCCGAGCTGCACGCGGTGGAGCTCGCAGATGTGGATGGCGACGGCCTAAAGGACATCATCACCGGCAAGTGTTTCTGGGCGCACGGCCCCTCGGGCTCCCCGGACGGGGACGCGCCCGCGGTGCTGTACTGGTTCCGGCTGCACCGCGGTCCGGGCGGGCAGGTAGACTGGGTGCCGAATCGAATCGATTCCGACTCCGGCGTGGGCCGGCAGATCGCCCTCGGGGACGTCAACGGGGACGGTCACCCCGACGTCGCGATCGGCAACAAGAAGGGCACGTTGCTTTTCCGCAGCCAGCCGCGGCCGGTGGATCGCGCCACTTGGGAACGCGCGCAACCTGCAGTTCTTTATCCCGGCGCGGTGCGCCACGAGTTGCGGGCCGCGGACCTTGTGGTTCACACGCGTCGCTCAGCCGAACTCGCGCAGGCCCGGAGCGCGGCAATGGAGAATCCGGTTCGGCCGGGCGCGGGCGAGGCGCCGCGGGATGGGCGAGGGGAACCGCTGGACACCGGTTTTGAGCGCGGAGACCTGCGCGGCTGGATCGCGGTGGGGACCGCGTTCGAACGGCAGCCCGTGACCGGGGACACGGTGTTCGCCCGCCGGTCCCCGATGCGGAGCGGCCACGTTGGGCGCCATTGGGTGGGTTCCTACGAGGATGGTCGGGGTGATGGCGCAACCGGGACCCTGACCAGTCAGCCCTTCCGCATCAGTCACCCGCGGGCGAGCTGCCTGTTAGCGGCCGGAGCCTATGAGTCGCTGCGTCTCGAACTGATCGCGGCGGGCACCGGTGAGGTGTTGTTGCGCGTCACGGGCGCTGAGCTGCGCCGGAGGGTGCCGGGAAACACGGAAACGATGCAGCCGGTGGTTCTGGACCTTTTGGCGCTGCGGGGCAGGGAAGTCGCGCTCCGGCTCGTTGATGAGCAGCCAGGCGGCGCCTGGGGGCACCTCAATTTCGACGACTTCCTGCTTCACGCGGAGGACGCTTCGTTGCCCGCGGGTCCTGTCTTCGCGCCGGGGCCCCGCTGAAGGACCGACTAGCCGGGGCCCGCAGCTTCTCCGCCGAGAATCCGGTTTCCGTCGCGCCGCCAGCGGTACACCAGCGGGCCGCGCTGGCGCTCCAGTGCCTTGCACAGGCCCGCGGCGTCGCGGCGGGTGACTTCAAGTTCAGCCAACCCGTCCGGACCGCAGTTGAGCAGCCGCGCGTAGGGTTTAAAGTGTTCGACGCGACCGATCACCCGGGAAGCCCCCGCGGGGTCCGTGCCTGCGGCCCGATCGAGCGCGAGGAAACAGTAGGGAAGGCTCCGGAGATCGATGCCCGCGCGCTGGCCAAACCGCACCCACTGGGAGTCCGCGAAGATCTCCGCCGGGGGCGGCGCGAAGAAGTGGCACCAGTGCCTTCCTTGGCCGGCCGAGAACATCGGGCACGGCCCCTCGATCGTGCACGGCGCCACCAGTGAGAACCGGTCCCGCCAGCGCTCTCGCTCCGCTCCGAGCCGGCGGCTCACGTCACGGGTCCCCGGCTCAACCCAGAGGACCGCGTCCGCCCGCGCGATCAGCCGGCCCAACTCGTCCCACGCGGCGGGGGCCAACTCGTTGAGGATGTGGCTCAGCAGCAGGACGCCGATCGGCTCGTCCCCGTTGAGGAAGTCGGGGGTGGCGGGCCGGACGTCGAAACCCGGAAAATTCCGGCGGGCGGATTCCACGGCGAAGTCGATCGCGAGCGGGGAGTGGTCCCAGAAGGCCAGGGAGCCGAAGGGCTCCGCCCCCCAAGCGCGCAGCAAACGGCGTCCAGCCACGCCGCTCCCGCAGCCCCAGTCGAGCACCGCGCGGCGCCGCGGAGACCACCCGCGGCCGCGGAGTTCGCGCAGGACCTGGTCCCACTTCCAGCCGATGCGCTCACCGAACGTCAGGTCATAGCTCGCGAGGTCGGAGCGCGATCGCCAGTAAGGCTCTGAGCCGGGGCCAGCGAGGAATCGTGCGCGCAGTCGATCGAGCGCGGACCAATCCAATTCGCCCCAGCTCATAGAGGCGCCGCGGAAATGGCGGTAAGGTCGAAACCTAGGTGCCGCGCGAGCGCCTGCGTGCGGATCCCGTAGACGGCCGCGAACTCACGGACGGCGTCGGCCTTCCCCGCATCCCCCGGGTGCCGTTGCCGCAGGCCGGAGAGCAACAGGTTCTTCGCGGTGTGTTCCGCCCCGGTGAACTCCGCGACCTGAGTGGCATAGCCGGCCCACTCCAGCAAGAGGGCCCGGAGGGCATCGGTGGCGAATTCGGCGTGGCGCTCGCGGAAGATGCCGTGGCGCCAAACCGGCTCCAGCCCCAGCGGGGCCGCCAGCGCGGGCCGCAGCTCGTGCTGGCAACAAGGCGCCACGACGAGGAGGCGCGCGCCGGCGCGGATGCCGAGGGCGAGCGCGTCATCGGTGGCGGTGTCACAGGCGTGCAGGGCGATGAGGAGGTCGCACGACTCTTCCCGGGCGGGATCCAAGCGGCCGGCAGCGAAGGTGAGCCGGTCCCGCAGGCCGTGGCGCTCGGCGACCTGATTGCAGAACGCCACCAAATCGGGGCGGGCCTCGAGCCCACGCACGCGGAAGCCGGGGCTCAGGAGCTGGGCAAGGGCGAAAGTGAGGTAGCCTTTGCCGGAGCCCGCGTCGATCACCTCCAAGACCTTGCCTGCAGGCTCCCTAGCGTTTTCTCGCGGAAAGGCCGTCCGCAGCAGCGGCTGCAGCAGCGCGGCGAAATGTTGGATCTGGCTCAGCTTGCCCGCCATTCCCGCGCGCGGGTGACCATCTGGATTGGTCACCCCAAGATCCTGCAGCCAGGGGGTGGAGCCGGGTAGCACGTGGTCCTTAGGCCGGTCGTGCTGTCCCAGCGCCGGGGCGGGAAGACCGGGCCGCGCTGGCAGGGAACGGAGGCGGGGGCGGCCCCCGGGATTTGTCTCGAACTGGTGGTGCCCGGTGGCGCTGAAGAGGTGCGCGTCCAGAAACTCCTTGCCGAGCAGGCCGGCGAGCAGGTCCGCGGCCTCGGGGGGCGGCAGGTTGCGGGTCACTTCGCGGGTGGTGTGCCGCCAAGTGAGACTCACGCGCGCGCCGTCGCGCAGTTCGACCGGTCGGGCGAAGAGGTTGCGCAGAGTGGGATCGGGGCCGCTTGGCTTGCCGAGGGTCAATTTGGCGAGCGTGCCCTCCATCACGGCAGCGCGCAGGAGCTCAAGAAAACGTTCGCGCGGTGGGGCCACGGGCATCGGGCGGGCCGGCTCAGGGAAGGAACTCGGTGGTAAGAGCGGCCGCCGCGGTGACCTTGCCCGGTTTGAGCAGCCCGAGCTCCTCTAGGGTGGCAATCTGTGCGGTGTAGCGCGCGGGGTCAAGGCGGCCGACCTTGGCCGGGCCGCCGTCGGCGTCGCGGCCGGTGACGAGCTTCTCCCCGAGGATCATCCGACGGGAAAAGTCCATAAACGCGTCGGTGTTCTGGGCGTTGGCCTGCTTCAGGGCGGTGTGGGCAGGGGAAGGATCGCCCTCAAGGTAGTCGCGCCAGCCGCGGATATAGGCGCGGGTGAAGGCGCGCAGGTCAGCGGGGCGCTCGCGGGCGAAACGCCGGTTGGTGATCAGGACCGCGTAGCCGCGGAATCCCGCGTCCCAAGTGGAAAGGAAACGGGGCATCTTACCGCCGGCCTGAGTGATGTGGAAGGGCTCCGCGATGTAGTAGCCTTGCTGGAGCGCCTCCTTGTTGCCGAGAAAGGCGGCGCTGGAGAAATTCTGCGCCACGACCTTCACGGACAGGTCGTACTTCCGCTTCAAGAACTCGAGAAAGGGCCAGCCGGGCCGCGCGATGACCGTCTTGCCTTGCAGGTCCTCGAAGCGCCGGACGGAGCTGTCAGCGTGGACGAGGATTCCCGAGGGATCGTCCTGGAAAACGGCCGCGAACTGCACTAGCGGGAGACCCTCGGCCTGCTGGAGGAGGGTGCTGATGTCGTCCGCCTGGCCCACGTCTGCTTTGCCGGTCGCCACGGAAGGTACCACCTGCGCTCCAGGACCGCCGGGCAGCAGGATGACCTCCAATCCTTCCTCGCGGAAGTAGCCCCTGGCTTGGGCTTGGTAGAAACCGCCGTGCTCCGGCTCGGGGACCCAATCGAGTTGGACCGTGATGCGAGCGGGCTTGTCTGCGGCGAGGACGGCGCCGAACAGGAGCGGGAGCCAGAGGTAGGATTTCATCGGGGGAAAACATCCGGGGAAGGTTGAAAGGCAAGGGCGCGTCAGCGGTCGGTCCGCTCGTAGGCGTCGTGCCAAGCGTGGAGCGCGGACCATGAAAGAGCGAGGACGGCGGCGTTGAGGGCAAAGCCGAGCAGGCAGGTGGTGGCCGCGGTGGCGAAGAGGGCGGCGTACTTCGCCTGGCTGGCGAAGATGACCGCTTGGAAGCCAAGCCCGCCGCCGTCCCCCGCGGAAGAGCCCGCGTTCATCTCGGCGACCACGGCGCCGATCGGGGAGATGGTCGCGGCGATGCGAAGTCCGGTAAAGAAATACGGCAGCGCGGCCGGGATGCGCAGGAGCAGGAGTTGCTGCCAGCGGCGCGCGCGGTACAGCTGAAAGAGCTCCACGAGATTGCGGTCCGTAGCGATCAGGCCCTGGGTGGTATTCACCACCAGCGGGAAGAAGGCGATGACAAAGGTCAGCAGCGCGACGCTGCGCAGGCCCGCACCGACCCAGATGACGCAGATCGGGGCGAGGATCGGCAGCGGCGTCATCTGCAACGCCATCAGGTAGGGGTAGAGGCTGGAACGGACCGAGGCGGACAGCGAAAGCAGGAGGGAGAGCCCGGCGCTCACCGCGACCGCGAGGGAGAAGCCGAGCAGCGCGCCTTGCGCGGTGTTGGCGGTGGCGCGCAGGAGTAGGGCGCCGTGCTCTTCCCAAGCGCGCCAGACCATCTCCGGCGAGGGCAGCAGGAACCGGAGATCGTCCGAGAGGTAAAGGTGCATGCCCTGCCAAAGCCCGAGGAAGAGGAGTCCCGTGACGACGGGCAGGAGCAGGCGGCGATTCGGGCGGGGCATCGGCGGATCGCGTTCAACCGGCGGGCGAAACCGCACGGAGCTGCCGGGAAACCTGCGCAACCAGCAGAAGGTAGTCCGGCTGCAGGCGGGTCTCCGCGGTCCGCGGATGCGGGAGGGGCACGGGGACCTCCTTGTGCAGGCGCCCCGGATGTGCGGAAAGAATAAGGATGCGGTGGGAAAGGAACACCGCTTCAGCGACGGAGTGGGTCACGAAGAAGCCTGTCCAGCCGCCCGCCCCCTGCAGAGCGAGGAGTTCCTCGTTGAGGCGCTCGCGCGTCATCTCATCGAGCGCGCCGAACGGCTCGTCGAGCAGCAAGAGCCGGGGGGACAGCGAGAGGGCGCGGGCGAGGGAAACCCGCATCCGCTGCCCGCCGGAGAGCTGCCGCGGGTAGGCATCGCCGCGGTTGCCGAGCCCCACCAGTCCTAGCAGGCGGGAGGAGGTGGAGGCGCGGTCCACAGCGGCGGCGCCACCCAGCCGGAGCGGCACCTCCACGTTGGCGCGGACGCTAAGCCAAGGGAGCAGGGTGGCTTCCTGAAAAACAAAGGCGACCGAAGCGGCTGGGTCGCCGGCCGGCCGACCCTCCACGCGGAGACTACCCGCGGAGGCGGGCGTCAATCCGGCAATCAGCCGCAGCAGGGTGGATTTGCCGCAGCCGCTGGGGCCGAGCACCGAGACCATTTCCCCCGGCTGCGCCCGGAGGGAGATGTCCTCTAGGATGGGCGGGCCATCGCCAAATCGCTTGGCGACCGCTTGCAGTTCGACCGCAGGGGACGGGGACATCGCGCCGAGGAGGCAAAGGCCCGCGGGCGGTGTCGAGCGGGAAACTCCCGCTTTATTCGTAGCGGAGGGCGTCGATCGGGTCGAGCTGGGCGGCCTTGTAGGCCGGGTAGAAGCCCGAAATGATGCCGACGAGGGCGCTGCCGGCCACCGAGATAAAGATCCAAGTGGTGGGGACGAGGACGGGCCAGCCGTTGTAGGAGGATAGCGCCTGTGACCCGGCGACGCCGACGGCGACCCCGACTAGGCCGCCGAGGGAGCTGAGTAAGATGGCCTCGATCAGGAACTGCGTTAGCACGTCCTTACCGTGTGCCCCGATGGCGAGGCGGATGCCGATCTCGCGTGTGCGCTCGGTGACGGAGACGAGCATGATGTTCATGATCCCGATGCCGCCGACGATGAGCGAGACCCCGGCGATGCCTGCGAGGAGTCCGGTCATCGTCTTAGCGGTCGCGGTGGCGGCGCTCGCCAGTTCCTCTTGGGTGCGGACGGTAAAGTCTGGCTCACGGCCGCGGCGGCGCTGGGTAAGTAGGTCCTCCACGGACTGCTTGACCTCGGCCACCTTGTCGGCGTCGGCTGCCTGGATGCGGATCATGCTGATAGAGGTCCGCCGGGAGACCCGACGCATATGCGAGGTGTAGGGGATGAGGACGACGTCGTCCTCATCGGAGCCGAAGATGCTGAAGCCCTTGGACGAAAGGACGCCGAGGATACGGAAGGGGAGGTTGCGGATGCGCAGCGTCTGTCCGACGGGATCCTCGTTGGGGAACATCTGGTCGGCGACCGTCTTGCCGATGACGCACACCTTGCCGAGAGACTTTACGTCCTGCTCGGTGAACATCGCGCCCGACTCCATCGGCCAGTTGCGCACGTAGGGGTAGTCGGGGCCGACGCCGTTGACGTTGGTGTTCCAGTTGAGGCCGTTAGCGAGGACCTGATTACGGTCGCGCACCTCGGCGCTCAGGCCGTCAATATTGGCAACCTCGGCGGCGATGGCGTCGGCGTCCTCGGGCGTGAGGGAGGCGGAGCTGCCGAACCCACCGCGCATGCCGCCGGAACTGAAGCTCCCTGGCATCACGGTGATGAGGTTCTGGCCGAGCGAGGCGACCTGGGCCTCGACCTGGGCCTTGGCGCCGCTGCCGATGCTGACCATCGTAATCACGGCTGCGACGCCGATGATCATCCCGAGGGCGGTCAGGAGGGAGCGGAGGGTGTTGCGCCGGAGGGCGCGGAGCGCGACACGGAGGGTGTTGGCGAAGTGCATGGTGGCGTCAGGCCCCGGACTTGGCCTGGTGGGTGAGCTTGGCAGCGGCCTCGGCGGCCTTGATGCGCTCCATTTCGTCCTCTGCGTCGGTGCGGTCGGCGACCGGTTCGTCACGCACCACCACGCCGTCGCGCAGGATCAGGTTGCGCCGGCAGTACTTGGCGATGTCGAGCTCGTGGGTGACCATCACGATCGTGATGCCCTGGTCGTTGAGCTTCCGAAACACCCCCATTACCTCCACGGACGTCTTGGAGTCGAGGTTGCCGGTGGGCTCGTCGGCGAGCAGGACCTGGGGCTCGTTGACAAGGCCGCGGGCGATGGCCACGCGCTGCTGCTGGCCGCCGGACAGCTGGTTGGGGAAGTGGTCGAAGCGATTGGCGAGGCCGACGATCTCAAGGCAGTGCATCGCCCGCTCGCGGATCGTCTCCATCGATACCTTGCGGTGCCGGCCGTAGAGCATCGGCAGCTCCACGTTCTCGAGCGCGGTGGTGCGAGCGAGCAGGTTGAAGCCCTGGAACACAAACCCGAGCTTCTGGTTGCGGAGATCCGCGAGCTCGTTGCGGTCGAGGTCGTCGATGTTTGTGCCGTCCAACTCGTAGGTGCCGCGGGTGGGGCGGTCGAGGCAGCCGAGCATGTTCATCAGGGTGGATTTTCCGGAACCGCTGGCACCCATCAGGGCGATGAATTCCCCGCGCTGGATCTCGAGGCTAACGCCGCGCACGGCGTGGACCGGCACCTCGCCGGACTCGTAGATCTTGTGCAAGTCCTGGATCTTGACGACGGGTGACATTGGGCCGGCGCGCGGGTTGCTCAGCGCGGAGGGCCGCCGCGGCTGCCGCCACCGAAACTGCTGCGCCCGCTGAAGGGATTGGAGGAGCCGCCCGGCGGGCCCTGCGGCACCGGCGCGGCGCCGGGGAGAATCACGCCGGTGATCACGGTGTCGCCGTCCTTCAGGCCCTCAAGCATCTCGGTGAAGAAACCGTCGGAGACGCCTAGCCGGGCGGTCACGGGTCGCAGCTTCTTCTCGACTGCCTCCGGATCGGCGAAGACGTAGAGGGTCCGGGTGACCACTGTGTTGTTGAAGCCGCGCTCGCCGGCGCCGCCACCGCTGGGAGGGCCGCGCGAGGAGCCGCCGCCGCGGCTGCCGCCGCCGGGGCCACCGGGACCGCCAGGACCGCCGCCTGAGCCACCCTTGCGACCGGCGCCCATCGCCATCCGGGCGGCGACGAGGTCGGCGTCGAGGCCCTTCTCCTTAGCGAGAGTCTTCGCCTTCTCGATCTGATCGGGGGAGGGCGGGGAGCCGCGCTCCCAGCCCACCGCGCGGATGATGCCGATGATCGCCATCATCTGCTCCTCGTCCGTCATCGTCTGGGGGACGCCGCCGGATTTGCCCCCGGCCTTAGTCTCGCCGGGTGCCGCGGGGGCGAGGAGTTCCTGGGGCACGCGCACGCGCAGCGCGCCGTTGGCCACCCGGAAAACGTTGGTCCGCTGCTGCACGATGATGGAGACATTGGCCGTCATCCCAGGCTTCAGCCGGAGGTCCTCGTTGGCCACGTCGATCATGGTGGCGTAGGAGACCACGCTTTGCTGCACGCTGGCGGCGTTGCGGACCATCCGGACCTTACCAGGGAAGGTACGGTTGGGGAACGCGTCCACGGTGAATTTGACCTCCTGCCCTTCGGAGATCGTGCCGATGTCCGCCTCGGCCACAGCGGCGTTGATCTGCATCCTTGTGAGGTCGTTCACCAAAACAAAAAGCACGGGCGCGTTCATATTCGCGTTGACCGTGCGGCCCTTGTCCGTGCGGCGGTCGAGGATCATTCCTTCGATCGGAGCGGTGATGACGCAGCGGGAAAGGTCCACCTTGGCATTCTCCACGGCTGCCCCGCGGGTCAGGAGCTGGGCGTTGGACTGCGCCAGCTGAGCGAGGACGTTGTCGAGCTCCGCCTGTGAGACAAGATTTTGTCGGTGCAGCCCGGTGGTGCGTTCCACATTGAGCTTGAGGAGCTGGTTGTTCGCCTTGGTCGACTCAAGGTCGGCCTCAGCTTGGCGCAGGCGCTGAATAAAGGTCGACTCGTCGATCTTGGCCAGCA
>VHCI01000101.1 GCA_016871775.1 Verrucomicrobiota bacterium | reverse complement strand
CGGCGGGCTCCCCGGGCGCCGTCGGCCGCGGGAGGGGCGGGCCCTGCTCGAAGGGATCCGCCTGCAGATCAAAGAACCGGCCGTCCCGGTAGAGCTTATAGCGCGTCCCAAGCGCGAACTCAAAGCGTGCCACGGGGCCGCCGTCGGAGGCGTACCAGCAGTAGATCGCCTCGCGTGGCGTCCCCGGCCGCCCCTGCAGCTGGGGCCAGAAGCTACGCCCATCGGTCAGCCGGTCCGCCGGCCAAGCCATCCCCGCCACCTCCGCCAAGGTCGGCAGAAAATCGACGCTCGCGATGAGGTCCCGGTTCACGCTTCCCGCCGGGATCCGGCCCGGCCAATGAGCGATCAACGGCACGTGCGTACCCCGGGCGTGGCTCCGGCCCTTGCCGCCGGGATAATTCTGGCCCTTGAACCGCGACGTCAGGTCCACCGCGGTACCATTGTCGCCTAGGAACAACACCAGGGTATTCTGACGCAGGCCGAGGGTGTCGAGGTGGGATTCCAAGTCACCGATCTGCCGGTCCATATAGGCCACCATATCGGCGAAGTGCGCCGGGCTCTGGTTGCCGCGCTCGCCGACACGGGGGGCCCACTTGGGGCTGTCCGGCGTCGGCTGGAACGGGCTGTGCGTGAGCATCATCGGGTAATAAAGGAAAAAAGGCCGGTCCCGGTGCCGCCGGATGAAGTCGAGGGCGAAGGCCTGCACCTCGCGGGGGCCGTAGCTGCCGGGAAAGTCCACCGGTTGCCCGTCGCGCTCGAAACCGGGGTTACCGTAACGGGAAGCCCTCCGGAGATGATGCCAGAGGAACGCCTCGTCGAAGCCGAAGTGCCGCGGGGAATCCGGCTCTGTGCCCAGCTGCCACTTGCCCGCCACCGCCGTCCGGTACCCCGCGTCCCGCAGCACGTGCCCGAAGGTCACCGCCCCGCGGTCCATCGCGCCGAACTCCACGTAATTGCGGACATTGTAGAGGCCGGTCATCAACTGCACCCGGGTTGGGGTGCAGAGAGGCTGCACGTGGCAGCGCTCAAACCGCATCCCCGTCGCCGCCAGCCGGTCGAGATGGGGGGTGCGGTAGGATTCGCCGCCGTTCGCGCTCACGCACTCATAGCCGAAGTCATCGGCCATGATCAGCACGATATTCGCGGGCCGGGCGGCCGCTACGACGGCCAGCCCCCACAGGGCCGAGCAGAGGGTCAGAGGGTGCATCCCGAACCCTCACTCCAACGGATGCACTCCCGCCCGGGAAGCGGGAAAAAACGCGGGCCAAAACTACCTTGCCCAGCCCTGATCTTGGGCATCCCTGCTGTCCAACCCTCGCGGTCCACCGTCGCTGGAATGACGGGCGTTGGCACTTGCTGACCTGCCGCATCGCCGGCCTTTTGCGCGCCAGCTAGGCGGCGGTGCCTCTGCCGAAATCCAGCAGTTTCCGGGATCCGACCTTCAGACCGGACCGGCCGGAGCCTTTCGAAGCCGCTCCGCGCCAAGGGCGACGACGCAGTTAGAGCCATCGGCGGTGCCCAACCACCTTGGAGCCAGCGAGCCGAATTCGCGTTCAACTGCCCGGCGAAGCCCCCCAACCTCGATCACCAGCACCCCTTCCACCGCGAGATGGCGCGCCGCTTGCCGGATCAAGGCGCGGATCACCCGCATGCCATCTGCTCCACCGTCGTGGGCCGACCGGGGTTCGGCCGCGAATTCTGGCGCCTGTCGGTCCACGTGGGCGCTGGGTTCGTAAGGCGGGTTGCTCAGGATCAAGTCGTAGGGTCCGGGGGTAACGTTGGCCAGTACGTCACTTTGGCAGAAGCGCACCCGGGCCTCCAGGCGGTGGGCGCGCAGGTTGATGGCCGCCACCTCCAAGGCAGCGGGCGACAGGTCGCATCCCACCACCTCCGCGTCGGGGAAACCGTGCGCGAGCAACAGAGCAAGGCAGCCGGAGCCGGTGCAAACGTCGAGCATCCGCCGGCCGGGCCGCTGCACGGGCAGCAGTTCGGCCAGCATCGCGGGGATCATTTCCACAAAGTAACTGCGGGGGATGATCACCCTCTCATCCACGTGGAACCGATGGCCTCCCAGCCAAGCCTCGCGGGTGAGGTAGGCGGCCGGCACCCGCTCCAGCAGCCGTCGGCGCAACACCCGCTCCAGCCCCTGCCGCTCCCCGGTGGTCAACGGGCGCGACAGCACGGACTCCGGCGCGTTCAAGGGCAGCCGCAGCCCGTGCAGCAACAGATACAGGGCCTCGTCGTGGGCCGTCGCGGCGATCTGCCCAAGGGCCGCGCCGAAGTGCAAATAGGCCCGTTCGGCCGCCTGCAACCACTCCCCGGCCGTCCCCGCACGCGCAACGCCCGCCCAGGGATCACCCGCCCCGCGCCTCATTGGGACCCACGACGTGGGAGTGGTTCTGGATATGCTCCGGGCAATAGCACTGGTCCCCGGCGCACTTGGAGCAGTAGCGGAAGTCCAGCTGGGGATGGGTTCGGTCGTTCTTGCCGCAGACGTGGCAGACGTGCCTCGGCCGTTCCGCCTCCTGCTCCCGTTCCTCGCGGCGCGCCGCCTGCCGCCGCCCCTGCCGCCGGGTGCGGAGGATTTCCGGTCCAAAAAAGACGAGAAAAGTCACCACCGTCGCGCCAATCTGCAGGCGCTCGGCGAGACCTCCCCGGACAAATTGAACACCATTGAGTGCCCACGCGATGATCGCCAGCCACTTGATCTTCACCGGCAGAATGAAGAACAAGAGAATCTCGAAGTCCGGATGCAAGAAGGCGAAGGCCAGGAAAACGGATCCCAAGATGAACAGGTTCGAGACTTCGTGGAAGGGCGTGGCGAACGAGCAGACCACGGTGAGGAACCAGCTCAGGCCTAGGTAAAGGTTGAAGCGGAACGCCCCCCAGTGCTCCTCGAGCGCCTCGCTCATCAGGTAAAACAGGTACCACCCGAACGCCGTGAAGACGAAGCCCAGCGCGCCGCCCGGGATCGGGACTACGAGCAGGAAGGATAAGATCCGCCACCACTCGCCGGCCTGGAGGACCAGCGCCGGCGCGTAGTCGAGCGCGTCCGGATGGAGCAGACCGCCTAGGGTGCAGAGGAAGACGAAGACCTGCGCACCCACCAGATACAACCCGAGGTGGGGCAGGGCGAAGCGGCCAAGCAGGCGTTCGAGGCGGTCGAGCGGAGACATCAATTCCTCCAGCGTGCCCGCGGCCTCGGTCCCGGTGCAAGCCAAGGGCGGTCGAGCTTCATTTCTTCTCCACCTCCGCCAACCGGGGCAGCAGCCGCGCCTTCTGGCCCTGCAACGCCGGCTCGTCGACCGTCTCCAACAGCGCCCGGGCGTGCTCCAGGCGGCCCGTCTTCAGGCAGATGTTCGCCGCGTGCAGCCGCATCGTCTGTCGCTCGACGGACGACGGGGCCTTCTCCTCGAGAAAGCTCCACGCCTTGAGGGCTGCCTCCCAGTCGGGGCGCTCCAGATCGTAGAAGGATTCCGCGAAGCGGTAGGCAAAGGCAAAGCGGTCCGGCGCCAGCTCCGTGGCCCGCTGGAAGGCATGCTGCATCGCGGCGTCCAGCGCCGCGCGGGTCCATTGGCCCGCCTTCAGGAAATCCTCCCGTGCCTCCGCCAGCAGTGTTCCAAGCTGGTAGTGGTACAGAGGCTCGTTCGGTTCGAGCTGGATGGCCGCCAGAAAGTAAGGCGCCGCCTGCAGCGGCTGACCTTCCTCCGCCAGCATCGCGCCCAGCTGGTTCTTCACCAACGCGATATCCGGATCGAGCTGATTGGCCTTAAGCAGCATCGCAATCGCCTCTTTGCGCATCGCGGTCTTGCTCAGGAGGTAGCCGTAGGCCGCGTAACCGGCCGCGAATTCCGGATTTTCCCGCAACAGCAACTCGTAGTCGTGGGTCAGGCGCTGGAGTTGCTGGCGAATCGAGGGCAAGTCCGCTTTCTCCCCCTGCCGCTCCGCGTCGGCAAAGATCTCCTTCTGATGCTCTACGATCCGGCGCAGCGTCCGCTCAGCCATCGTTTCCCGCACCGCCTCGGCCGCCTCCACCGGAGCGACTACGGCGAGCACCCAAACCAGCGTCAGGACAAGGCCTCGGCAATGAAAGCGAGCTACTTTAACACCCGCGCGACCGAAGCGGGCCGGAGCAAATGCCATTTTCAAACCCGTTTCCTCGCCTACTTCTCCACCTCGTCGCCGTCCTTCTTCGCCATCACGACGTAGTAATCCTTGTAGGACTTGTCGTAGTACTGGGCATAATAGTAGCCGGAAACGGCGAGATTAAGGCCATTGATCACCGCGCCGAAGTTGGGCACGTTAGATTCCATCAGCTTGGCGGCCGCGAAGCGGGCCGCCTTGCGGCGAACCTTATTGAAGAAGATCGAGAAGAGGGAACCATCCACCAACGGGAGAATGATGAGGGCGTCGCTCACCGCGGCCAGCGGCGGGGTATCGATAAATACCCGGTCGTAGCGCTTCCGCAGGTCTGCGATCAGCAGCTCCACGCCCTTGCTGTTCAGGACCTGCGTCGGATTCTTCGCGCGGCCACCGGACGTGATGACATCCAAATTGGGATACACATTCCGGAGCACCACCTCCTCGACGGTCGCCGTGCCGGCCGCGACGTCGATCGTGCCCTTCAGGTTCTCCAAGCGAAGGGACTTGTGGATATTCGGCTTCCGCAGATCGCAGTCGAGGATGACTACCTTTTCGCCGTGGGAGGCAAAGGTCAGGGCTAGGTTGGTGGTGACGAAAGATTTTCCCTCACCCGGGATCGTGCTGGTCGTCAGGATACACTTGGCGTTCTTGCTCTCGTCCTTCAACCGCAGGCTCGAATGCAGGGTTAGAAACGCCTCCGCGACTTGTCGATCCGCGTTCGTGGCCACAATCTGAGCCCGGTCCGCGAGCTCCATCCGCTTGATTTGCGGAATGATCCCGATGAGGGGGAGGCCCACGACCCCCTCAACGTCATAGGAGCTCTTAACCCGGTCATCAATAAAGGCCACGAAGAACGCGAAAGCGAGGCCGAGGCCCAAGCCCCCGACCACCCCCAGCCCGAGATTGAGCGGTACGTTCGGCGAAAGGGGCTTGTTCTCCTCCGCCGGTGCCGCCTGGTCGACGATCCGAGCGTTCTGAACCGCGAAACCGCTCGTCATCGTCGTTTCGCGGGAGCGCGCGACGATGCCCTGCAGAATCTGGTTTTGAGTGAGGTATTCGCGCTCGATCTGACTGTATTCCACCCCAATGCGGTCGAGCTCCAAGGTTTCCGCCTTCTGCTTTTCCAACTCCTGCGCGCGCGCTTGGAAGTGACGCAGGGCACTTTGATACTCGGACTCAACCTGATCGCAGATGGAGGCGATAGCTTTTCCCAGCTCCAGCTTATTCTGATCGAACGATTTCGTCGCGGCGATCATGTCCGGATGCCGCTCACGGTAGCGCTCCTTCAGCTTCGCGATCTCGATCTTGCGGGCGGCCAGCTGGGTCTCCAGCCCCTCAATCAGACGCTGGCTCGCGATGAACGACAGGCCCGTCAGCTCTAAGTTTTTCTCTCGGTACTCCTTGATCTGGTTGCGGCGGGTTTCCGCCGACTGGAGGGCCACCGCGGCTTTTTGTGCCTCGAGGTTCGCGAGCTTGAGGGACTCGCTCACGATGTCTTTCCGCTGATCGAGGGAGACCGTCTTGTTCTTCTCCTTGTAGGCTTGGAGCTTCTGGGCCAGCTGGTCCACTTTCTTGCGCTGGTCGTCGACCGTCACCTGCAGCTCGTCGACGGCGCGGGACATATCGGCGCTGCGCAAGCGCTGGTTATGGTTGAGGTATTCCTCGACGAAGAGATTCGCGACCTTGGCCGCCATCATGCGATCCGGGTGCTGGTAAGCTACGGTGACGACCAGCGTAAGCCGCTGCGGGATCACCTTTCGACTTTTGCTGATGGTCTCCAGAAGGAACGTCGCTTCCTTCACCTCCTTCTCATAGGGGGCCATGAACGCCTTCAAATCCTCACCCTTCAGGCGCTCGGCCACCCGGCGGATAAGGGTCGTGCTCTCGATCACCTTGATCTGAGTGTTCAGATCCTCAGCCGAACGGATGTCATTGTCGACCACTTGCTGCACCCCGGGCATTGGCGTGGTGTCGCGCCGCAGGATCTGAACGGTGGCCGAGGACTGGTAGATCTTGGTCTGACTGAGCGTATAAACGAGGGAACTGGAAAAGACCACGAGGAACACCACCACGATGTACCAGATGCGCTCGCGCAGGATCAGGAGGTAATCCTGGAGCGTCCGCTGGACCTGACCAGCCCCCGCCTCCCCGGAGTCGCCGTAACCGACCGCCGAATAACCGGCGTAGGATCCGCCGTAACTGTAGCCGTAGGAACCAGACGACTGCTGGGAGTGTTTATCGCCCGTTTCCTTAGACATGAGTCGACTCAAAAGGCGCGCTCGGGAACGAAGATCACGTCGTCCCGCTGTAGGGTAATCGCGTCGCGACCGCCGCGCTTCATCAGGGCGTCCACGTCAATCTCCTCGACCACCGTCTCGCCCTCGGCCGTCTTCCGGGTGAGTCGGACTTTTCTCAGGTCCGCCAACCGGTTCTGGCCCCCGGCCAGCGCGATGGCCTCAACGACGGTCAGCCCCTTCTCCTGCGGGAAAAGCACGCGGCCCGCGTTATTGACCTGACCGACCACGTTCACACTCCGTTCGGCATACTTGACCACGATCACGCTGACCTGCGGATTGACGAGATAATCGCGGTCGTAGGCGGTCCGGATGACCTCCTCCGCCTGCCGGGCCGTTCGACCGCGCAGGTTGACAGAGTTGACCAGCGGCAGACCGATGGTGTGGTCGTCGCTGATTCTCACCGACTCCATCTGCTTGTTCAGGTCGTCGTGCTGAAAAATGAAAATCCGCAGAAGATCTTGAGGTTGCAGCAGGTACTCCCGATCCGGCGCCGCGGCAGGAGCCTCCGCGCGCCCGGCCGGTGCGCTTGGCACGGCGGGCTCCGCCCCAAAAGCCGACCCAAGCGACACGGCCGCTAGGACAAGAGCTGGGACGACGAACTCCGAAATGGGAGGGAAACTCATTCAGAAAAGAAGAAGGGAGAAGACCCGCACGGTCTTCTCCCGCCGAAAAGTGGAGGCGGCGGCCAACGCGCGCCCTCGTCCGGAAAAACTCAGTAGCGGAAATTCGCAGTGACCGCGAAAATGTTGTTATTAAAACCCGCGCCCTTGAGCGGGGAGGAGTACTTCCGATACTGGTAGGAACCGCCGACCCGGATATTCGCGCTGACCGTGTAGATCGCCCCGAGCTCGGCTTCAAAGAAGTCGTCGGTCCGCCGCGCATAACCTAGGTTTCTGAGGCTGAGCCCTCCCTTAACCGACCACTCAGCGGAAATCGCGCTCGAGACCGAGCCGCCAATCACGAAACTCTTAAGCTGTTCGCCCTGCGGGCTGGTGCTGAAATCGTTCGAAACGTTGAGGTCGAGATTCGTCTTCGGCGACACCTCGTAGGTGAAACCCGACTCGACGCCCAGCAAGGTATCGTCCCCACCCCGGTCCAACTTGCGCGTGTTCAGACCGATGGCGAACCGTCCCTTCAGCTTAGGCGAAAACTCGCCTCGGGCACCGATGTTGAAGAAATGATCGGTGGAATCCGAGCCGATGTCGACTCGGTAGTCGCGGTAGCGGTAGCCCACGCTTAGATCCGTCTTATCGGTCCATTTGTAAAAAAGGTTGATCGGAATGCTGAGGTTGTCGGAATCCGTGAAGCCGCGCCGCTTATAATTCTCGTGGGAGAAGGAGATGCCCGCGCCAAGGCGGGTCACCTGGGAGACCTCCACCTCGGTGTTCGCGCCGGCGTTGAAGACGTCGCGGCGAATGAGACCGCGGATGAAGGCCGAATTCTGATTTTGCTCCGAATAGCCCACGTCGAGACCCAGACGCATTTTACCGTCATCAAACACCGACCGAAAGTTACCCGCGAAGAGATTGGTGTTCAGTTTGCTGTTGTCCGAATAACTGGTGAACGTATCGACCAGACTGAGTGCACCCTGAAGTTGCGCGTTTTTGCCGAAGGTTAGGTCGACCCCTGGGGCGAATTCAAAAATCAGATCGCTCTCGGCGCGGGCCGCAAGAAGGACATTATCGTCGGAGCGAACTCCAAGTTTGCCTGTTAGAAACAACTCGGCGCCATCGCCGATCGCCATAAAGGGGGCCGCTTGCAAACCGGCAGCGAGAGCTACGGAAACTAGGCTGGATCGGAACGATTTAGTCATAAGAAACGAAGTGAGGATGAAGAGTGAAGATCGGGCGTCGAGAAAAAACTCAAGAAAAGTGGAGGAAAGGGGGTCCCTTAGGAAGAGCCAGATTCCGGAACCTCGTGAAACTGCGAAGCTCCCTCCCCGAAAGGACTAAAATCTTACATGGGATTTCATTACAACGGGCTTGTTTGACATGCACCCTCGAAAAAACAGGCCAAACTTCTGGTCGGCAAGCGTTTTCGCTCAAGCGATCGACGACGCCGACGTTCCGCGGACCGTGCCCTTAAAATCGATGCAGCTCATAACCCTGCGTTGCAATCCCAGATACAAAGCAGCGGCGCCAAAGATTCAAAGCCCGACAAACGGGTCGGGGATGGCTCCGGGGTCTTCGGGGACCCCAGTTACGAACACGCGCCGCCGCAGGGTCACGCTAGCGGGCGCGCGCGCAGGACGCGCTCTAGCTCCACCAACAGGCGCTCGTTCTGGGCGGCGTTGCCAACCGAAACCCGGATCCACTCCGGTAGGCCGTAGGATCTGACCGGCCGCACGATGACGCCGCGGGCCTGCAAGTCACGGAACACGCGCTCGCCATCCCCCACGCGCACGAGAACGAAGTTGGCGACACTGGGGACCTGCGCGAGGCCCAAGCGCCCGAAGGCGGTTCCCAATTGGAGTAGACCTGCCCGGTTCTCCCGGGCGCAGCGCGCCGGGAACTCGGCATCCTCGAGCGCGCCCAATGCCGCCGCCTGGGCGATGGCGTTAACGTTGAAGGGCTGGCGCACGCGCTGCAGCAGACCCGCCAACTCCGCTCCGGCGTAGCCGTAGCCGATGCGCAGCGCGGCCAAACCGTAGATCTTCGAGAAGGTCCGCAAGCCGATGACCTTACGCCCTTCCGCGAGCAGCGGCCGTAGGTCCGGCGGGTTCTCCAGATAATCCGCATAAGCCTCGTCGATCACCGCCAGCACGTGGGGCGGCAGCGCGCGCACGAAGGCCAGCAGTTCCGCCGCCTCGCTGGCGGTGCCCGTGGGGTTATTGGGGGAACAGACGCAGACCAGCTTCGTTCGCGGCGTGATCGCGGCTGCCATCGCCGGCAGATCGTGCCTCCAATCCCGCAGTGGAACCTCCACCGGGCGCGCCCCGAACAGCAGCGTCACCAGCTTGTAGACGACAAACGCGGGGTTTCCCATCACCACCTCATCGCCCGGGCCCAGAAACACGTGGCCCAGCAACTCGATGATCTCATTGGAGCCATTGCCCACGACGAACTGCTCCGCGGTCAGCCCGTGAACGGCCGCCAGCCGGTGGCGCAAGTCGTAGCACCCTCCATCGGGATAGAGCTCCCCATGGGCCAGAGCCTGGGTCGCCGCCGCCACCGCCCGGGGGGAAGGCCCACAGGGGTTCTCGTTCGAGGCCAGCTTCAGAATGCCCGCCGGATCGAGGCCCAGCTCCCGGGCCACCGCCTCAATGGGTGTGCCCGGCTCATACCTGGGCTGCGTGAGCACCGCGGGCCGGACTAGGGCGGAAAGTTGCATTCCGCGACTGCAGCACGAACGCAGGCTCCCGCGGAAGCCCAAACTGCGCCCCTGCCCCGCCGGGACCCTCAGGGCTGCAGGACCCGGATCTTAATGTTCCGGTACCAGCAGTCGTCGTTGTGGTAGGTCAGCAGGAGGTGGCCGTCGATCTTGTCGCCGAAGCCCGCCTCCTGCTTAAACTTGCTTCGGGCGATGCCCGCCTTGACCTCGGCGCTGCCAAGCTCAAACGCCAACACTTGGCGGCCGTTCAGCCAGTGCTCCACGCGCTGGCCGCGGATCACGAGGCGGGAATTGTTCCATTCACCCGGCGGACGCAGCGGTTTGTCCGCCGCCGGCGCCAGCACCTCGTAGAAGGAGGCCGTCTGCCGCTGCGGGCCGAGCTTGCCGTCCGGGTGCCCGGCATCGTCGATCATCTGGTACTCCGGCCCCGGCGACTTCGGGCGATCCTCGGTCACGAGGTACTTCAGGCCGTTGTTGCCCCTGGCGAGCAGCTTCCAGTCCCAGCTGAGCTCGTAGTCGCGGAACTTGCGCGCGGTGATGGGTTGGTCGCCCTTGGCGTTGGGGAGGCAATGGAGCATCCCGTCCACGATCTCCCAGCCCTTGATGGGGTCCGACGCCGGTTTGCGGTAGGCGCGCCACCCGGTCCAAGTGCGACCGTCGAAGAGGAGTTCCCAACCCGCCTTGCGCTCCTCCGGAGTGAGGGTGTTGTCGGCGGCCGGGGCGGGGCTGGCGTTGAGCGCAAGGGCGAGGACGAGGGAAAGGGGTTTCATACGCAGGAGGGACGCTGGGGCATCCGGCGCGCGATGAGAAGCCCGGAGATGCGCCGGCCCGGAAACGGCTTGTTCCGCCCCGGCGCGGCGCGTACGGCTTGGCCTCGCGTGAGCCACTCCCCCCACCCGCACGTCGTCGTCCGCGGCCTGAGCAAGGCCTACGGCGGCCAAACGGCCGTACGCACGGTCGACCTCGAGGTCGCCGCCGGGGAAATCTTCGGCCTGCTCGGGCCTAATGGCGCGGGCAAGACCACCACCCTCGAATGCCTCGTGGGCCTGCGGGAGCCGGACGCCGGCGAGATCCGCATCTGCGGCCTCGACGCTCGGCGCCAGACTGGCGCCATCCGCCAACACCTCGGCGTCGCCCTCCAGAGCACTGCACTGCCGGAACGGATGACGCCCCGCGAGGCGCTCGGGCTGTTCGGCCGGTTCTACGCCCACCAGCGACCGGCGGCGGAACTCCTAGCTCGCTTCGGGCTGACCGAACAGGGCGACCAGGCGTTCGACCGCCTCTCCGGGGGCCAGCGGCAGCGGCTCGCCCTCGCCCTCGCCTTCGTGAACCAGCCCGCCGTGGTGTTCCTCGATGAACCCACCACCGGCCTTGACCCGCAGGCCCGCCGCGACCTCCACGCGCTAATCCGCGGCCTGCGGGACGAGGGTTGCGCCGTGGTGCTGACCACCCACCTGCTCGATGAGGCCGAGACACTCTGCGACCGCGTGGCGATCATCGACCGGGGCCGCGTCGTCGCCACCGGAGCCCCGCGCGACCTAGCGGCCGACTCTCGGCGGCGCCAGTCCGTGACGCTCCGCGCCCGCGGTCTCCCGGCCCCGGAACGGCTCGCGGCCCTGCCCGGCGTGAGCGGCTGGGTGGCGGCGCCGGAGGGCGGCACCTTCGAGACGGAGGATCCCGCCGCGACGCTGGCCGCCCTCGCGCCGTTGCTGGCCGCGCCGGGCGTGGAACTACTAGATCTGCAGGTGCGCCGCGCCACCCTGGAGGAAGTGTTCCTGCAACTGACGCGGGAGGATCACGGATGAACGCCCTCCTCGCCCACCTGGGAATGTCGATGCGGCTCCATTTCCGGAACCGGATGGCGCTGCTCTACGGCTACCTGTTCCCGGTGATCTTCCTGATCGCCTTCTACGTGCTCTACCGGCACGAGCGCGTCCCCCTGCTGCGCCATATGGGGGAATTGCTCACGGTGGCGGTGCTGGGCGGGGCCTGCTTCGGGCTGCCCACGACGCTGGTCGGCGAACGGGAACGCGGCGTCTGGCGGCGCTACCGCCTCACCCCGGTGCCCACCTGGGCCTTCTTCCTCGGCACGGTCGGCGCCCGCGCGCTGCTGCTGGTCACCGCCGGGCTGCTCCAGCTCGGGCTCGCGCTCGCTCTCGGGATGACCTTCCCCGCCCATCCCGCGGCCCTGGCGATCGCCTTCGCCTTCACCTGCTTCGCCTTCCTCGGCCTCGGCCTCGTCCTCGCCGCCCTCGCCGACACCGTGCCAGCCGTCCAGGCGCTCGGGCAATGCCTGTTCCTGCCGATGCTGATCGTCGGCGGGGTCGCGGTACCCCTCGCGGCCCTGCCGGACTGGGCCCAGCACGTCTCCGCCTTCCTTCCCGGTCGCTACGCGGTCGAGGCGATCCAGGCGGCGGTGAACGGTCGCGGGCTGGAGGGCGCCCGGTTCAGCCTGCTGGCGCTCGGCCTGACCGGCATCGCGGGCTGCCTCGCCGGGGCGAAGCTGTTCCGGTGGGACGCGCACCAGCGGTTCCGCCAGACGCCGGGCAAGGGCTGGCTGGTCGTCGCCTTCGGCGCCTGGATCGCGGTGGGGATCGTGGCCGAGATCCGCGGCCGCATCGCCGTGCCCGCGGACGCCGAAGCCTCCGCGCGCCCCGCCCCCGCCGCCTCGGCCCCCGCTCCCGTGGCCGCACCCGCCCCGGTGGCGGTCGCGCCGGCCACCCACCCCGCGCCCACCGCGACTCCGCCGCCCGCGGCCACCCTGCGCCCGCCGCCCCCCCCGCCGGTGTGGGCCAGGCTCACCGCCAAGGATTGGGACGCCCTTGATTATCGGCTGCCGCCCGATCACGGCATCGTCGCACCCATCGCGGCGCCCGATGAGGAACCGGACGATTACCTGCGCGGGGAAATCGACCGAGCCCGCGCCGGCCTCGCCACGTGGTCCCCGGGCGTCGACGGCGATGCCCTTTATTGCGTCCGCAACCTGCTCTACGTGGCGGCGGTGCCGGACGCGATCCAGCTGCCGGTGGAGCGCCACCTGCCGCG
>VHCI01000100.1 GCA_016871775.1 Verrucomicrobiota bacterium | reverse complement strand
CGGGCGCTCTGGACCCTCTCCGGCCTCGGCCAGTTGCCGCCCGCGGAGATGGAAACGGCCGCGCGGGACCCGGCGGCGGGCGTGCGCGAGCAGGCGGTGACCCTCGCGGGCGCCCGGCTGGCAACCGAGCCTGCGCTGGGAGCGCTGCTTTTGACGGCGGCGGCGGATCCGGACGCCCGGGTGCGCTTCCTGGCGGCGCTGGCCTTGGGGTCGTGGCCGGATCCGCGGGCGGTGGCAGGCCTTGTGGCGGTCGCGGTGCGGGATGGCGCGGAGCGGTGGGCCCGCGCGGCGGTGCTGAGCGGGGTGGGCGGGCGGCTGGAGGCCTTCCAGACCGCGTTGGCGCCCCGGCTCGCGGCCGCTACTCCGGCCGCGGCTGCGGCCCTGCTGGAGGAGGTGGGCCGGTTGGTGGGGGCGGGCAGTTCGCCTGAGGCCGCAGCGGAATTTCTGCGTGCGGCCCTCGCGGCCCCGGCCGACGCCGGGTGGCGCGTGCCGGCGATTCTGGGTCTGGCGGAGGGGCGGCGGACGCGCCCCGAGCTCAAGGGCCGCCCGGCGGCCGAGGCGTTTTCTGCTCTTGCCGGCCCCGCCGGCGGGGCGGCACTCGAAACTGTCTTCAGCCGCGCCGCGGTCCTGGCGCTGGATCCGGCCGCGGAGCCGGCCCAGCGATCGCGCGCGGTCGCGTTGCTGGCCTTGACTGATTTCCCGGCGGGGCTCGGGCGGGCCGCGGCGCTACTCGACGCGCGGCAGGCCTCGGAATTGCAGCTGCACTTCGTCCGCGCGCTGGAGCGTCAGGGTGACGCCCGCGGCGCGGAACTGCTCGTGCGCCCCGAGACGTGGAGCCGGTTCACCCCGCAGGTGCGCGAGGCGGCGGTGGCGGCGCTGGCGGCCAAGCCGGCGATGACGCGCGTCCTGTTCGCGGCGATTGACCGCGGCACGGTCCTGGCCCCGGAGATCTCGTCGGTGCGTCGGGCCGCGCTGCTCAAGCAGGGCAACGCTGAGCTGCGCGCGGAAGCGCAGCGGCTGTTCGCGAGCCTCGAGGGTGGCGACCGGATGGAGGTGTACCGGAAGGCGAAGGCGGGCCTGGACCCGCGGGCCCCGGCGACCGCGGGCGCGGTGCCCTTCGCGCGCGCGTGCTCGGCGTGCCACACCTTCAACGGGGTCGGCGGCAAGGTCGGGCCGGACCTGACCGGGGTCGGTAACCAGCCCGCCGATGCCCTCCTGCTGCACATTCTGGTGCCGAACTATGAGGTGGCGCCGGCCTACCAGGCGGTGACCGTCACCTCCACCGACGAACGCAACGTCACCGGCTGGGTGGTGGCGGAGACCGAGACGAGCGTGACCCTCCGCACGGCGGCGGGCGCCGAGGAGGTCGTCCTGCGTCGCAACCTAGCCGGCCTCACGGCCTCCGGCGTGTCGCTGATGCCAGACGGCCTCGAGCAGACGATGAGCCCGGCCGAGTTGTCCGCGCTGCTGGCCTACCTGAAGGGTGGCTCCGCGGGCGGCTGAGCGGTCCGTCGGGCGCGGGGCTAGGCGGCGGATTCCTGCGGGCGCGCGCGGGCGGCGGCCTGATCGCACACGAACGTGTGGGCGAGGTCGGCGAGCTTCGCGAGCAGGAGCAGCTCGTCGCGGCCGAAGCTGTCGCTGTCCTTGAACTGCTTCTGCTCATCGACGTAGGTCCGCGTGAATTTCACGCTGTAGTAGGGTCGGTCCTCGGCGGCGTTTTCCCAGATGCTGGCCTTGACGCGGCCGAGGCGGAGCACACGGAGGGGCGCCTGACCGGAGCCGTCGGCGCGGGAATGGCCGCCCGATGGGGCGGGGAAGCGGGAGGAGGTGTTTTTCATAGGTTGCGGCAGCAAGCTTGCCGCGTCGCGCTCGCGGTCCCAGCCCGGCTTGTCCCCAAAATCGGGGACACCGTGGGACAGCGCGTGACCCACCCCTCTGCTAAGCTGCGCTGATGAACTCGAACAATCGTCGTTGCTACGGGGTGATGGTCCTGCCGGAGACGCTGGTACGCCGGCTGCGGGAAGAATGGCGCGTGGTGGAGACGCCGGCGCGCTGGGACGCGGTGGCGGCGGGGCTGCGGGTGCGGCTCGCCCGGCGCGGGTTGGCCTGGCGTACGGAGCGCCGGCCCCTCGCCGCCTGAGCCCCGGGGCCCCGGGGCCCCGGGCTGGACGCGCAGGCCCGTGGCGGCCAGCCTGCGGGGACGACGCTCGCCCCCGCCACCCCGCGCGCGCCGTTCCTTCCTCGCCGCCGCCTCCGGCTCGCTCGCCTTCCCCGCCGTGCTGCGGAGCCAAGGCGGGACCTCGTCCGGCGCGCGGTTGCATGTGGCCTGCGTCGGCGGCCGCGGCGCCGCGGTGGTGGCCGCAAGCTGCCGGAGAATTCGACGCTGTTCCCCGGCAACCGCGCCGCGGCGATCGCGGACCCGAACTTCTTCACCCTGGCGGCTGTGGCCGGAGTCGCGGATGCAGGAGCAGGCCGCCGCGCTACCACCCCGGACGATCCCGCGCATTCCCGGGGCAACCAGTTCGAGGAGTGGATCCGGGCCTGCAAGGGCGGGCCCGCCGCGGGGGCCGACTTCGCCTACTCGGCGCGGCTCACCGAGATGGTGCTGCTGAGCAACGTCCCCCTCTGTGCCCGTCGCCGCCTCAAGCGGGACCGCGTCCGCTGCGAGGTTACCAACGTCCCCGCGGCGAACGCGTTCCTCTCCAAGGGGTACCGTCCTGGGTTTGGCGTTTGAGCTGTCCTGGGCCAGCCGCCGTCGCGGCTTGCCAGCCCTCGGGGGCAACGCATCGTCACAAGCGCGGCATGAGTCTTCACGGCTTCGAGAGTCCGGAGGAGCACGGTCCCGTCACTTGGTGGCGCGGGCTTCCCGTGCACGCGGTGCACCTGCTGGTGGCCGCGCTGGTCGTGTCGATGCTCGCCACTACCGCGCTGCAGTTAGCGCGCGCGGACGGGCTAATCTCCCGGTTGGCCTTCAGCGGTGAGGCGGTCTGGCGGGGCGAGCTTTGGCGGCTGATTACCTACGGGTTGGTGAATCCGCCCTCGCTCGCGCTGGCGATCGAGTTGCTGATGCTGGTCTGGTTCGGGCGCGAGGTGGAACGTTTCCTTGGGCGCCGGGACTTCCTGCGGCTCTATGCCGGCCTCTACTTGGTCCGCCCGCTGCTCTTCACCGCGCTCACGCCCGTGCTGCCTGCTAACTTTGAGGGAGGCACCGGCTCCTTCGCCGTCTTCATCGCGTTTGCGACGCTGTTCCCGGACGCGCCGCTGCTGTTCAACCTTCTGGCCCGCTGGGTCGCTTGGGGGCTGCTCGCCCTGGGGGCGCTGATGGCGCTGGGCGCCCGCGATGGCGTGCGCCTGCTCGAGCTTGCCGCGACCTGCGGTTTCGCGTTCGCGTTCATCCGGCACCACCAGGGCCGCTGGAGCTGGCCCCGGTTCCCCCGCTTCCGTCTGTCGCGCCCCGCGACCGCGATGCGCGCCGCGCCCGTGCCGGTGGCCGCCCGTGCCGGCGCCGCCCGCGGCACTGCGACCACGCCCCCCGTCGCCGCGCCAATGGCCGAGGTCGACGTGCTCCTCGATAAGATCGCCCAGTCCGGTCTGCACAGCCTCACCGCGGCGGAGCGCGCCCGGCTCGAGGCCGCCCGCGAGGACCTGCAGCGCCGCCGGCCCAAGGCGTGACGCCGCCAGGCGGCGCCGTCCCGACCTTATGCCCCGCCGCCCCCTGTTAATTCTCGCGCTCCTGGCCGCCCCGCTGTTCGCCGCCCCCGCGCCGCGACCGAACTTGCTGGTCATAATGGCTGACGACCTCGGGTACGCGGATCTCGGGGTCCAGGGCGGCGCCGAGGTGCCGACGCCGCACCTTGACGCCCTCGCGCGTGCCGGCGTGCGCTGTACCGAGGGCTACGTTTCGGCCCCCTACTGCAGCCCGTCGCGCGCCGGGTTCTTGACCGGGCGGCACCAGTCGCGCTTCGGCCACGAGTTCAACCCGCACGTCGGCGCGCCCGAGGACCTCGGCCTGCCCCTGGGCGAACGGACCCTCGCCGACCGCCTTCGCGCGGCGGGCTACGCGACCGGCCTGGTGGGCAAATGGCACCTCGGCTTCAGTCCCCGGCATCATCCGCAGTCCCGCGGCTTCGACGAGTTCTACGGTTTCCTGGTGGGCGCCCACAACTTCCAGCTCCGCCCGGACGCCGCGCCCAAGTTCGGGACCGCCCAGTCGCTCAACCTGATCCACCGCGGCCGGGAGCCCCTGCGCGTCGGGGGCCACACCACGGAGCTGTTCACCACCGAGGCCCTGCGCTTCATCGACCGCCACGCGGGCCGGCCGTGGTTCCTCTTCCTGTCCTACAACGCCGTCCACACCCCGCTGGAGATCGCGCCCGACACCCTCGCCCGGCTCCCGGCCGCGGTGCAGGACCCGGCCCGCCGCGGCTACCTCTCGCTGCTCCTCGGCCTCGATGACGCCGTCGGCCGCCTCACCGCGCACCTGCGCGCCACGGGGCGCGACCGCGACACCCTGATCTTCTTCCTGAGCGACAACGGCGGCTCGGGGCGCAAGCCCTTCCTCGCCTACAACACGGGGCGCAACGCGCCGCTGCGGGGCGACAAGGGCCAGATGCTCGAGGGCGGGATCCGCGTGCCCTTCCTCGCCGCGTGGCCCGGCCGCCTGCCAGAGGGGACGACCTGCGCCGCGCCCGTCTCCGCGCTCGACCTCGCGCCGACCGCCCTCGCCGCCGCGGGGGTTGCGCCCGAGGGGCCCCTTGACGGCGTCAACCTGTTGCCGGTGCTGGCCGGCGAATCGGCGGCACCGGCCCGCGAGGCGTTGTTCTGGCGCTTCGGGCCGCAGCGGGCGGTGCGGCAGGGGCGCTGGAAGTTGGTCGACTGGCGGGACTTCGAGGCGCGGACCAACAGCGGCTGGCAATTGTACGACCTCGCCGCCGATCCGGGGGAAACGCGCGACCTGGCGGCCGCCCAACCCGCGGTGGTGGCGGAGTTGCGCGCGCGCTGGGAGGCGTGGGACCGGGGCAACGTGGCCCCGCGCTGGCGCGGCACGCCCAACGAGGATCCTCCGGCTGCCAACGCCCCGGCGCCGCGCTGAACGCCCCGCGCCGCGGGCTCAGCGCAGCGTCTTGAGGTGCAGGATGAGCGACTCGACCTGCGTGTCCGAGAGCACGCCCGCGAAGCTGGCCATCGCGTACTCGCCCCTCTCGAAGCCCGCCGCGAGCTTCGCGCTGGGGTCGAGGATCGACTCGCGCAGGTAGGCCTCGTCGATCCGCACCTTCACCGGCTTGCCGCCGACGAAGACCGTGCGCTCGCTCCCGTAAAGCCCCTGCCACGGCGGGCCGGAGCGCGCGACGGCGAGGTCCTGGCCCGCGCCGTGGCAGGCCGTGCAGGCGAACAGCTGCGCGAGGCGCGCGCCCTCCTCCGCGCTCGCGATCCCGGTGGCGGCCGCGGCCACCGTGGCCCGCGGGGTCAGATCGACCGTGAGCGGCCCGAAGCCCTCCCTTTCCGGATCGAAGGGCGTCAGCTCGCGCGGCGTGGTGTACGCGTTCTCCTCAAGGCGTTCGCCCGCCGCGGTGGCGAGCGACCAGCCCACGCGCAGCTGCATCACGGGCCGCAGCCCTGGAACCGCGACGAACACGGACCGGCCGTCGCGTGAGAGGTAGGCCGCGCTGGGCGTGAACGCGTCCTGGCCGGGGGAGCCGTCCGCCTTGTACTGGGCGGAGCCGTACTTGTGCGTCCGGCGGTAGGACCAGCCCTGGAGGGAGTAGCTCGCGGGGTCCGTCGCGCGCCGCGGGTCCAACGGGGAGCCGAAGCGCAGCAGCACGCCGCGGTCAAGCACCGCGAGTTCCCGGGGCAGCGGATCCGGGCGCCCGGTGTGGCGCAGGCGGCCGAGGCCGGCGGGGACGTCGATCACGTTGCCCCAGCCGAGGACTTGGAAGCCCGCGAGGTAGAGCAGGCCGTCGCGCGGGTTGACCGCGCCGTTGAGCGGCGGGAACGCGAAGCCGCGCGTGATGCTCACGACGGCGGCCTGCGGTTCCGCGCCGCGGCGGTTGAACAGCACCTGGAATAGCTCGGGGCGGTTGTAGCCGATGTGGACGAGGCTGCCGTTGAGCGGACCGAGGCGCGCGTCGTGCAGCCAGACCTGAGAAAGCGCGGACGCGTTCACCGGGTGCGGGATCCAGGTCAGCGGCTCCACCACCGGCGCCGGGTACTGCTCGATCGGGGCGAAGGGCGCGAGGAAGCCGTGGAACCGCGCGTCGCGCACGATGTGCAGCGGCGTCGAAGGGATGTATTGCCCCTGCTGGTCGCTGGAGGTGACCAGCCCCGTGCGCGGGTCGACCCCGATGTTCGGCTGGCGGAACCCGTACCCGAGCAAGGTCGCGACGCGCCCGTCGGCGGAGAGCCGGAGCACGCTGCCGTTGTGCTTGCCCTGGGTGGTCGCCTGCTGCCCGCCCTTCGCGATCACGAACTCGCCGCCCGGCGCAGCCCGGATCTGGGAGGGGAACTCGCGCAGGTCCGCGGTCTGGCCGAATGCGTTCGAGAACAGCTCGTGCGTGTCCGCCTCGCCGTCCCCGTCGAGGTCGCGCAGGCGCCAGACGCCGTTGCGGTCAAACGCCATCAGCTCGCCGCCGCGCACCGCGAGCGACATCGGCTCGTGCAGCCCGGAAGCGAACCGGCGCCAGCGCGGCTGCCCGGCGGTCTCGTGCAGGCCGCGCACCAGCCAGACGTCGCCGTCGAGCGTGACCACGGCGCCGGTGCCGTCGGGGAGGAACTGAATGTCGCTCGGGCGCACGGCGCGGCGCCGCGGGTTCGGGTCGGGCAGGCCGATCGGATCGATGACGAATGCCGCGGTGGCCTCCGCCGTCTTTACGGTCGTCGGCAACTCCTCCGGCCAGCGCGCGCGGTTGCGGCCGGTAAGCGCCGGCGCTTCCCCGGCGAAGGTAGTCGCCGCGGGGCCCGGGCTCGTCAGGAGGGTGAAACGCCGCGGCGCGGTCCGCGCGGGCACGTCCACGACCCGCATCCCCTGGTCGACGGAGAGGGCGGCCCCGCCGGGGGTGGCCGGTGCGGCGAGTCTGACGGTGACGCCCGCGGCCGCGCGGCCGGCGAGCAGGCGCAGGGCGGGACCGGGGCCGACTTCCACGGTGCGGCCGATCCCGGGTTCCGCGGCGGTGCCGGCGTTGAAGAAGCGCTCGCGCACCATCGCGCCCGCGACCTCGTACTCCAGCACGGCGCCGTCCGGCAGCAGGTGGACGGCGCGGAAGCGGCCGCGTTCCAGCGGCAGCGGCCCGCGGCCCGGCTCCTCGAGGCTCGGGGCCGGCGTCCGCGGGTCTGCGACGTCGAGCGGGCCGGCGGCCTGCCAGCCGGGATGTACGCCCGTCGCGAGCCAGGCGGTGCCGGCGAGTTGCGGGAGTTTCTCTTGGCCGCCGGGCGTCTTGCGGCCGATGTCGTGGTAGGAGCCTGGGGCGAGGGCGGCCGCGGTGACGCCCTCCCCGCGCCAGAGGGCGACCAGCCGGAGCAGGTCCGGGTCGAAGCCGGCCCAGAGGCCGCCGCCGAGGTTTAGCACGAGGCCGCGCGGCGCGAGGTTGTCGCTGGGCAGTCCTGGTCCCGCGGCGCGGGCGTCGAGAATGGAGGAGAAGAACGGGAAGTCGGCCTCGACCCACGGCGCGGGGGAAGCGGCGACCTTCGGGGGCGAGGCCTTCTTCGCGGCCTTCGGCGTGGCGGCGGTTGCCGACGGGGTCAGGAGGGCCGCGAGCGCGAGCAGCGACGCGAGCGCCGGGAAGCTGGGCAGGGCGGGGCGGCGGGAGACGGGCATCGGGTAACGGGCGGCGCCTTGAAACTTGCGGCCCGGCGCGCGTGGCCCAACACAATTCGCCGGCCGGGGCGCCGTCCGCCGCCGGCCTCTTTCCCCCCATGCGCCTCCCCGCCTGCCTGTTCACCCTGCTCGCTGCCGCGGGCCTTGCCCGGTCCGCCGATGCCGGCCGCCCCAACCTCCTTTGGTTCATCGTGGACGATATGTCCGCCAACCTTTCGTGCTATGGCGAGAGGCTCATCCAGACGCCGCACCTCGACCGCTTGGCGCGCGAGGGCACGCGCTTCAGCCGCGCCTTCACCACCGCGCCGGTCTGCTCACCCTGCCGCTCGGCCTTCATCACCGGGATGTACCAGACCAGCATCGGGGCCCACCACCACCGCAGCGGGCGAGGGGAGCTGAAGATCCAGCTGCCCGACGGCGTGGAACCGATTCCCGCGCGGCTGCGGCGCGCGGGCTACCACACCGCAATCGGCTCCGGCCTGCCGGACGCCGGCCGCGGGGGCCAGGCGAAGGCGGGCCGCAAGGCGGCCGCGGCGCTGGGCAAGACGGACTACAATTTTGAGTGGGACCCCGCGATGTACGACGGCCCCGACTGGGCGAACCGCCGGCCGGGGCAGCCCTTTTTTATGCAAGTGCAGCTCGCGGGCGGGAAGCTGCGCGGCGGCACCGACGAGGCCGCCAAGCGCTTGGCCGAGCGCGCGGCGGCGGAACTCGGCGGCGCCACCGACCCGGAACGGGTCATCCTCCCGCCGTACTACCCGCGCGACCCGGTGCTGCTGCGCGATTGGGCGGCGTACCTCGACGCGGTGCGCTTCACCGACCAGCACGTCGGCCGGGTGCTTGCGCGGTTGGAGGCTGAGGGCGAGCTCGAGCGCACGCTGGTCATCTTCACCACCGACCACGGCATCAGCCACGCGCGCGGCAAGCAGTTCCTCTACGACGAGGGCACGCACGTGCCGTTCATCGTCCGCGGCCCGGGTGTGCCCCGGGGAGCCGTGCGTGACGACCTCGTCGAGCTGATCGACCTGGTGCCGGTTTCCCTCGCCGCCGCCGGGGTGCCGCTGCCCGCCGGCCTGCAGGGCCGCAACGTGCTGGCCGCCGGCTACCAGCCGCGCCCGTTTGCCTTTGCCGCGCGGGACCGCTGCGACGAGACGGTCGAGCGCCTGCGCAGCGTGCGCACGGAGCGTTACCTCTACATCCGCAACTTCCTGCCGCAGCGGCCGCACCTTCAGCCCAACGCGTACAAGGACGGCAAGAGCATCCTCCAGACGCTCCGTTCCCTGCACGCCGCCGGCCGCCTCGACCCCCTCGCCTCCGAGTTGCTGTTCCGTTCCGTGCGCCCGGCGGAGGAACTCTACGAGTTGACCACGGACCGCTGGCAGGTACGCAACCTGGCGGCCGCCCCCGCGCACCGCGGCGAACTGGAACGGCTGCGCGTGCGGCTGGACCAGTGGATGCGCGAGACGGGCGACCTCGGCCCGGAGGCCGAGGCGATGTATAACAGCGATATGCGCGTCTACGCCGGGGACCGCGGCGGTAAGGAGGGCGGGCGGGACACGCTGATCGCCAACATCGCCCAAATGAAGCGCTGGGCCGCCGAGGGCCGATGAGGCCGGGCCGGCCCCGCACCCCTCGGCTGATGGCCCCGTTCGCCACCGTGGTACTCGGGAGTATGCTTCCCTTGGCTGCCGGCGGAACCCAGCTCACCTCCGCTCCGCACGGGCACGTCCTCACCAACGTCAACGTCTGGTCCCCCAACAGCCGCTGGATCGTCTACGACGTCCGCGGCCCCGGCGGGGAATTTGACGCCGCGCGCATCGAGCGGGTCGAGGTCGCCACCGGCCGCGTCGAGACTCTTTACCAAGCCGCGCACGGGGCGCGTTGCGGCGTCGTCACGTACCATCCGCGGCGCGACCAAGTCGTGTTTATCCTCGGCCCCGAGCACCCGACGCCCGAATGGACCTACGGCCTCAGCCGCCGCCGCGGCTTTCTCGTCGAGCCGGGGTCCCCGGGGGAGGGCAGTGGCCTCGACGCGATGACCTACGCGCCGCCGTTCGTCCCGGGCGCGCTCCGCGGCGGCTCGCACGTGCACGTGTTCCACCCCGGCGGCGACGCGCTCAGCTTCACCTACGACGACGAAGTGCTGGCGCGGCTCGGTGGCTCCGGGGAGCACGACCGCAACCAGCGCAACGTGGCCGTCGCGGTCGCGGCTCCAGGCGGCGTGCGGGTGCCGCGGTCCCACCCGCGCAACCAGGACGGCGGCTGGTTCTCGGTGGTCGTTACCCGCACCGTGAACCGCCCGCGACCCGGCTCCGACGAGATCAGCCGGGCCTACGAGGAGGGCTGGTTGCCGGACCGGGACGGGCGGCGGCGCCTCGCTTTCCTCGGGAACGTCACCGCGCCCGACGGGCGCGAGCACGCGGAGGTTTTCGTGGTAGAGTTGCCCCCCGACCTCACGCGGGCGGGCGCAGAGCCCCTCGAGGGCACCACAACCCGGCGGCCCGCGCCTCCCGCAGGCACCGGGCAGCGCCGCCTCACCTTCCTCGGGAGTGAGTCGCCCCGCGGGGTCGCGCCGGCCCCGCGCCACTGGCTCCGGGCGTCCCCCGTCGACGGCACCATCGCCTTTCTGCGCTTGGACGCGGCGGGCCAAGCGCAGCTCTGGACCGTCCCGCCGGACGGCGGCGCGCCGCGCCCGCTCACGCGCGGTCCCGCGGGCGCTAGCTCCGCCTTCACTTGGAGTCCCGATGGCCGCCGGCTGGCGCACGTGATGGACGGCAGCGTGTGCGTGACCGACGCGGCGACGGGCGCCACGACGCGATTGACCCCGCGCGCGGCGGGCGCGGATGGCCCGGAGGCGCTTGCGTGCGTGTTTTCCCCGGATGGCCGGCTCATCGCCTACACCCGGCGCGTGGCTGGGCCGGCGGGGACGCACGCTCAGGTGTTCGTCGTCGCCGCGCCCTGAGCCGCGGCCGCGACGCGGCGTGCCTTTTCGGCTCGGCGCGCGCCGTCGTCTCCCCAAGGCTGGGGAAAGCCCCCGAGCCACCATGGTTTCTTTACTCCCCTGGTCCGCGTGCCGTCCGCTTCTGCTTGCGCTTCTGTTGCCGCTGTCCTTGTCGGCCCAGGGGGCGGCGACCGGCCGGATCGCCGGCCGCATCTTCAACCCTGCGACTCAGGAGTATGTGCGCAACGCGGAGGTCTCCGTCGAGGGCACCAACCTCTTGGTCTTCTCCGGGGACGACGGCTCCTACCTACTGACGAACGTGCCCGCCGGGGAGGTCGCGCTCGCGGTGGCCTACACCGGTTACGACCGCGCCTCAGCCCGGCTGACCGTGCCGGCGGGCGGCACGGCCACGCGTGATTTCGAGCTGCGCGGCTCCACCTTCCGCCCCGGCGCGCGGCCCGCGGCGGGGGACGCGGTCGTGACTCTAGACAAGTTCGTCGTTTCCAACGAGCGAGAGGGCAACGCGAAGGCGATCATGGAGCAGCGCGCGGCGCTGAACTTCAAGAGCGTGGTCGCCTCGGACAACTTCGGCGACGTCACCGGCGGCAACATCGGCGAATTCATGAAGTATATGCCGGGAGTGGTGATGGACTACGTGGACGCGGACGCGCGCGCGGTGCGCATCAGCGGCCTAGACCCGAAGTACGCCACCGTGAGCGTGGACGGGATGCGGATGGCTACGGCGGCCTCGGCGTCGTTCGGCGGCGGTTCGCGGCAGTTCGAGTTCGAGCAGGCCTCCATCACGAGCATCGAATCGATCGAGCTGAACAAGACGCTGACCGCGAGTATGGACGCGGACGCGCCCGCGGGGACGATGAACCTCCGCAGCAAGAACGCGTTCGAGCGCAAGGGGCGCGAGGTCACCGCCCAGGCCAGCCTGACCGCGTCCCCCTACGAGTTCACCCTGCGCCGCACGCCGAGCCCCGGGGATGGCGTCCACCGCAAGATCCGCCCGGGCTTCGTGTTCACCTATGCCGACTCCTTTCAGGGCCGCTTCGGGGTGCAGCTGAGCCTCTCCTCGAACAGCCTCTTCAACGAGCAGTCGGGGCTCACCCAGACCATTGATAACAACACGGCGCGCGGGCCGGTGATCAATGCCCTCGTCTTCCGCGACAACCCGAAGATCACCACCCGCGCGGCCCTCGGTGTGAACCTCGACTACCGCGTCACCCCGCACCTCATCGCGTCGCTGCGCACGGCTTTCTCCCACTTCAACGACGAGATCAACGCGCGCACCCTCACCTTCCGCGCGAACACCGCGGACATCGACCCGTCCTCCACCGCCACCTCCCTGCTGGCCCGGGCCACGGCCAACGCGAACACGCGCTTCGAGCAGAACATCGGTCACAGCCACAAGTTCAACGACACCGTCACCTACACCCCCAAGCTCGAGTACCGCCGCCACGAGCTGCAGCTCACGCTCGGCGGCGGCTACTCGCGCAGCACGACGCATTACGAGGACCGCCGCACCGGCTACTTCACCGGGGCCAACAACCGCCTCACCCGGATGAGCTGGAGCGCCCGCCGCTCCAGCCCGACTTCGACTGACTGGCAGTTGACCCAGCTCTCGGGCCCGGCTTGGAGCAACCTCGCGAACTACAACCGCGTCGACGCCAACCCCAACAACATCGGCACGGTCGACCGCTCCGGCACCAGCCAGGTCTTCCTTGGTTACCTCGACGCCAAGCGCGCGCTCCTCGCCGCCGGCCTGCCGGTAACGGTCCAGGCCGGCGTGAAGACGCGCCTGACCACCTACGACCTGAACCGCACGGGCACGCGCTCGTGGACTTATGTGGGGGCGGCGGGTGACCAGCTGAACCCCTCGACGGTGATGATCGCGCACACTTATCCCGGGCTGTTCGACCCGAAGCAGGGTGACAACCTCGCGGCGCTGAACCTCCCGATCCCGAACACGACCGCGATGCTCGACCTCTTCCGGTCGCAGCCCAGCCAGTTCGTGGAGAACACCTACAACAACTTCCTCATCGAGCGCACCACCGGTCGTGCGATCAAGGAGCAGGTCGACGCCGCCTACGTGGAGTTCAACACCCGCTGGCGCGACGTGCGGCTGAACCTCGGCGTGCGGCGCGAGCGCACCCGCAC
>VHCI01000099.1 GCA_016871775.1 Verrucomicrobiota bacterium | reverse complement strand
AACGCCAGCGCGCCGGGGATCCGGCCCCGCTCGCGCGCGCGCTGGACTGCGTCGAATGGCTGCTCTCCCCGCGCAGCGACGGCATCAGCGGCCGGCTCCTCGCTGCGCCCTGGGATCCCTGGCCCACCTTGGGTGCCGCGGACCTCGCGGGCGGGGAAACCTACACTCTGCGCCGCGTGGTCCCGCCGGGCGCCTGAAAGGCCAAGTCGCACCCGGACGCGGTCATGGGGACCGTCGCGGATGCGAGCGCGGCGGCAGCGGCGGCAAAGAAAGGGGAAGGCCTCGTCAATCCAGGTGGCGCAGGCGGAGGCGGTTGAGCCGCATCAATTCGCCGGCGGGCGCCCGACACTCCATAATGTGTGCCCAGACTGGGATGGAGCGGAGGATGACATTGGGTCGCTGGGTACGCAGGGATCGGCGGGAGGTGCGGCGTTTGTTTAGCGCGGAAGAAAGGTCCCGCGGCTTACGCCTCGGGCGGCCACAATCGGCGCGCTCAGAACGCCACGGTCGCGGTGGTGACGTATTGGCGGGGCTCGGTGTAGCGCGTCCAAGTGTAGCCATTGCCGACGTCGACTTTCTCGTCGAAGACGTTGTTGACGTTGAGCTGGAGGGTCCAAAGGAAGCGGCCGAACTTGCGACGGTAGCCGACGAAGGGATTGGTGAGGATGTAATCATCGCTCTTGACCGCGGGCAGGACCGCCACGCCGGAGACGACTTGCGCGTTGCGCTCGCGGCCGCGGGTATAACGGGCGGCGATACCGGCGGTGAAGCCCTTGAGCCGACCCTCGTTGAAGCTGTAGCGGGTGGTGACGCTGCCGGTGGCGCGCTTGGAGAGCGAGATCACGCCTTCTTGTTGCTCGAGGAAGTCGCGGGTAAGCATGGTGGCGCTGTCGGGATCGAGCCCTTGGCTGCTGGCGACGGCCCGGGCCTGGGTGAGAACCGCGCCGAGGAGCGGGAAGAACCGGGTGAACTCGGTCTGGTTGCGCGAGTAGGAGCCGAGGAGCGTCCAGTTGCGGTTAAGGTTGACGAGCACCTGATATTCCCAGCCGGTCGAGGTGCGGTCGCGGTAGTCGATCGAATTGGCGAGGTCTGTCTCGAGAAGCCGATTCAGCTCGTCGCGGACTTCGTTGCTGATCCCGGCCTGGAGGTTTTCCTGCTTGGTGGCGAAGCGCGTGACGGTGGCCTCGACTTTGCCGGCAAAAAGTTTGAAGCGCGCGCTGAAATCGACGCCTTCACCAGTGAGCGGGACGACGGCGGCGCCGGTGAGGTCGGTGCCTATGTTGTCGGAGAACTGCGACGACTCGAAGTAGCCGCCGGTGAGCGTGAGCCAGGGGCGGATGTGCCAGACACCGCCGTAGGTCTGGTTGGTGCTCCAGTCATCAGAGAAGGGAATCAGCGCCATGCCACTGGCCTTGCGGATGCCGTCGTTGGGAAGGCGGGAGCCGTCGGCGGCGAAAAAAGTGGCCTGGTTGAAGTTGGCGCGGTCGGTGGTGGTGGCGGCACTGACGCTCTGCAGCCAGTGTTCGCGGCTGACGCCGATGCTGGTGCGGACTTGGCCCTTGAAGTAGGAGCCGAGGACGTTGAGGGAGCCGGAGCTGAGGCTCTGGTCTTGGTGGCGATTGAGGCCCGCGTTCGAGCGGAAAAGCTGGGTGACGCCGGGGCGGACGTTCCAGCCGAGCTTCTCGTCGCTGTTGCCGTCGCGCAGGTAGTGGACATTGGAGACGAGGTTGTTCGTGAACCAAGCGGCGTCACCGGTGTAGCCGCGGCGGGCGATCTCCTCGCGCGTCAGCGAGTAGCCGAAGAATTCGGAATAGACTTTCTCGTGGCGGTAGTTGGCGCCAAGGACGACGCGCTGAGTGATGCCCCAAGGGAGGACGGCGTCGTAGACGAGTTGGGCGCGCCAGTTGAGGATGTCGTGGCCGCCCGGATTATAGATCGGCACGTGCAGGACATACATCTGCTCATAGTTGGGGTTGGGGACGGTGCCGGGGCCGTTGGGGTTGGGGAGCACCGGGTTGACGTCGATGTGGAGGTAGCGGCTGGCGGGGGCGATGACGGTGACGGTGGAGAAGGCTTGCTTGCGGATGGTGTCGTCGACTTGGGCGTTGTGGGCGACGAGGGCGTGGAGCTCGTCGGAAAACGCGTGCTTTAGCTCGACGGTGTAAGCGAAATATTTGGAACTCTGCTTGGTGTCGGGGCCGCCCCAGTCCTGGCTCAGCGGGATGATACTCTCGGGGACGCGGCGAACCGTGAGGCGGTTGGGATTCTGCGGGTCGGTGGCGGACGTGGCGGCGGCGCTGGTTGGCGTGAACGAAATGCGGAAGATGTTTGCGGCGGTGGACTGCCAGTTGTTGATGACGCCGCCGACGTCGACGAGGGCGTGATTGAGCGAGGTGGCGGCGCGAATCTGCTGCATGCCGACACCGTTGGTCTGTATGCCCGAGCGAAGCGGGTCGGCATCGAGATCGCTGGTGCCGGTGCCGTAGACGTAGGCGCCGCGGTAGTCGCCGGGGCCGAGATGGCCGATGTAGTAGGTGGAGTTGCCGGTCTCGTAGGCCACGTCGATCTGCGTGCGCCGGTGCTTGAAAGGTTCCCAGCGGAGAGAACCGGCGTAGCCCTCAAGGTCGCGGCCCATGCGCTGCTTGAAATTCTCGACCTCGGACTGGATGGCGTTGACGCGTATGGCGAGGCGGCCGGGGAGAATAGGCTGGTTGAAATCGAGGGAGTAGCGCTGTGTGCCGAAATTGTCGTAGCGAACCTGGACGGAGCCGCGGCGCTGGAAGGATGCCCGCTTGCTAGCGATATTGATGGTGCCTCCGGCATCGACGTCGCCGAACGCGAGGCCGCTGGGGCCGCGGCTGAATTCGATGCGCTCGGTGTTGAAGACGTCGGCGGCGAGATACCAAGGGAAGCCGTCGCGGAGCTGGCGGATGGAGGCGAGGCCGCGGATATTAACCTGATTGCCGCTGCGGTTGCCGACGACGGCGCCGATGGTGCCTTGGTCGTTGAATTGGTTCTCGGTGCTTATCCCGAAGTCGACGGCGTCGAAGTAATTGTTGAAGGCGAGGTCCTGGAGAAGCTCCTGCGTCATGACCGAGATCGAGTTGGGGAGGTTCTCGAGTTTCTCATTGGTGCGGGTGCCGGTCATCGCGGTGGAGGCGGCGTAACCGGTGTCCCGTTCGGAGGAGACCTCGAAGACGGAGAGCTTGATCGGATTACCCGTGGAGGGCGCGGGCGGGGGCGCAACTTGCGCGCGGGCGGGCAGGCCGAGGAAAAGGCAGAACGTGCCGATCGCCAAGGCGCGCCCAAGCGTCCGGAGGTGGGGGCCTGTGCGACGGTGCATCGCGCAGGCGGACGGAGCGGCAAGCCGGCCGACCAGAGCCGTGATGAGGGCGGTAACGAGCTCACTTTTCATCGCAATTTTAGGTATGGATTGGAGTCCGGTGACGGAATCTGTTCGCGGGGGATAATCTTCCCGGGTCGACGCTCGCAGTCCCCGTTTCGGGAATGGCGAGCCAGGTGCCTTGGCACCAGCGATTCGACCGTCTTCCGTCCTAGCGCGCCGATCGGCCGTGGGCCTCCCTGCACGGACGCCGGGATCACGACCGGTGCTGCTGTCGGGCCCGTGGGTCATCGGCATCGGCAAGGGTGGAAGTGCAGGCCGAAGAGCCTAGCAGGTTGGCGTCGTGGCGTCTTGACCGGGAAACGCGCGAAAGTGGAAAACTCGGCACAACGGCCGTCCAGGTTGCCCGCTCACGCCACGGTAGGAGCGCGCGGCGCACATCCACACCGCCGCACGCCCTTGCGGCCCGATTCCAGCTGAGCGCGGGTTTGGGCGGTGCGATGCATCTGGCGAAACTCCGTCGGAGCGACCCCCGTGGCCGCGCGGAACGCCCGCGTGAAGGCGCTGTGATCGGAGAAGCCACACTCGTGGGCAATTTCGGCGACCGCGCGCGCGCTATCGCGGAGGGTCAGTGAAGCAGCGGCAATGCGTGTCTTGGCGATCAACTGGACGGGCGTGAGACCGAAGATCCGCTTCACGGCGCGTCCGAACCTGGCCGGCGGTACCCGCGCGAGGCGAGCAAGCCGCGAAGGCGAGACGGACTCGGCGTAGTTGGTTTCCAAGTAGAGGATGGCGGTGGCGATTCCCGGCTGAATCTCCCGGGGCGAGATCGGGGCGCGGACGTCTTTCGAGAGGCCGATCAGGCCGCAGATTTTGCCCGCCGCATCGCGCAACGGCAGCTTGGTCGTCAGACACCACACCGGACGGTGGGGGAGCAACCAGTGGAGCTCGAGGTGGTCAACGATGGGGCGCCCGGTGCGCAACACCGCTGCATCCTGTTCCGTGGGGATGCGTCCAAGGCTGCCCGCGCACACGTCGGCGGGGCGCCGCCCGATCAGGTCCGCCTTTCCCTTCAGACCATGGCGTTCCACCAACGAATGATTCACAGTGCTGTACCGACCGGCAGCATCTTTGATGAAAAATGCAATGTCTGGCGTGTGGTCGAACAGTTCCTCCAGCAGGGCGCGGTCGATGCCGGCAGCGGCATTCGCCGTGACGCTGGAAACCAAATGGGAGGGCGAGGGGGTCACGGCTCTGGCGCACGAGATATCTAGCACTGGGAACAAGATCTCTGTCCCTCCCAGTTATCCTAAGTCAACGTCCGATGGAGCAATTTCGCGACCAACAGCCCGGCCGGAGCAAGAGCGACACCCAGCCGACTTTCGGGCAAGGTGACCGGCACCAAGATTGAAGGGGATGAATCGGGCCGAAATCGGCAAAGGACCGAAAGCGAATCGGACCTCGGTCGCAGGACCGGTCACGCGCGCACGAACGGCAGGTACCGCGGCCGCAGCACGGGATGCCCCGGCCGTTTCCGGGGTGGCGGATGCGAGCGCGTCGGCAGCGGCGGCAAAGGAAGGGGAAGGCCTCGTCAATCGAGGTGACGCAGGCGGAGGCGGTTGAGCCGCATCAATTCGCCGGCGGGCGGCGCCACCGCGACCTCGGCCCGGAGCGTCAACGGTCCCGCGGGCAACTCCAGCACCCCGGCGCGCGCGCGGGCGAAGACGTTGGGTGTCCCGGTGGGCCGCGTGGTGAGCTCGACGCCCGCCCCGCCGGCCGAGAGCCGCAGCCGCCCCCCCGCGGCGGCGGGCGCGCACCCGTAGTCGACCTCCACCTCGTAGCGGCCCGCGCGCGTCACATTCAACCGCCACTCGGCAAACTGCCCGGGACGCGACCAACCCTCGATGGTGTCCCAGTCGTACGCGTCGAAGACGTAACTCACGCCCTCGCCGCCCAGCCGGGCCCAGCTCGGCTGCAACTCGACCGGGTTCTCCTCCGCGTGGCCGACCGGGATGGGCACGGGCGCGAACGTGACGCCGCGGGTCACCTCGCCATACCAACGCAGGAACTCCGCGCGCAGGGCCTGCACCCGCTCGGGTTGCGCGGCCGCGAGGTTGTGTTGCTCACCCGGATCCTGTTCGAGGTCGAAGAGCTGCCAGCCGCCAGCCTTGGCCTTGCCGCCGCCCCCGGAGGCGCCAACCAGCTTGTGGCGCTGGTCGCTGATCGCCCAGTTGGTGTCGGGCGAGGGCGCGAGCCGGTTCCAGGAGTGGTACACGAAGGGCTGGTGGCGCTCGCCCTGCCCGGCGCGCAGGAGCGGCACGAGGCTGCGCCCATCGATCACGCGGTCGGCGGGGGGCGCCACCCCGGCCAGCTCGCAGAACGTCGGCAACAGGTCGACGTGCGCCGCCTGCGCGCGCACCACGCCGCCCGCCGGGAAACGGCCCGGCCAGCGCACGAAGCACGGCGAGCGCACGCCGCCCTCGTACACCTGTGCCTTGAAGCCCCGGAAGTTGCCGGTCCAGTGCCGGCTCACCCCGCCATTGTCGCTCTGGAAAACAACCACCGTGTCCCGCGCCAGCCCGGCCGCCTCCAGGTGCGCGAGCAGGCGACCGACGTTCGTGTCGACGCGCTCGATCATCGCGTAGATGCGCGCCTGCTGCAGCTCGAGGCCGCGGCGCAGGTACTTCGTGATCAGCGCGTCGCCCTTGGGCTGGTGCGCGTGCGAGGTGTCGAGCTGGTAGGGCGAGTGCGGGGCGCTGTAGGCCACGTAGCCGAAGAAGGGCGCGCCCGGGCTCCGGCGCCGCGTCTCGTCGATGAACGCGATCGCGGCGTCGGTCACGAGCTCCGTGACGTAGCCGCGGGTCGTGACCGGCCGGCCGTTGTAGACGAACTGGTCGGCGTACTCGTAGCGCTCGATGTGGCCCTGGTAGTGACCGAGGAACTCGTCGAACCCGCGCTGGTGGGGCTGGTAACCGGGGTAACGGCCGAGGTGCCACTTCCCGAAGAGGCCGGTGCGGTAGCCGGCGCGCCGCAGGAGTTCCGCGACGGTCACCTCGCCAAGCGCGAGCGAGTCGCCGCCGAAGCGGGTATTGTAAAGCCCGGTGCGGAAGGCGTAACGGCCCGTCATCAGGCCCGCGCGCGTGGGCGAGCACACCGGCGCGACGTAGTAGCGGGCGAAGCTCACGCCGTCCCGCGCCAGCGCGTCGAGGTGCGGGGTGTCGAGGTGCGGGTTGCCCGCGCTGCCAAGGTCCCAGGGGCCCTGGTCGTCGGTGACGATCAGCAGGAGGTTCGGGCGTTCCGCGGGGGCGGGCGCCGCGGCCCGCGCAGGGGTGGCCAGCGCGGCGAGCAGGCCCAGCGTGGCGGCGGCGAGGCGGACGCGGTTTTTCCGGGGTGTGCTCATTGGTTTCCCTCGGTCCAGAAGCCCCGGAACACCCGGAGCGGGTCGGCGGTGGCGGGATCGGTGCCCGGCGGGGCGGAGCGCCACAGCCAGAAGTCGCGGAACAGGGCGACGGGGTCCGGGGCGGGCCGCCCGCGCCAATAGTCGCGGTCGTGGGCGACGATCCGCGCGCGGGCCGCCCGCCACTCGGGCTCCACCCGCGCGAACCACGCGGCGTGCTGGGCCGCGAGCTCCGCCACCAGTTCCGGATGCTCCGCGGCCACGTCGCACTGCTCCGCGGGGTCCGCCGCGAGGTCGTGGAGCCGCGGGCGGCGCGCGGGCGCGGGGACGGGCGCGTCGAGCTGCCGGTCGAGCGGCATCTCCCAATGCGGGTGCACCAGTCCCCGGAGGTACGAGGGGCTGTCGCGCGCGCCATCCTTGCGCAGGGCGGCCTCGTACCCCGGCCAGACCAGCTTCCACTGCCCACGCCGGAGGGCGGCGTTCTCCCCCGCCGCCGGCGCGTAGCGGTTTCGCTGGAAGGGCAGCGCACGGGCCGCGAGCGCGGGGGCCGGCGCGCCGCGCAGCAGCGGCGTGAGGTCGGCGCCGTCGAACGCGGGCGCCTCCGGCCAGGGCCGGGCGCCCGTCGCGGCGAGCAGGGTCGGGAGCCAGTCGCAGCCGTGCACCGGCGTCGCAATGACGCGGCCGCCGGGGAAGCCCGCGGGCCACGCGACGATCGCCGGCACGCGCAAGCCCCCCTCTAGGACCGACTCCTTCTCGCCGGAAAACGGGCCGTTGAAGCGCCGCTGCGGGCCGTGCGTCGCGTCGCGGCGCAGCACCGGGCCGTTGTCACTCGTGAAGACGACGATCGTGTTTTCCCAGCGCCCCTCCTCGCGCAGCGCGGCGAAGAGGCGGCCGAGGCCGGTGTCCATCGCCTCGATCATCGCGTAGGTGAGCACCACGGCGTCGGCGGCCGCGGGGCCGAGCCGAGCGCGGTACTTCGCGACGAGGGGCTCCGGCGCCTGCAGGGGACCGTGGGGGACCGGGTGGGCGAGGAACAGCGCGAGCGGTCGGCCTCGCTGCTCGCGGACAAAGCGGATCGCCTCGTCGGTGAGCGCGTCGGAGAGGTAGCGGCCGTCGTGGGGGAAAGCCTCGTCGTCGCGCTGCAGGTTCCAGCGCCAGTAGTCCTGGCCGCCGTTGGCGTAGCCGACGAAGCGGTCGAAGCCGCGCCGGTGCGGCAGGTGGTCGCGGCAGTAGGCGCCGTTGTGCCACTTGCCGATCAGCGCCGTGGCGTGGCCCGCGCGCCGGAAATGGTCCCCAAAGGTGCGCTCCGCGAGGTCCAGCCGGTCGAGGCCGCGGTTGCTTGGCACGTCGACCGCGCCCGTGCGGTGGTTGTGGCGGCCGGTCAGGTAGCCCGCGCGCGCCGGGGCGCAGAGGGAGGAGGGCGAGTAGTGGTCGGTGAAGCGCACCCCGCCGGCCGCGAGCGCATCGAGGACCGGGGTGTCGACCACCGGGTTACCGTAGCAGCGGAGGTCCCCCCAACCGAGGTCGTCGGCAAGGATGAATACGACGTCGGGCGACGCGACGCGGGGCGTGGCCGCCACCGCGGGCCCGCCGCCAACCAGCGCGGCGAGGGCCCACCACAGCGGGCGGAAACGAAGGGGCGGGAAGGGCATCGGGAAACTGAGCCCACCACCCTTGGCGCGATCGGCGCCCCAAGGCAATTGTTAACAATTAACTCCGATCCCTTCTAAGGCCTCCGATTCGCGTCCTCCCCGCCCCAATTTTACCCGTACACCCCCACCTCAAAGCCATCATTTCCGCGCCGCACCCCACCCGCGCGACCCAACACCCTGCTCATCATTGTTGACAACTAACAATGCTTCGGCGCTCGTCCCGGCGTCCCGGCGCGGGGCACCGTGGTCCCGACCCGCGGAACAACCGGCGGCCCGCGCGGACCGGGATCGGCCCCACCCCACCCTATGAAGCGTCCTCCCCTGCCCGGCCCCCTGCCGCGGCTCGCGTTCGTGTTCCTCTGCCTCGCGCTCGCGCCGACCGGCGCGCAGGTCGCGCCGCCGGCCACGCCGGCCTCCCCTGCTGGCACGGCCGTGCAACTCAGCGCGTTCGAGGTCACGGTCGACCCGAACGACACCTACCAGGCGCTGAACACCAACTCGCTCACCGGCACCAACCGCTCCCTCGAGCGCGTGCCGATCACCGCCGAGATCTTCAATTCCACGATGATGCAGGACCTCGGCACCTCCGACGTGGTGGAGCTGCTGACAAACCGGATGACCGGCATCGGGGCGGGCGAGAATGCCGGCGGCTCGTCGGCGGCGAACGGCGCCCTCGCCGGCGACCGATTTAATATGCAGACCTTCTCGGTCCGCGGCCTCGCCGCCTTCCCGCGCCGCAACGGCTTTATGTATCTCGGCAACCTCGCCGAGGGCTTCGCCTACGAGCGGCTCGAGGTGATCCGCGGGCCCCAGTCCCTGCTCTACGGCAACAACCCCGCCGGGGGCGTCATCAACGTGGTCGTCAAGAAGGCCGCCTTCGGCGCGCATTCCCTCTCGCTCGAGCACAAGACCGACGAGTTCGGCACCGCCCGCTTCCAGGTCGACGCGAACACTTCGGGCACGTTCCGGGGGCGCCGCGTTGCGCTCCGGCTCGCCGCCGTCAGCTCCCAGCAGAACTTCTGGCGCGACGTGCTCAGCCGCAACACCACCGGCCTGCTGGTCGACGCCGCCATCGAGCTTCTGCCCGCCTCGGCGACGGTGCTCCGCCTGGAGGTGGAGGACCGCTTCGACACCTCGATCCAGGCCAACCGGCGCCTCCTCGTCTCAGGCGCCCCGACGCTGGTGCCCAACAACGCGCCGCTGACGGTGCTGCTGGCGCGCGACGACCCGGCCCTCGCCCGCATCGCCGGCGGGATGATCAACTGGCGCAACGTCGACGTCCTCGGCGGGAATGCCTACGCGCGACGCCGCTGGGAGCAGTTCCAGACACTCACGCTGTCTTCCCGGCTCGCCCCCGGCCTCGAGGCGCAGGTCACCGGCACGATGCGCTCGGCCTTCAATGACAACACCGGCGCGCAGGGCATCACGGCCCTGCAGGCGCCCCTCGCCGGCGGCAACCCCCTCGACGCCTGGGCGCTCGGCTACCGGCCCGGCGGCTCCGAGGTGCGCGCCACCGAGTGGGGCCTGCGCGCCACCCTCAACGCCGACTTCCGGCTCACCCGGCACACGCGCAACCAGCTCATCCTCGGCGCCGAGCGCGTCGACTACCCGCACTACCGGCAGAATATGAGCTACAGCTACTACGAGGTGGACGCCGCGGGCGCCTTCATCGTCAACCGGGCCCAGCTCAACACCGCCAACGGCGGGCGCACGGTGATGCCCAACCAGTGGGTCGACGTGCGCTCCAACCTCGGCGGTTTCGTCGACGTGGCCCGCCCGCGCAACTACACCTTCGCCGGCCGCACCTACGCGTGGGATTACCAGAAGTACCCGAATCCCGCCTTCGCCACCCGCGACAACCCGCTCGGCTTCAACGGGGGCTCCTCGGGCGCCAACCAGGACCACGGCCGCAGCGCCGCCGCCTTCGCCGCGCTCTTCACCAGCTGGTTCGGCGGCAAGATCGAATCGCTCGCCGGCGTCCGGCGCGACGAGCTGAGGCAGGTGCTCTACAACACCGGCGTGGTGGCCCAGGGCGCCGGCACCACGGGCAACGCGGGCCTCGTGTGGAAGGTCACCTCGCCCGTCTCCCTGTACGTCGGCGCCTCCTCGAGCTTCACCCCCGGCGGGATCAACGCGCAGTCGCGCTACGACGGCGGCCCGCTGCCGAACGGCCGCGGCGAGAGCGTCGAGGGCGGACTCAAGGTCAACGCCCTCGAGGGCCGCCTCTCCGGCTCAGTCACCGCCTACGAGACCCGCAGCCGCAACCAGTTCATCACGCTCGACGGCGCCACCCAGCAGATCCTCGGACCGAGCGGCATCAACGGCAGCTACTGGGCCACTATCCGCAGCCCGTCCTACGAGTACGACGCGCGGACCCGCGGCCTCGAGGTGACGCTCTCCGCGCGGCCCCGGCCCGACTGGCGCGCGATGGTCGGATACACCTTCAGCCAGGGCCGCGAGGGCGGGCCGGTCGAGCTGCCTTTCTACTACAACGACGAGTTCCGCACCAACGCCGCCGGCCAGATCCTCCTCGGCGACGGCTCGCCGCTGCTCGTCCCCATCAACCCCGCGGTCCGCGTCGCCACCGACGGCCGCACCTACGCCGCCGGGGTCGCCACCCAGCCCCTCACCGTCACGATGCTCCGCTCCGGTGACGCCGCCGGCAACTACCGCGCCCAACTCGGCCGCGACAACGGCGGCATCCTCAACGCCGCCGCCCTCGGGCTCACCATCCCCGGCGTCGGCACCGGCCGCCTCGGCCTCCCCATCAGCGCCCACCAGCTCGGGTTCACCCCGCCCACGCCCACCTTCCTCGCCCGCCGCGGCGGCGAGCGCACGATCGGCTTCCCGCGCCACTCGTTCTCGTTCACCACGATGCACGACCTCCGCACCGGCCCCCTCCGCGGGCTCAGCCTCGGCCTCAACGGCCGCGCCGACTTTGAAGCCATCCGCTACTACTACAACGACCTCGCCGCGGGGAACGTCCGCCGCGCCCTGATGGGCAAGGACACCGCCATCGCCAACCTCATCGTCCGCTACCAGACGCGCCTCACCCGCCGCGTGCAATGGACGGTGCAGCTCAACCTCAACAACCTCCTTGGCACGCAGCCGCTCGCGATCTACCCCAACGCCGCCACCGGCCTCCCCGACAACGCCGGCTTCCGCCACGACCCGCGGACGTGGGTCCTGACGAACACGCTGCGGTTCTGATCCCGCCGCCGCCCACTCACGCGCGCACGAACGGCAGGTACCGCGGCCGCAGCACGGGATGCCCCGGCCGCCCGCGCCGCGCGAGTAGCGCATTCGCCACCTCCCGGCCCGAGCGCACCGCGGATTCCATCCCGTAGTGGTACGGCCCGGTCGTGTAATCGCCCGCCAGCCAGAGCCCCGGCACCCCCGTCGCCGCGGTCCGCGGCACCCGCGACCAGTAACCCGGCCGCGTCCCGCAATAGGTCCCGGTCAACCGCAGGACGGTCGCGTCCGCCGGCCGCACGCCGCGGCACCCGGGGAAGAACCGCCCCAAGTCGGCGACCGCCCGCGCGACTAAGGCGTCGTCGGCCAGGCCCGCCACATCGTCCGCCGCGTCGATCAGCACCTGCACGACGCTGCCGGGATGATCCAGGCCCGGCCAGCCGCGCCAATGGTCCGCCTTGTCCGCGACGGCGTCGAAGACCGGCCCGTGCAGGTGGTCGCGATTCGAGATGTAGACGTTCCCGTTCGGCAGCACCTTCCGGTCATACCAGAGGGTGAGGGTAATGATCGGCGTCTCGCGCAGGCCGTCCAACCCGGCGAAGGGCGGCTGTCCCCGGCACGCGGGCGGCACCAGCGCCGGGAGCGCGTGGCCGGGGACCGCCGCGACGACGTGGTCGAAACCGCGCCGGGTGCCATCCGGCAGGCGCACGCCGGGACCGTCCGTGCCCGCCTCGACCCCGGCGACGGCGCAGCCGAGATGGATTTGGCCGCCGCGCGCGCGGATGAAGGTCACGAGCGGCTCGACCAGGGCGTCACCGAGGGGCGCGCCGAAGAACGCGGTGTCGAAGCGGCCCGTGCTGCCGTACATCGTGCGCAGGAACTTGAGGAACGAGGTTGCGCCCGCCTCCTCCGGCCGCAGCCCTTGGATCGTCACCGCCGCAAGCGCGAGTTGCCCGGCGAGGGCGGGGGTGGCGCCCTGCGCCGCGAGGAATTCCGCGACGGTCTGGCCATCGTGCGCCTCCGCGGCCGCGTCGTCCATCCGCAGGATGCGCCCAATCAGGCGCGCCAATTGCCACCGTTCGCCTGGGGTGAGCCCGGGGAAGGTCGCGAGCCCGCCGAGGGTCTTCAGCACCGACTTGCCAGCGAGGAGAGTGTCGACGCGGCCGGTTGCGCCGTTGCAGACGTAATAATTGCCGTCGGTCTCGCGCAGCGGGAGCGGGTGGCCGATCGCCGCCGCGAGCGCCGCGAGGTTATGATACCAAGGGAACGCGAGGTGGATCCCGGTCTCGAGCGTCCGCCCACGCGCGTCGCGCCAGGACGCGCATTGGCCGCCCGCGAAGGGCGCG
>VHCI01000098.1 GCA_016871775.1 Verrucomicrobiota bacterium | reverse complement strand
TCTGCGAGCGCATGGCGGCCTCCGGACCGGAGCTCCGCGAACTAGCCGCCTTCCACGGATCCGGTAAAGACGCGTGCTTCCTGAACGCGATTTTGGCGGGCCCAGCTCTCGGTCCCGCGGAAGGAACTTGGCGCATCGCGCTTGAGCGACTCGAACAACCCGGTCTTTGGCTCGGGGTGAGCCGCCTGTCTGGTCAGGCCGCTTGGTCCCTCAAAGCGGTCACAGCAAATCCGCTCCGCCTCCGGGAAACCCTACACGCTATCCGGGCGGCGCTAGCGCCGCACCTACCTTACTTGGCAACGGACTTACGCAAACTCTGAGCGCTGGCGCGACGGGAGCGCAGGAGGCCCACGGCGGCCCAGAGGGCGGCGCCGACCATCAGCACGCAGGAGGCAGTGGCCAGCGGGTGGGAGGCGAGGTGGCTGAAGTCCCAAGTGAAATCGCCGCCCTCGTGACCACCGTGACCGGGGTGCGCCCGGGCAATGGCGGCGGAAAAGGCGAACGCAAGCGCAGCGGAACGGGCAGAGAACAGCTTCATCTTGTCGTGATAGAGACCGAGCGCCTCCGCTTCGCCAACAAAAAAGTGCAGCTCGCGTGACGGGATCGCGCGGCGCCAAAGGACCGCCGGCCCGGAAGAGGACGGCGGGAGAAGATAAAATTCCGATCGCGCTCAGCGCTTGGAGAACTGGAACCGCTTGCGGGCGCCCGGCTGACCGGCCTTCTTCCGCTCCTTCTCGCGCGGATCGCGCTTGAGGTGACCGCCCTTCTTGAGCTTCGGCCGGTGCTCGGCGTTCAGCTTCTGTAGTGCCCGGGCGATGCCATGGGCGACCGCACCGGCCTGGCCAGCGACGCCGCCGCCGGAGACATTCACGGACACATCGATCTTCTCTTTGAGCTCCACCGTGAGCAGCGGCGCGTAGGCCTGCTTGGCGAAATTCTCGTGGGAGAAGTAGTCGTCGAAGGTGCGGCCGTTAACGGTCAGCTTGCCGGAACCCTCGGACAGGCGCACGCGGGCGGTCGACGTCTTGCGGCGGCCGGTGCCGAGGAAAACGGTGGCGGGGGATGCAGCGCTCATAACGGTCGTTGGGAAGGGGTTCAGACGGTGATCTTCTGCGGCGCGTGGGCCTCGTGGGTGTGGGAGGCGCCGGCGAACACGCGCAGCTTGCGCAGCATCGTTGCGGCAATCCGGTTCTTCGGGAGCATCCCCTTGACGGCGTGCTCGATGATGAACTCTGGGTGGCGCTCGCGCATCAGGGAAACCTTGCGGTAGCTCTCGCCGCCGACAAAACCGGAGAAGAACATGTACTCGTTCGCCTCCTCCTTGCGGCCGGTCAGGACGACCTTCTCGGCGTTGACGACCACCACGAAATCACCGGTGTCCACGCTGGGGGTGTAGCTCGGCTTGTGGCGGCCGCGGATGAGGTTGGCGGCCTTCACGGCGAGTCGTCCGAGCGGCACGCCCGCGGCATCAATCAGATACCATTTGGGCTGCACTGCCTCCTTCTTGGCGAGGAACGTTTTCATGCGAAAAGAGGTCAAGGGCTAAGGTCCGCCCCGTGGCTGTCAACCGAGTTTTGGGCCGAAATGCGTGGGGCGCCGCCCCGCCGCCAACGCGCCCCGCCTGCGGCCTTGTTTCCCGGGACGCCCCGGCCCAACCTCCGCCGATGCCCTCGCCCTCCCTGCCCGCCCGCCGCGCGCTCAGTGCCGCCGGCCTGCTTGGCCTTTCCGGCGTGGCGCTCGGCGCCCTCGGCGCGCACGCCCTGAAGGCCTCCCTCGCGGCCCGGGGACTGGAGGGCGTCTGGTCCACCGCCGCCCAATACCACCTCGGGCACGCCCTCGCCCTCGCGGCGCTGGCCGCCTGGCTGCGCGCCGACCCGGACCACGCCCCCGGCCTGCGCTGGGTGACGCGCTGCTGGACGGCCGGCACGCTCCTTTTCTCGGGCTCGCTCTACCTTCTCGCCCTCGGTGGCCCGCGCTGGCTGGGGCCGGTGACCCCGCTGGGCGGGGTGGCCTTGCTCACCGGTTGGCTGCTCCTGTTACTCGCCGCGCTGCGCGGCCGCCGCGCGGAATGAACGCGCCCCTGCCCTTGCCACCAGACCTGCGGGCGATGCTCGAGGCGGTCCGCCGCTGCGGCCAACCTCGGATCGTGGGCGGTGGCGTGCGCGATTGGCTGCTGGGCCTTGCCCCCAAGGACCTCGACGTCGAGGTGCGCGGGGTCGATTTCGAAACTCTGCACCGCGCGCTGGAGCCCTTCGGATCCACGGACGTCGTGGGCCGGAGCTTCGGGGTGATCAAGGTGCGGAGCGCCCGCTCGGGGACGGAGTACGATTTTTCGCTGCCGCGCCGGGAGTCGAAGACGGGCGCGGGCCACCGGGGGTTCGCGGTGGCGCCGGAGCCCGGGCTCGGGGACGCGGAGGCCGCGGCGCGCCGAGACTTCACGCTGAACGCCATCGCCTACGATCCGTTCGCCGACGCGATCATCGATCCGCACGAGGGGCGCGAGGACTTGGCCCGGCGCGTTCTGCGCCACACGAGTCCGGCGTTCGCCGAGGATCCGCTGCGGGTGCTGCGGGGGTTCCAGTTGGCGGCGAGGTTCGATCTGACCCTGGCCCCGGAGACCGCCTCCGTCTGCCGCGCCATCGCGCCGGCGTACGCCGAGTTGCCGGTCGAACGGGTCTGGGGCGAATGGGAGAAGTGGGCCGCGAAGGCGCTGCGCCCCTCGCGCGGCCTGGCCGTGCTGGAGGAGACGGGCTGGCTCGCGCATTTCCCGGAGGTCGCGGCGCTCCGCGGCACGCCGCAGGACCCGTTGTGGCACCCGGAGGGCGATGTGTTCGTCCACACGGGGCATTGCCTCGACGCGCTGGTCGCGCAGGCCGGCTGGCGGGAGCGCGAGGCGGGGGACCGCGTCCTGCTGACGTTCGCCGTGTTGGCGCACGACTTCGGCAAGCCGGCGACCACGGTGCGGGCAGAGCGGCCCAGCGGCGCGCGCTGGACCAGCCCTGGGCACGAGGCGGCCGGCGGGCCCGTGGCCGAATCCTTCCTCGCCCGGCTCGGTGCACCCTCACGTTACGCGGCCCCCGTGCGGGCGTTGGTCGTGAACCACTTGGCACACCACCACGGGCAGGGGGAGTTCTCGGATTCCACGGTGCGGCGGCTGGCGCGGCGGCTCGCCCCGGCCACGGTGGACGAGTTGGCGATGGTGATGCGCGCGGACGCGGACGGACGGCCCCCGCTGCGCACGCCCGAGGTGCACGCCCGCATCGACGCGCTGGTGGCGCGGGCCCGGGCCCTCGTGCTCGAACAACTGGCGCCCCGGCCGGTCCTGCTTGGACGACACCTCATCGCGCTGGGACTGACGCCGGGACCGCGGTTCCGTGGGCTGCTCGATGCCGCGTTCGAGGCCCAGCTGGACGGGGCGTTCGGGGACGAAGCCGGCGCGCTCGCGTGGGCGCGGGCGCGGCTGGCCGCGGAAGGTCCGCCCGCCGGCGGGGCCTAGCGGGCCGTCCAGCCGCCGTCGACCGGCAGCGCCGCGCCGGTGACGTAGCTTGCGCCCGGGCTGGCGAGGAACAGCGCGGCGGCCTGGATCTCCTCGAGGCGGCCCCAGCGGCCGAGGGCGGTCGCGCCGATGAGGTCGCGCCGCGTCTGCTCGGTGTCGGCGATGGCGCGGTTCATCTCGGTGAGGAAAGGTCCCGGGCAGAGCGCGTTGACGGTGATGCCGTCGGCGGCGGCCTCGAGGGCGAGCGTGCGGGTGAGCTGGATCACGGCGCCCTTGCTGGCGCTGTAGGGGCTGCGCCCGGCGAGGCCGACGAGGCCGAGGGCGCTGGCGACGTTAATGATGCGGCCCCAGCCGTGGGCGCGCATCCCGGGGAGGACGGCGCGGCACGTGAGCCAGGTGCCCGTGACGTTCACCGCCATCACCTGCCCAAACTGGGCGGGGGCAAGCTCAGCGATCGGGCCCCGGATGTTGATCCCGGCGCTGTTGATCAGGATGTCCACGCGGCCGAGCGCCTCCGTGGCGGCGGCGACCAGCCGCTCCACCTGGCCCGCATCAGCAACGTCGGCGGCGGTCCCGAACGCGCGGCGGCCGAAATCATGGGCAAGCCCGGAGGCGGCGGCCTCCGCCTCCTCGAGGTGCCGGCTGGCGAGCATCACGTCGGCGCCGGCGGAGGCCAGACCGGCGGCCATCGCCAGGCCGAGGCCGCGCGAACCGCCGGTGATGAGCGCCGTGCGGCCGTGCAGGTCGAGGAGCCGGATGCCCGGCAGCGGGATCGAGTCGGAACTCACGGGGGCCAGAGACGCGGACCGGGGCGACCCGCGCCTCAGAAGGAGCGGCGGACGGCCACGTACCCGAAACGTCCGCCCGGGCGCCCGACGAGGCCCTGATTGTAGCCGACGCCCGTGTAGTCGAGGGGCGGCTCCTTGTTCAGTATGTTCTCGAGGCCGAGCGTGAGCCGGAGGTCCCCGAGGCGCGAACGCTTATCGAACGCGTAGCTGACGCTACCGCTGAGCGTGTAGTAACGGGCCACCTCCCAACCATCGAGGCGGAGGCTGCGGAGGCGGTGGATGTAGTTGAAGGCGAGGTTCGCGCCCCAAGAGCGGTTCTGCCAGAGGACGGACGACTGGCCGCGGTAGCGTGGGAGGTCGCGGCCGGGCCGCTGGACGATCGGGTCGTTCTGGAAGCGCCGGGTCGCGTAGAACGCGTTGTAGGTCCAGTTGCTGGCGACCACGAAGTTGCCGACCCCGTCGACGCGAAGCCGGTAACGCAGCCCGTAGTCGTAGTAGCGGATCATCTGCTGCGAGAGGTTGACCGCGGAGTCGGTAATGAAGCGGATGCGGCCGGGGACCGTGACCGTCTCGCCGGGAGCGACCGAGCGCGTGGCCCCGCCGGCGCCGGCCAAGATGCTGATGTTCGCGGTGGTGGTGTTGGTGTAGGTCTCGGACTGCGGGTCGCGCACCACGAGGTCCCCGGTGCTGGAGAGCTCGTTCTGGCGGATAAAGGTCGTGCCGAGGCCGGAGGTGATGAGGTTTTTCTGCTCGATCACCCCATGAGTGAACTCGACCGAGAGCCCGCGGAGGCGGCGGCCGGGCATGTCGAACACGAAGCCCGCCTGCTTGGTGATGCCATCCTCGGGCTGCAGCAGGCGGTTGCCGGAGGTTTTCACCAAGCGCTGGTAGGTGCTAGCGTCGACGGGATCGCCGGTGAGGGCCTGCGGGCGGCGGAGGTCGGGCAGGCCGCTGACGAGGCCCTCCCGGATGCCGCCATAGAGCTGCGGCAGCGTAGGCGAGCGGAACGTCTCGCTGTAGGAGCCGCGGAGCAGGAGGCTGCGCACGGGCCGCAGGGCGAGCCGCACACCGGGCTTGAGCCCGCTGTCATAGCCGTCGCTGAAACGCTCGAAGCGGGCGGCCCCGCTGAGGTCCGCGCTGTGCGTCCAGCGGAAGCGGCCGGCCTTGACCAGGGGGACGCGCAGCTCGGCAGAGGCGGCGTCGACGGTGCGGCTGGCGCGCGTGGGGTCGGCGAGGCGGACCTGGCCGATGATATCGTTGAGGGTGGTCGAGAGCGGGTCGTCGGCAGAGTTGAAGTTCTCGCCCCGGTGCTGGAAGCCGGCCGCCGCGCCGACGCGGCCCCACGGCAGCGTGAACAGCTCGGTGGTGGTGACGCGGCCGTCCACGAGGAGCGTGTCGGCGTCGCCCGCCTTCTGGGTGCGGACCTTGATGCTCTCGACGGTGGCGGGGGCGTTGCGGAAGGCGGGGCCGCCGAAGATGTTGAAGGCGTCGGGGGTAGTCTTGGCCAGCGCGGCGCGGAGCTTGCTCTCGCTGATCGCATTGAGGGTGACGTCGCGGGACTCGTTGCGGGTATAGGACCAGCCGAGGTCCCAGTCGAAGCGGCCGAGAGCGGCGCCGCGGAGGCCGAGCCGGTAGCCCTGCGAATCGCTGGTGATGCGGGCGATGCGGGGCCCGACCTCGAGGGGCCGGTAGGTGAAGGCGACGGGGATGCCGAACGGGTTGTAGTAGTTCGTGGCGGGGACGAGGATGTCGTTGTCGCCGGCGGTCGAGGCGGGCGAGGGCGCGAGGCGAGTCTCGGCCTGGATGCGGCCGAACATCACGGCGGCCTCGAGGGTCATCCGCCAGGGGAGGTCCCAGCCGAGGCCGAGGCTGAGGTTGCGGGTGCTGCGCTCGGGGACGTTCCAGACGAAGGGCTGGAAATTGTACGAGTTGCTGAAGGGGCCCCCGGGATAGGCCCGGGGGACGAAGTCGCCGGCGACCGGGCGGGCGGGGTTGTTGCCGCGCGGCACCGAGGCGTAGTTGGCGGAGGAGCCGAGGTTGCCCGCGGCGACGCCGCCGGTGCCGGGGAGGAAGGCGGCCGTCTGCCCCGTGAGTGGGTTGCGGATGGCGGCGGCGGTGAGGCCGTTGCTCGCGAGCTGGGAGGCGGTGGGCACGCCGACCGTGGCGTACGGGCCAGTGCCGGAACGGAAATCGAAGGAACTCGTCGCGGTGGCGGTGGGCCGCAGCGAGGAGGCGTACTTGACGGCATCATGCGCGCGCCAGCGCTCCGTCTGGTCGGCGTCGGCCGAGAAGGGCTGGTCCGTGGCGGCATTGGCGTGACGGGAAGTGTAGGCCGCGTTCACGTTGATGCGAATCCCCTTCACCCGGGTGCCGGCGAACAGGGAATAGGACTGCTCGGCGCCGTCGGTGTTGAAGTAGTTCCCGTAGCGCGCGGTGAGCTCCATCCCGACGTGGTCCTGGCGCGTGATGATGTTGATCACCCCGGCGGTGGCGTCGGAGCCGTAGACGGCGGAGGCGCCGTCCTTGAGGACCTCGACGCGCTCGATGCTGGAGACGGGAATGCGGTTGAGGTCGACGAAGACGGTGCCGCCGCTGCTGATGCCGTTGGGCGCCATCCGCCGGCCGTCGACGAGGACGAGCGTGTTGTTGGGGCCAAGGAAACGGAGGTCGATGGCGGAGGCGCCGCGCACAAACGTGGTGGTGCCGCCCTCGTTGATCCCGAGGTTGGTCGCCTCCGGGATGTCCCGCATGATGTCGGTGAGATTGTCGAAGCCGGAGAGATCGATCTCCTCGCGGGTGATTAGCTTCAGCGGCGAAGGGCCCTCGACCTCGGCCTGCTTGATGAGCGAGCCCGTGACCTCGAAACGCTCGAGTTGGGCGGGCGGGGGTGCGCTGGAGCCGGTCTGGGCCAGGAGGGCGGCGGGTGGGACGAGGGCAGCGAGCAGCAGGAGGCGGGGCGGGAGCGGCGGGGTGGACATCGGCGTGGGGGGCAGTGGCGGGGCCGGGGAACGAGGCGGCGTGGGAACGCGGCAGGCTGCAACCGCCGGCGCAACGGAGGCAAATCCGGAAATGCAACGGGGCGGCCGGTGGAACCAGCCGCCCCGGGGAGGGAACGGGAATGTCGCGCGGGAGCGTTAGAAGCTCCTGCGGACCGACATATAGAAGAACCGGCCCATCGGGCGGGAGATGTAGCCGCTCTCGTAGCCGATCCCGTCGTAGTAGAGTGGCGGCGCCTTATCCGTCATATTATCCACGCCGACGGTGACGCGGGTGTTCTTTAGGTACGGGCTCAGCCCGGCGGGGATATCCCAGCCGTAGAACGCGTTGAAGGTATTGTAGGCGTCGACCTCATAGCCATCGCGATTGATGTCACTGTAGGAAGCGATGTGGTTGTTGGTGATACCGGCGCTGTGCTCCTTGCGGGTCCAAAGCAGGCTGGTCTGGATGCGGGTGCGGGGGAAGCCGTCGCGGCCGGCGAGGTTCGCGGGGTCCACCGTGCGAGTGAAGCCGTAGAACTTCAGGTAGGTGGCGTTGCTCCGGAAGCTGAACTGGCCGAAGTCGGTGGTCCGCTTGCGGTAGTTCACCTCGAAGTCGTAGCCCTCGACCTTCTGGAAGGCTAGGTTCACGACGCTGTCGCTGATGTAGCGGATGCGGCCGGGGACCGTGACGGTCTGGCCGGGGGCGACCGGGGAGACCGCGCCATTCGGGCCGGAGAGCACGTTGATCGGGTTCGCGGTTCGGTTGGTGTAGGTCTCCGTGCCCGGGTCGCGGACCACGAGGTCCTCGGTGCCGCCGCCGACCTCGTTTTGGCGGATGAAGCCCGTGCCGACCGAAGTGATAATGTTGCTCTGCTCGATGTGGAAGAACGAGGCGCCGATCGAGAGGCCCTGGAGGGCCTTGACCGGGACGTCGTACACGAAACCGTACTGCCAGCCCTTCGCGTTCTCGGGCGTCAGGTTCGGGTTACCGCCGGCGCGCACGAGGCGCTGGGTGGCAGCGCCGTCGAACGGATCGCCGGTGAGGAGCTGCGGGCGGCGGAGGTCGGCGAGGCCGTTGGGCAAGCTCTCACGGACGCCACCGTAGAGCTGGGGCAGCGTCGGGGAGCGGAAGGCCTCGTTGTAGGTGCCGCGGAGCATCAGGGACTTGACGGGCTGCCAGCGCAGGCCGACGTAAGGCGTCAGGCCAGAGTCATAGCCGTCGGAGAACTGCTCGTAGCGGCCAGCGAGGGTCAGTTCGAGGCGGTTGATGCCGGCGATCGTGCCCGCCTTGACGAGCGGGGCGTTCAGCTCGAGGGCGCCGGACTTCACGCGGCGGCTGGCGTCGGTGGAGTCGGCGAGGCGGACCTGGCCGATGATGTCATCGAGGGTCGTGGAGATGGCGTCGTTGGCCTCGCCGAATTTCTCCTTGCGCCACTCGACGAGGAGCGCGCCGCCGAGGGCGCCGGTCGGGAGCTGGGCGATCTCACCGGACAGCTGGGCGTGCCAGAGGTCCTGAGTGGAGTAGCCGCCCTTCTGGGTGACGACTCGGATGCCATTAAGGACGTTCTGCGGGTTCCGGTAAGAGGCGCCGCCGAAGATGTTCAAGGCATCCGGAGTGTTCCGGGCGAGGGCCGCGCGCAGGCGGCTCTCGGAGATCGCGTTCTTGGTCTGGTCGACGACCTTGTCGTTGTCGTAGGAGTAGTAGATGTCCCAGTTCCAGCGATCGAGGATGCTGCCCTTGGCGCCGGCGACGAGGCGCCACGAGTCGTTGGTGATGTCAGCCATCCGGGGGCCGATGTCGACTGGGCGGTAGTTGAACGAGACGTCGACGCCGAAGGGGTTCCAGTAGTTGGTCTTCGGGACGATGATGTTGTTGTCACCCGCGGTGGAGATCGGCGAGGGCGCGAGCTCGATGTGGGACTTGTTCTGCTGGTAGGCAGTCTCGACGTAGAACGACACATCCTTGGTCAAGTCGTACCGGAACGTGGTATTGATGCCGAGGCGCTCAGTCGAGGGAGTGAGCCAGACGAACTCCTGATAGTTGTAGAGGTTCGAGGGGTTGCCTTGGGGGACGAGGCGCTGGGGCTCGAACGTGGCCGCGTTGGCCGCGCTGAAGGCGCCGCGCGTGGGCTGGAGGCTCGCGCTGGCGAAGTTGGGCGAGGCCGAGGCCAGGGTGCCGGCGACGACGCCACCGGTACCGGGCAGGCGGGTAATGGCGGTGCCCGCGGCGAGGCCGGGGATGTTCACGCCGTTGACGCCGTTGACCTGACCGGCGGCGGCGCCGGTCAAGCCGACGCGGGCCTGCGGCCCAGTGCCGGAGCGAAGGTCGAAGGCTCCGGCGGCGACGCTGTCCGCGTAGGCCGGGCCCCGGGCCGCGAAGCGGGCGGAGAGGTCGGCGTTTTTGCCAAATGAGGTGTCGGAGGCGCGCAGCGCGGCGCGCTCGAACCAAGTGATGCCGACGGTGGCGCTGGCCTTGCCGCTGGCGGCACCGCCGAAGAAGGAGTAGGTCTTTTCGGCAACGTCCGTCTTGAACGAGTTGCCGTAGCTCACGCCCACCTCAGCGCCGGAGTAGTCCTTGCGCAAGATGACGTTGACCACGCCCGCAGTGGCGTCCGCGCCGTAGATCGCGGAGGCGCCGTCCTTGAGCACCTCGACGCGCTCGACCATCGCGATCGGGAAGCGGTTGAGGTCGACGAACACTGTGCCGCCGGAGTTGTTGCCTGTAGGGGCGACGCGGCGGCCGTTGACGATCACAAGAGTATTGTTGGCGCCGAGGCCGCGGAGGTCGAGGGCGGTTGAGCCGCGGACCGCGGAGATCGTCCCGGCCTCATTGATGCCGATCTGGCCAGCCTCGGGAAGCTCGCGGAGGAGATCGGTGAGGTTGGTGCGGCCGGACACCTCGATGTCGGCTCGGTTAATGATTTTGATCGGGGACGGGCCCTCGGTCTCGGCGCGCTTAATGTGCGAGCCCGTTACCTCGAACTTCTCGAGCTTGATCGGGGCATCTTCCGATTTCGCAGGGGTCACGGTCTGGGCCCGTACGACACCGGCGCCCGCAGAACTTGCCAGCATGCAGCGCAAGGCCGCGATGGTCAGTTTTCTCATGATGGTTTGGTTGGTTGGGAGGGGCCGAATCCGGCACCGGCGCCGAAATCCGAGCATACACACCTAGTAAAGGTGTGGTTAACGTTGCAAGGCAACGCCCAACTTTGGCCGCCAAGCGACGTTTGACTTCCAGCCGCAGGCCCGCTCTCTCCCCGCAATGCGTCAATTCCTGCTCCTCTTGGTGGGCGTTTCCGCGCTTACCTGTTGGGCCCCGGCGGCCCCTTCCCCCGCCGCGACGCTCCCTGCCTTGGCGGACTTACTTGCCGATCCGGAAATGCAGGCGGTCCAGATTTCCCCCACCGGCCGTTACCTCACCTGGCTGGCGCCTAGGAACCAGCGGATGAACCTCGCCATCCTGGACCGGGAAACTCGCAAGATGCGCTGGCTCACGGATATGAAGATCGAGAGCGTGGTGGCCTACGTGTGGGCGAAGCCCGACCGGATCCTGTTCGCACAGCAGTTCGGTGGCCGCGAGCAGTACGGGATGTTCGCCTGCTCCCCGGATGGCTCCAACCTGCTGACCATTAACAAGCTGGAGGGCGTCGAGGCCACCGCGGACGGCCTCGGCGAGGGCGATGCGCCTTCCTCGGAGCGGGACCTGCCCAAGACCCTCATCTCGCTGCTCTCAAAGGATCCGGAGCACATCCTGATGAACCGCCTGCGCGGCAATTCCGGCCTCGGCGACGTGATCAAGGTGAACCTGCGCACAGGCCGGGAGACCATCCACGAGCAGAACCACATCAACGCGCGCGTCTGGCTGGCGGACTCGAAGGGCGTCATCCGGCTCGCGATCTGCACGGATTTCGAGAAGCCGGTGCAGGTGATGTACCGCGCGTCCGAAAGCTCAGATTGGCGGGCGATCGGGGAGTTCAGCCGGGAAGTTTCCCTGCTGTTCGAGGAGGCCTCGCCCATCGATCCGCACTGGCGGCCGAGCGTCTTCGCGAAGGACGACCGGACTCTGTACGTGAAGACTTTTATGGAGCACGACCGGGCGGTGATCCGCACCCTGGATCCCGAGACGGGGACCTGGGGGCCGATCTTGTTCGAGCACCCGCGCGTCGAGCCGGGGGACCGCCTCGCCAACTATCGGCGCGGTGGCTTGGCGTCGCGCGCGGCGGTTGACGGCCTCATCTTTAACCCGGCGGGCGATCTCGCGGGGGTTTCGTTCCACGATGACTATCCGGAGGTGCGCTGGCTCGACCCGGCGATGGCGCAGCTGCAGCGCGACCTCGACGGGGCGCTGGCCGGGACGCGGAACTTCATCGCCAGTGCCACCCGCGACGGACAGGTGATGGTGATCCTAGCCGCCAGCGACCGCGACCCCGGGACCTATTACCTCTACGATGCCGGCAAGCAGGAGATGTCCAAGATCGGCAAGGCGCGGCCCAAGGTGGACCCGGCGCGGATGGCGGAGATGCGACCGATCCGTTTCCCGGCGCGGGACGGTCTTGAGATCCCGGGCTATATCAGCGTGCCGGCGGGCCGCGAGCTGCGGAACCTGCCGATGATTCTGGTGCCGCACGGCGGGCCGTACGGTCCGCGTGACCAATGGGGTTGGAGCGAGCAGGTGCAGTTCCTTGCCAGCCGCGGCTATGCCGTACTGCAGGTAAACTACCGCGGCAGCGGCGGCTACGGGCTAGCCTTCCAGCGCGGCGGCTACCGGGAGTGGGGCGGAAAGATGCAGGACGACCTCACCGACGCCGTGCGTTGGTGCGTGGCGCAGGGGTACGCCGACCCCGCCCGCGTGGGCATCTTCGGCGCCAGCTACGGCGGCTACGCCACGATGGCGGGCCTGACCTTTACGCCCGAGCTGTACTGCCTAGGCATCAACTACGTGGGCGTGGCAGACCTCGAGCTGCGCGGCGGCGGCCGGAGCTTTGCCCTGCCGCGGATTTTCGAGGAGACGCGCTCGTTCACCAACCTGGACCCGGTGAAGGACGCCGCCCGCCTCAGCGCGGTGAACCCGATTAACCACATCGCCGCGATCCGCGCGCCGCTGATGGCGGCCTACGGGAAGAACGACCCCCGCGTGCGCTTCGACCAGTGGCAGAAACTCGAGTCGCGGCTGCGCCAGCACCGCAAGGAGTACGAGGCCATCATCGAGGAGAACGAGGGCCACGGTTTCCGGAAACTCGAGAACAAACTGGAGTTCTACGCCAAGGTGGAGGCTTTCCTAGCTCGCAACATGAACGTTCCGGAGGGCCGCGTGAAGGTCGGCACCCCGGTCGAGGTGGTCCCCCGGCCCGGGCAGTGAGGAAAGGGCCGCGCGGACGTCCCGGCCCCGCCGTCGCCGCCGCCGGCCGGGCCGCGTTCGCCGCCCGCGACCTGATGAAGGGAGTGCTGCAGAGGACGACCCAACGCTTAGACCGCTCCGGAGGGCCCCGCGCGGATATTTTTCTGATTACCCACCCTGCTCGCCGCTGCCCGCGCTGAATAGTCCGCGGGGAAAAGGCTTGGCCCGCCGCGGCGGGGGCCTTGGCTTCGCCGGATGCCCATCTGCACCGCCCTAGTCACCGGATCCTCCCGCGGCATCGGCCGCGCCATCGCCATCGAGCTCGCCCGCGCCGGCTACCGCGTGATGATCAACTACGCCGGCAACGCCACTGCGGCCGCCGAGGCCCTCGCCCTCGTCCGGGCGGCCGGCGGGGACGGGTTCACCTCCCAAGGCGACGTGTCCCGCGCCGCCGACCGCGAGCGCCTCGTCGCCGCCGCAGCGGAGGGCCTCGG
>VHCI01000097.1 GCA_016871775.1 Verrucomicrobiota bacterium | reverse complement strand
GCGTAGGCGTAGGCGATGTCCAGATTCGCGCGATCCGTGGCGTTGAGCACCTCGAGCGCGATCTCCCAGTCCCGCGCGCGCCACCCCGCCCGGACATTCCAGGTCGTGGAGGCCGGAGCGCGCAGGGAATCATCCTCCCGCAGCGGCTGCGGGCCGAAGTGCCGCAAGCGGACCGCCCCGAACGCGCCGGTCTCACGCCCGAAGGCCACGCCCGCGGTGAGCACCCTTCCGATGCTGTTGGGGATCCGGCGGCCGCCCGCCGATTCCTCCCGGAAACGGGCTTGGGTCAGCGCCAGATCCGCATCGAGGGCGAGCCAGGGCCGCGGACGCCAGAAGTTCGCCCACTCAAGGCCGAACCGCCGCGTCGCGCCCGCCGGCTCCGTCCCGCCCGCATCGCCCACGTACACCAGCTCCGATTCCAGGGCCAGGCCCCAGACGGCGAGCGAACTCACCAGCCCGCCGGCAGTGGAGCGCCGCACGCCGACCTCGGCGCCCCGCGAACGCACCAGCGGCGAGGCCGGCTCCAAGGCGGTGCGGCCGTCCGCGGGATCCACCCGCGCGGTCACCCCACGGGCATCATTGCTGTGGAAGCCGGTGCCGGCGTTCAGGTAGACCTCGGTCCCCGCCCACGGACCGAGGACGAGCCCCGCTTTGGGACTCACCAGCGCGGCGTGCGCTCGGCCCGAGTTGCGCGGGTCGTCGCTCGCCACGTCGAAGTGAAAGCCATCGACCCGCCCGCCCAGCTCGGTGCGGACGACGGGCGACCAGCGGCGCTGGTGCCGGAAATGAAACCCGAGGCTGGCCTGCGTGACCTCGTCCTCGCGCACGGTGTCCAGCCGTTGGCGCGCGGCGGTGCGGTGGAGGCCAACCTGCGGCAGGTGGTCGGCGCGGGCCTGCAGGCCGTACTCCCACGCGCCGGTCGCGGCGTCGCCCCCGCTGCGGCCCACGTCCGCCCCGGCAAGGAACCGGCGATCGCGCTGGTTGAACTGGTCCCCGTCCACCGGATCCTCGAGAAAGTAGGTGAAGTTGGAGAACAGATTGAGCCGGTAATGAACCAGATAGGCCGCGGCCCGGGTGGTCGCGGCGCCGTCGGACCAACGCCCGCTGAAGGCCACGCTGGCCCGGTCAGTGCTGCCCCCATTGGTGGGGTCGACGTGACCCAGGCGGTCCAGTTGACCCGCGGTCACGGCCCGCGCCGGGATCTGGTCGGTGGCCTGCCAGGTGGCGCGATTGAGCAGGGCGCTGAGCCGGAGCTCCCCCGCGCCGGCCCGCCAAGTGTGGCGGAGGAACGCGTTGTGGCGGCGGAGCCGGTCCGGCAGGGTCCACGGTCCGTCGTCGCGCGTGGTCTCGAGCGCGGCGGTGGTCGTCCCCGCGCCGGCCCTGGGGACAGAGGATGCCCCCGCGGCGAGGCGCGCGTAGCCGTGGGAGCCGGCCGCCAGCGTGAGGAACGGCCGCGGCAGGGCGTCCCAGAGGCGGAAGTCCGCGGAACCCGCCCCGGAGAAGTCGCCCGCCGCAGGATCGTAGGGACCCTTGCGGTAATCGACCTCCCGGACGAGTTCCGGGATGAGGAAGTTGAGGTCAGCGTAACCCTGACCGTGCGCGTGGGTGCGCAGGTTGACCGGGACGCCGTCGACCCCGAGGGCGAAGTCGGTGCCGTGATCGAGGTTGAAGCCGCGGAGGAAGTACTGGTTGGCCTTCCCGCCGCCGGAGTGCTGGGTGATCACGACCCCGGGGATGACCTCGAGAAGTTCACCGCGGCGGAGGAAGGGCCGCGCCGCGAGTTCGGCGGCCCCGACCAGTCCTTGGCTGGCGGAGAGGGCGATTCCGGTCAGGTCGGTGGCCCGGCCGGCCACGTAGAAGGGATCCAGGACGGTCGGAGGCGTCGCGGCGGATGGAGTCTGGGCGCGCGGCGCCGTGGCGCCGCCGGTGAGCAACAGGCAGAGGGAAGCCGCCCGCAGGGAGCAGCAAGGCAATGAAGGCATACTGGGGGATGCCACGGCCCCGGGCGCGGCGAGGGCCGCCGCCCGGTCGGAGAATGAAAAGGGAATCCGGCAAGGCGCGGGCCGGCTCCGGGCCGTGGCTGGCTCCGGACCCGCGGACCTCCCCGCCGGGGGACACGCGCTCCTCAGCCGCGGCGCGGCGGTCCGAGGGGCGGGGCGGCCCGCCACGAGGGCGGCAACCGCAGCTCCGCCAGGGCGAGCCGCCGGGCGGGGGCAACCGGCACCGCCAGACCCGGCACGACCTCCAGCCCAAGCACGATCCCGCGCAGCACGGCCTCGGCCGGTACCGGGGAAGTCTCCGGCGCGGCCGTGGTCGCGGTCCGCTGCAGCACGAGCGCAACCCGCCCGGCGGCGTGTTCCCCCTTCAGGAGGTGGGCGACGGAACGGGTCAGATCGTGCTGGTGGGAGAAGGACCGCGCCTCGACCAACCAGGCCACCGTGGCGTAGACGGCCGCCTGGGGGCCATTGGCGCAGAACCACGCCGCCACCAGCAGCCAGAACGGCCAGCGGGCCGGGGGCGGGGATGGACGGCGGGGCATCGCCGGCGACAAAACCCGCGCGCCGCCCGCGGTCGAGCGCATTCGCTCGCCCTCCGCGCCCCGGCCCGCCAGCGTCCCGCGTCAACCTATGCACCCCGGTCGCCTCGCGCTCCTGCTGCCCCTGTTGCTCGGTCTTTGCGCCGCCCTGCCCGCGCTGCGCGGGGCGGAGCCCACCTCCCCGCGGACCCACTTCGGCTTCGCCATCGGCGATGACCACCACCTCGCCACCTACACCCAAACCGAGGCCTACTTCCAGAAACTCGCCCGCGAGTCCGACCGGCTGCGCCTCGTCGATATCGGCCCCACCGAGGAGGGCCGCCGCCAGTGGATGCTCGTCTGCTCCTCCCCCGCCAACCTCGCCCGTCTCGACCGCCTCCGCGAGATCTCCCGCCGCCTCGGCCGCGCCGAGGACACGGACGAGGCGACCGCCCGCGCCCTGGCCGCCGAGGGCCGGGCCGTGGTCTGGATCGACGGCGGCCTCCACGCCACCGAGACCGTCGCCACCCACCAGCTCATCGAGACCGCCTGGCAGCTCGCCAGCCGCCAGGACGCGGAGACGCGCCGGATCCTCGACGAGACCGTGATCCTCCTGGTGCACGCCAACCCCGATGGCCAAGAGCTCGTGAGCAACTGGTATATGCGCAACCCGGTCCCGGCCAAGCGCTCCTACGCCGGGCTGCCCCGCCTGTACCAGAAGTACATCGGTCACGACAACAACCGGGACTTCTTCCTCGGGGCGATGAAGGAGTCCGCCAACCTCAACCGCCAGCTGTACGTCGAGTGGATCCCGCAGATCCTCTACAACCACCACCAGTCCTCCCCGACCGGCACCATCGTCGCGGGCCCGCCCTACCGTGACCCCTTCAACCACGTCTACGACCCGGCGCTGGTGACCGCCCTCGATGGCGTGGGCGCGGCGATGGCCCACCGCCTCCATCTAGAGGGGAAGCCCGGCTACACCCGTCTGACTGGCTCCGTGTACTCGACCTGGTGGAACGGCGGCCTCCGCACCACGGCCTACTTCCACAATATGATCGGGATCCTCACCGAGATCGCGGGCCACCCCAACCCGATGGACATCCCGCTCATCCCGGCGCGCCTCACGCCCAACGGCGCGAACCCGTTCCCCATCACCCCGCAGCGGTGGCACTTCGCCCAGTCGATCCAGTACTCCCTGAGCCTTAACTACGCGGTGCTGGACTACGCCGCGCGCAACCGGGACACCCTCCTGTTCGGGATGTGGCGGATGGGCCGCAACGCGATCGAGCGCGGCAGCCGCGACCACTGGACGCACTACCCGCGGCGGATCGAGGCGATCCGTGAGGCCCACGCGCGCGACCAGCCCCGCGTGGCCAAGTCCGAGACCAACGAGGGCCCGCGGGTCCCGGCGGCCACGCGGCTCCCGGCCAAGTACTACGACGAGGTCGTGCGGCGGCCCGAGCTGCGCGATCCGCGGGGCTACATCCTGCCGGCCGACCAGCCGGACTTCCCCACCGCGGTGAAGTTCGTGAACGCCCTGATCCAAGGCGGCGTGATCGTCCACCGCGCGACCGCCCCCTTCACCGTGGCGGGCAAGGCCTATCCCGCCGGCTCCTACGTGGTGAAGACCGCGCAGGCCTTCCGGCCGCACGTGCTCGACCTGTTCGAGCCGCAGGACCACCCGAACGATTTCCGCTACGAGGGCGGCCCGCCAATCGCGCCCTACGACGCGGCCGGATGGACCCTCGCCTTCCAGATGGGCATCTCCTTCGACCGGATCCTCGATGCGTTTGAAGGCCCATTCGTCGCCCTGCCCGCCGGCGAACGGCAGCGGCCCCCCGCCCTCACCCTGCCCCTCTCGGCCAAAGGCTGGACGCTCAGCCGCCGGGTCAACGACAGTTTCACCGCGGTCAACCGGCTCCTGCGGGCCGGCGTGGCCGTCAAGGCCGCGCCAAGCGGCGATTTCCACGTGCCCCCCGGGGCGGGGGCCGCGCTTGCCCCCCTCGCGGCGGAACTCGGCGTGCCGGCGCAGCCCGCGGCGGCACCCGTCGGGGCGCGCGCCCTGCGCCCGCTGCGGATCGGCCTGTGGGACCGCTACGGCGGCTCGATGCCCTCGGGCTGGACCCGCTGGATCCTGGAGCAGCACCAGTTCCCATTCGAACTGGTCTTCCCGCCCGAGATCGACGCCGGAAACCTCCGCCAGCGCTTCGACGTGATCGTGTTCCCCTCGGGCGCCGTGCCGCGGCCGGGCCCGGTCGCCAGCACGGGCGACGCGTACAGCGACAGCGCCAGCGGCGGCGGACCCGCGCCCGCGGACGTTCCGGCCCCCTACCGGGACCGCATCGGACGCTTCTCGTCCGCCAAGTCAGTGGATCCGCTCCGCGCCTTCCTCGAGGCCGGCGGGGCCATCGTCACCGTGGGCACTAGCGGCCACCTCGCCGCGCACTTGGGCCTGCCTGTGCGCAATGCCGTAGTTGAGCGTGCGGCCGGCGCGAAGGCCGAGCGCGCCCTCCCGCGGGAGAAGTTTTACATTCCCGGCAGTATCCTGCGGATGAACCTCGATCCGGCCGCACCCGCCAACGCGGGGATGGCCACGGAGGTGGACGTAATGTTCGACGAGAACCAGGTGTTCCGGCTGACGCCCGAGGCCGAAGCGCAGGGCATCCGCCGCCTCGCGTGGTTCGCGACCGAGGCGCCGTTGCGCTCCGGCTGGGCCTGGGGCCAGCAGCACCTCAAGGACGGCGTGGTCGCTTTTGAAGCCCCCGTGGGCCTCGGGCGGTTGCTGGTCTTTACCCCAGAAATCACCTTCCGCGCGCAGGCGCAGGGCACCTTCCGGCTGCTTTTCAACGCCCTGCTGGGCGCGGGGCCGTAAGGGCCGTTAACCGCAAAAAAGGAGCCGGAAAGCTGGAAATTTTCCGGCTGCCCGCTTAACCCTCTTTTATGACGTACCCCCTTCGCCTGCCTTTCACCCTGCTGCTGATTGCCCTGCTCCCGGCCTGCGGCCGCAAGGAGCCCGGCCCCTCCCACTCTGGCGGCCACAGCCACGTGGCCCCCCACGGCGGCACCCTCATCGAACTTGGCGACCACGCCTACAACTTGGAACTCCTTCGCGACCGCGCCGCGGGCAAGCTCACCGCTTGGGTGCTGGACGGCCACGCGGAGAACTTCGTCCGCCTGCCCGTGCCAGCCCTTGAGGCGGTGGCTACCGTCGGGGGCGTGCCGCGGCCGCTGAGCCTTAAAGCCGTCGCCAACGCGGCCACCGGCGAGACGGTGAGCAACACCTCCCAGTTCGAGGTCCAAGCAGACTGGCTGAAGGGTCCCGAAGCCTTCACGGTAGTTGTGCCCTCCCTTGAGATCCGCGGCTCCAGCTTCCAGGGCATCAAGGCCACTTTCCCCGCGGCGGCGAAGTGATGTGCACGGCCGGTGGCGGCCGGGCCTCGCGCTGCTGTTGACGCTCGCGTTGGGTGCCGGGGCGACCGAGCCCGCCCCGCCGCCCGCTGGGAATCCCTTGGCGGCGCTTGCGCGCGGCATCCCGAGCGTCTCCGGGTACAGTCACGTGTCCTTCGCGCAGCTGGCAGGCTTCAAATTCCGCCCCCCGCCGCAGCCCGTGCCCACGGGCTCGCCCGCGCCCGACGTCCTCGCCCAAGTGCCAGCGGCGATCCGCCGCTTTGATGGCCGCAAGGTGGTCCTAACCGGATACCTGTTGCCCCTACGGCTCGAGCAGGGCCTAGCGGTCGAGTTCTTTCTGCTGAGCAGCCCCAACCTCTGCTGCTACGGCACGGTGCCCGAGGTGAACGAATGGATGCTGGTACGGATGCGCGGCGAGGGCCTGCCGCCGGTGCAGGACGTTCCGGTGTTCCTCGCCGGGCGCCTCGCGGTGAAGCCGCGCTGGGAGGAAGGCTATCTCCACGGCATCTACGAGATGGAAGGCCACGGCCTGCTCCCCGCGCCCGCCAGCCGCTGACCGCCTTTGCGGTTAAATACCCCGGGCCTTGCCCGCTCCTCGAGCCCGCATAATTCCCGACGCCGTCCTCACCGGCTTCCGGGGCGCCGGCAAGACCACCCTTTAAAACCGCATCCCCTCCGAGCCCGCGGGCGGAAACTGGCCGTGATCGAGCACAAGTGCGGCGAGATCGGCATCGACCAACAGCTAGTGGTCCGCAGCGACGAGGAACTGTTCGCGATGAACGACGGCTGCATCCGCTGCAGCGAGCGCGGCGACCTCATCCGCATCCTCGGGCGGCTCCTCAAGCGCCAGGAAAAGCTCGGCGGCATTCTGATCGAGACCACCGGCCTTGCCAACCCGCCGCCCGTCGCATAACCCTTCTTCACGGACGACGATGACAGACGCTCGTTCCGGCTTAATGCGACCGTCACCGTGGTCGACGCGCACCGCGCGAAGGTCAGCTCATGGGCATAAGCTTGCTGCATCAGGCCGACCTCGCGGCCCCGGAAGAACTCGCGGACCTCACGAGGCCCGGCGGCGGCGCATCAATGCCGTGGCGCGGGTCCGCTACGCCGTCCAATGCGGAGTGGACCTGGACCACGTCCTTGACCTGGGCGGTTTCAACCTGCAGCGGGCGGTGGACCTAGACCCGCGGTTCCTAGCCCGAGCATCCCTTCGCAAAGGCCGGCGCCTATCCCCTGCCTGCCGGCACCCACATCCTAGAGGTCAGCCACTGCGACCACGCCCATGACTCAGGCCACGCCCAAGCCCATCCAGGCAAGACGGATGAGCTGGGCGTAGTGATCATGCCGATGACCGCCGCGACGCTGGCCGGCGAGCTCGCGGCGGCCCATTTAGCGACCGCTGCTGCGGTAGGCGCGGCCGACCTCGCCTTCGCCGACCGGGAGAACCGCGTCCGACAGGGCGGGCCCGGGTAGCCGGGGGCCACCTTGGACAGGCTACTGCTGCAGGGCAGCGACGGCCGCTACCCGCAGGTGGTGCGCGAGGCCGGGCTGCACTCAATCTTCGAATCCTGCGGCCACCACCCGCTCCCTGTCGGCGTCGAAGGCGCGACCGTGTAACCGAAGCCTTAAGGCCTGCCTCGCCCGAGGCCCCGCGCCCATCAAGCGCGGCAGGCCAGCACGTAGACGGCCCCGCGCTCGGTGCCGATCGCGAGAAACGCGTCGTCGGCACTCCAAGCTAAGCGTGTAGCCGGGCTCGGCATCCGCACGGCCGCCCGTAACGGCTGGCGCCGCTCGGGACTCCACAATTGCACCGTGCCGTCCGCGCTCCCGGTAGCCAACAGCCCGTGAGTGTTCTGGAACCGCACCGCGCAGACCGGCGCCTCGTGCGGCAACATTACCGGCTCGCGCCCCTCCGGCCCCACGCCCGCGCAGTCCCACACGCACGCGTCCCGGCCGCCGCTCGTCGCCAGCCAGCGGGAGGAATAGTCAAAGGACAGGAACTTCACCTTGCCCTCGTAGCCGCTCATGTGGAACTCGAGATCCTGCTCCGGAATCCACAGGTGCACGCTCGGATCCTGGTTGCCCGAGACCAGCCAGCGGCCATCGGGCGACCACAGCAGGGCGTGGATGCCATTCTGGTACGCTAGGTCCTTCTGCCGCAGACCATCATCGGCATCCCAAATCGATACGCCGCCGTAACAGGCCGCCGCGAGCGCACCGCCCCGAGGGTGGGCCGCCAGAGCGCTGAGGGTCTTCGCCGCGGGCGGAAAGGTCCGGACCACGCTCCCGTCCGCCGCCAATGCGGTCAGCGCGCGGCCCGCCGCCGCGAACAACCGCGCCGGCCCGGCGGCGCCTACCGGCGCGGGCGGCGTGGAGACAACCCAGGACAGATGCTCCACCCACGCGGAGCCGAGATTGATCGTGCCCAGATGCTGCCCGGCGACGGGATCCCAGCGTTTCACGCTCCCATCCTGACCGCCGGACACCAACAGCGCAGGCCCGGGGCCCGGCGCCCAAGCGAGCGCGTTGGTACCTTGCTCGTGCCCGGGCAACGGATGGAGCACACGGCCGTCCGCGAGGGCGTGAAGAACGATCGGCCCCGCGGCGCTGGCGGTGGCCAGCACCGGCCCGCCGGCCAGACCCGCAGGGGACCACCCGAGATCGATCACATAGTCATTGAGCGTCGCGGCCCAGTGTTTCGTCAGCTCCATGCCGCGAACGTTGGCGGCGGGCCCCGGCTTGTCCACCCCGCGGGCAGCGCGGCGGGTGGCGGCCCGGTAAAATCGCGTTCCCGCCCAAGCCGAGCTTGCGCTCGACCCGGGCCGAGGCACAACCTCTGACAACTGGCGCCGTTCGGCGGCGCCGCTCCCCCTCGCCCCCTTTTTCACCTATGGACTGCACGTCATACCTGAATCGTCGCGACTTCCTGCAATTCTCGGCTGTGGCCGCCGCGCTGCTGGCCTTCCCCGGCTGCACCACGCTGGCCAAACAGCCCCGCAAACCCCGGCCGATCGCCGCCGGTGCCAAGGTCCGCTTCGCCCAGATCGGGTGCGGCGGCAAGGGCTTCAGCGACGCGATGTCCCAGAAAGACGAGGAGGTCGTGGCCCTCTGCGACATCGACGAGTCGCGCCCGAACCTGAAGAAGCTGCGCGAGGCTTTCCCCAAGGCGAAGTTCTACACGGATTACCGCAAAATGCTGCAAGAGATGGACGGCCAGATCGATGCCGTCGGCGTCGCGACGCCAGACCACATGCACTTCCTGCCCGCCTACATGGCGATCATGCTGGGCAAGCACGTCTTCATCCAGAAGCCGCTCACTCAGACCGTCGGCGAGGCCCGCGAACTCCTGCGCCTCGCGCGCCTAAACGGCGTCTGCACCCAGATGGGCAACCAGGGACACGCCGGCGAGGGCATCCGCCTCGTGCGCGAGTGGTTCCAGGCCGGTCTGCTCGGCGAGGTCCGCAACGCTGAAATCTGGACTAACCGCCCGGTCTGGCCCCAAGGGATGCAGGAGTGGCCCAAGGGCGGCACGCCCCCCGCGGGCTTCAGCCAGGACCTGTTCCTCGGCCGCGCCCCGGAGCGCCCCTACAGCCCCGACATCCACCCCTTCAAGTGGCGCGGCGTCATCGACTACGGGTGCGGCGCCCTCGGCGATATGGCGTGCCACATTATGGACGCCGCCTATTGGAACCTAGAGCTGGCCCAGGCGACCTCCGTCACCGTCGAGCTCAAGAAGATCGACCAGAAGAGCCCGGTGGCCTTCCCGAAGTCGGCCGTCGTCGAGTACAACTTCCCCGCCCGCGGCCAGCTGCCCCCGGTGAAGCTGATGTGGTCTGAGGGTGGCGAGCGCCCCGAGACCCCTGCCGGCCTCAAGCAGGACAACCGCCAGCTGGCCAAGGGCGGCCAGCTCCTCATCGGCTCCAAGGGGACCGTTTACGACGGCAACGACTACTGCAACAGCCCCCGCTTCATCCCGGAATCCGAGCACAAGGCGCTCGTCGACGGCGGCAAGCTCCCTCCCAAGACGGTGCTGCGGGTGCCGGAGAATAATCCCCACAAGGAGTGGATCGTCGCCATCCGGAAGAACGACCCGACCCACGCCGGCTCCAACTTCGAGTACTCGGTGCCCTTCACCGAGACCGTGTGCCTGGGAACAATGGCCATCCTCGCGGGCGGCAAGTTCACTTTCGACCCCGTCAAGATGACAACCGGCCGCGCCGACGTCGACGCCCTCCTCTACCCGACCTACCGCAAGGGCTGGGAGATCGACGCGCCGGTCGCCTGAGGCGCCCGCCCCTTCCCTTCCTGCTCCTTCCGGGCCGCCTCTCGGGCGGCCCTTTTCCTGCCTCCCTCCCTTAAAACCGCCCTGTCCCCGATGCACGCCACCCGCCGCCAGTTCCTCCAGGCCGCCTCCGCCGCGGCCGCCGTCGCCGCCGCTGCCCGCCCCCTGATCGCCGCCGCCCCCGCGGCCGCGGCCAAGGAGAAGTTCCGCATCTCCCTCGCCCAATGGTCGCTCAACAAGCGCTTCCTCAAGCGCCCCGGCGCCGAGCCCCTCGATAACCTCGAGTTCGCCCGCCTTGCCCGTTCCGTGGGCATCGACGGCCTCGAGTACGTGAATCAGATGTTCAAGGACAAGGCCGGCGACCGAGCCTATCTCGGCCAGATGAAGGCCCGCGCCGACAGCGAGGGCGTCAAGAGCCTCCTCATTATGGTCGACGGCGAGGGCAACCTCGGCGCGCCGCAGGAGCCCGCCCGGGCCAAGACGGTCGAGAACCACCTCAAGTGGCTCGATGCCGCCGCCTTCCTCGGCTGCCACAGCATCCGCGTGAACGCCGCCAGCGACCCGAAGCTTGCTTGGGACGAGCAGGCGAAGCTCGCCGCGGACGGCCTGCGCCGCCTCTGCGTCGAGGGCGACAAGCGCGGCCTCTGGGTCGTGGTCGAGAACCACGGTGGCCTCTCCTCCAACGGCAAATGGCTGATCGAGGTGATGCAGCTGACCAAGCACGCCCGCGTCGGGATCCTGCCCGACTTCGGGAATTTCTACACCGACCGGACCAAGTCGGAAATGTACAATCCGTACCAGGGCCTGCGGGAGTTTATGCCCTGGGTGAAGCAGGCGGTGAGCGCCAAGTCGTGGGACTGGGACACCGGGGCGGGCCGTTTCTACACCGAGGACCGGCGCGAGAAGATGGAGATGACCCTCGATTTCGAGCGCTTGCTGAAGATCGTCGTGGGCGCCGGCTATTCCGGCTACATCGGGATCGAGTACGAGGGGCAAAAACACTCGGAGATCGACGGCATCCGTCGCACCAAGCAGGCCCTCGAGGACGTCCGCGCGCTGCTTTGACACGGCGCATCGGCCGACCCGCGGCGCCCGGGGAACGCTCCCCGGGGCCGCGCGGCGGCGTAAGCCTTCGGGCTTAGTGCGCGAAGGGGCGCTCGTCCTCCGGCAGCGGCTTGTCCTTGGTCTCCGGCGCGAAGGGCAGCACGATGAGGCCGAGGAGGAAGACGCAGCACATCACCAGCGCGGCGGGGCGCATTGGCTCGGGGTGATGCGAGAAGACCTCCGTCTTGAGCATCCCGATCACCGGCACGCCTGCGGCGGCGAGGAAACGGCCGACATTGTAGCAGAACGAAGTGCCGGTGCTGCGGAGGTGGGTAGGGAACAGTTCTGGCAGGTAGATCGCATAGACGGCAAACACGGCCAGCTGGAAGAAGCCCATGATCGGGATTAGCCAGAAGGTCTGGCTGGCATTGGTGTAGAACTGGAAGGCGCAGGCGGTCGCGATGAGCGCGGTCGAGAACGCAAGCGCGAAGGCCTTGCGGCGGCCAAGGCGCGCGGCGACCCAGCTCGCCGAAAGCATCCCGAAGAAGGCGCCGATCTGGAGCGTCAGCAGGCCCCAGCTGGCCCACTTGTCGACCAGCGGCCCGATCTGCTCCTTGGTCATCCCCTGCGCGGCGTAGGTCTTGCTCAGGACTGTACGGATGAGTTCCGGGGTGAAAAAGCCGATGCCCCAGAGACCGATGACGCCGGAGCAGACCAGCAGCATCCCGACGATCGCATTACGGCGCCAGCGGGGATCGCGGAACAGTTCCCCGTAAGTGAAGCCGCTATGGCGGTCGAGCGCACCGGAGTCCTTCATCTTCTGCCAGCGCTCCGGCTCCTTCATCCGGGCCCGGATGACGAGGGCGAGCAGCGCGGGGATCGTGCCGATCACGAACATCCAGCGCCACGAGTTACCGAGGGAGATGGCCCCAGACTTCTCGAGGTTGGCCATGCCCATCCCGATTAGGGCGGCGGAGATGTTGCCCACCGCCGAGAGGGCCTGCAGGGCGCCCAGGGCCCCGGAGCGGGAACGCGCTGGCATCACCTCGGCCAGCAGGGCCACGCCCACCGCGAACTCCCCGCCAACCCCAAGGCCGGTGATGAAGCGGTAGAAGGCGAAATCCCAGAACGAGGTCGAAAGGGCGCTCAGGCCAGTGCACAGGGAATAGATGAGGATCGTCAGCATCATCGTCTTCGCCCGCCCAATGCGGTCGCCGAGGGCGCCAAAGACCAGGCCTCCGGTGGCCCAGCCGGCAAGGAAGACGGAGGTAGCATAGCCACCCCAAAGGATAGGATCGTGACCCTCCGGAAGCAGCGCCTTCATGGCCGGCATCCGGGAAAGGGTGAACAGCTGCTGATCGAGGCAGTCGAACAGCCAGCCCAATGAGGCGACGATGAAGACGAACCAGTGGTACCGGTTCAGACCGTGCCACCAGCGGCCGGTGATGGGTTCGGGAGCAGGGGTTTGCATAGCGGTAAAGCGGACACCCACGCGGGCGCAGCCGGAGAACGGGCCAACTTTTCGGCCAGCGCAATCCTCTTCACCTGCCCGGCCGCGCGACCCACTCCGGCCTGAGCCTACTCCGCGTTACCCCGCCGCCGCCCGCGGCCCGGGAGGCGGCGCGCGCTCCCCGGCGGCGTTGCTCTAGCGGCCCCAGCGCCCCTCGATGAAGACGTATCGCCCGCCTCGGCGCTCCCACCGGGGCTCTACCCAATGGTGATGCCCCCGCGGCGGCCGCTCGTAGCGCCCCGCGATCCAGACGTGCCGGCCACTCCGCCAAGACCAATACCCCTTCACCCACACGAAGCTCGGTCCCGGCGGCGCGTACACCACTTCCGCCCGCGGCGGGGGCGGGGCTCGCACCACCACCACCCCGGCCGACGCGGTCGGCGCCACCACCACCGCGGTGGGGGCCGACGGCCGGGCCGGCACAACCACCACTGCGTCGCGCCAATAGCCGGGGACATACACATACCGCCCGTGGCGCGGCTCCCAGCGAGGCCCCACCCAGACCGCGTTCGGCCGCGGGGCGGTCGACCAACGGCCGGAGGTCCAAACATGCTTGCCCAGCCGCCACGTCCAATGCCCCCCTACCCAGACGTGCAAGGGCGACGGCCGCTCCGCGATCACCTCGCGCCGCGGCAGGGGCGGCAGCGCATCGACGATGATTTCGGCGCCGGCTC
>VHCI01000096.1 GCA_016871775.1 Verrucomicrobiota bacterium | reverse complement strand
GGTAACGCGTCCGCTGCGCGAGCGACCAATCCCGCTCTGCGAGGTTCGCAGCGACCGAGTTCGCCCAGAAATCGACCCCGGCGGCGCGCCGCCCCTGGAAATCGAACCAGCCGCGCGCGTACTGGTGCGTGAACAGCGGCCCGCGCTGGATGAACCGCCGCCCCCCGGATTCGACCCACGGTTCCCGGTACCAGGCGCGCCCCGCCTCCGCCGGTGGCGCGAACGCGGCCTGCCGCCGCGGCCGCCCGCACGGACGCGGTCGAGCATGAGGCCGGTTTCAGGAAGGACGGCCTCGGTAAAATAACGCCCCGCTCGCCGCTGCAGGTACTCAAGGAAGGCGGTCTTCTCCGCGGGAAGGCCGGGGGACCAGGCGGACGCGACCGCGGCGACGAAACTGAACCCGAACACGGCCAAGCCCCACCTCCAGCGGCCCACGGGGGTGGGCATCCGGGAGCGAACGCGAAACGGCAGGGGCGGGTCAGGTTTATCCCAAAGGGTGATTTGACGGAGGCTCGCCGGCGCGTCGCCAGCGAGCGCAATCCTCGCGTGCCCACCGGCCCGGTGCTTGCGCCCCGCGTCTTCCGGGATCACCTTCGAACATGCCCAAAGACGTTGTCCTCGTCACCCTTAAGGGGGTAATGCCCACCGCGAACGGCTGCGCCGTGTTCCTCGGCAACGATGCCAAGACGTTTGTGATCTACGTGGACGCACCAGTCGGCGGCGCGATCCAGATGACGCTCAGCGGCGCCAAGCGCGAGCGCCCGCTCACCCACGACCTGATCGGGAGCATTCTCCTCGGGCTGGGTGCGCACGTGGAGCACGTCGTGATCAACGACGCGCGCGAGAGCACCTTCTTCGCGCGGATTCTCCTGCGGATGGAGAACGAGCTCGGGCGCAAGCTGATCGAGCTGGACGCGCGCCCGAGCGACTCGATCGTCCTCGCCCTGCAGCAGCAGCGCCCGATCCACGTGGCGCGCGCGGTCTTCGACCAGGCGGAGGATATGACCGAGGTGCTGGAGCGCGTGCTCAAGCAGCAGGCCGGCGAGGGCGAAGAGGGCTCGGCGTGAGCGGCACTGCCCTCCCCCTGCCGGCCGGACTGTTCCCGGGAGCCCCGCTGACCGCGCTGGCGCCGATGCAGGACGTGACGGACCTGGCGTTTATGCGCGTGACCGCGCATTACGGCGCCCCGGATTACTACTTCACGGAGTTCCTCCGCGTGCACGCGCAGTCGCGCCCCGAAGCGCATATCGTGCGCTCGATCACGGAAAACGACACCGGGCGGCCCGTCTTCGCCCAGCTGATCGGGGAGGACCTGACGCACCTGCGCCGCACCGTCGCCGCCCTCCTCCCGCTGCCGGTGGCGGGCATCGACCTCAACCTCGGTTGCCCGGCGCCCAAAGTCTACCGCAAGAACGTCGGCGGCGGCCTCTTGCGGGACCCCGACCGAGTGGACTCCATCCTCGGCGCCCTTCGCGAGGCAGTGCCCGGCCTGCTCACGGTTAAGATGCGGCTCGGCTTCGAGGACACCGCCAACTTCGACCGGCTGCTCGACCTGATGAACGCCCACCGCGTCGACCTGCTCACAGTGCACGGACGAACGGTCCGCGAGATGTACCGCAGCGAGGTCCGTTACGGGATGATCGCCCACGCGGTCCGCCGGGTGCGCTGCCCGGTGCTGGCGAACGGCAACGTGACCTCGGCGGCAGCGGCGGCGCGCGTCCTCCGCGAGACCGGGGCCGCCGGGGTGATGATCGGCCGGCACGCGATCCGCAACCCGTGGATTTTCCGCCAGTGCCGGGAGCAGTTCGCCGGGGGCGCCGCGCGCGACGTCTCCCTCGCGGAGGTGCGCGAGTATGTCGAGCGGCTGTTCCACGCCACGCTCCCGCCGGGGCTCCCCGAGCGCCTGCACGTGAACAAAATGAAGAAGTATCTCAACTTTGTCGGCCAGGGCGTCGACCCGGAGGGGCGTTTCCTGCACGAGATGCGGCGCACGGACAACGCCGCAGACCTCTTCGCGGTCTGCGACCGCCACCTGCTCACGGAGCCCGGGCGGGCCTTCGCCTCCGAACCCTACCCCGGCGTGATCGCCCGGCCGAACTGCGAGACGCCTGCGGGCGACGCGGACGGCTGCTCGCTGGAGTCGGTCACCGCCTGAGGCAGGCCTCTGGCCGCTAGATCTTCCAGCTCTGGAGAATCCGGATGGAGTTGCCGCGCTCAAAGGCCTGGGGATCCGGCCAGCGCCGCCGGTCGAGAGCCTTCGCAACTGGCGGAGATCCTCGTAACCGTGTTCCGAGGGCCGATGCCGCAACGCGGGCCACAGCGTGGCGCGCGCCCGCGGCCCGTGGCGCAGCAGTACGAGACCAGCGGCACCGCGTGCGCGCCGGCGCGCAGCGCCCTAAGGACATCCCCCACCGTGTGCATGCCCCCTCTCCGTGAGCGGGCCCCGCACCTGCGGCGACCGCAACGCCAGCCAGCGCAGCCGCCGCCGCAGCTCGGACAAGTCCGATCAAGCCCGGTCAGCCGCGGGAGTATGGTCCGGAAAGCCGCCTCAGGCCCAGTGCTGACGGAGCTTGCCGCGGACAAACCGGACGCTTTCCGCGAGCTGCTCGATCCCGTCCACCCCATCCTCGATGCTGACCCAACCGTCGAACCCAGCCGCGCGCAGGGTGGAGAAGATCGCATCGTAGTCGTTGAGGCCCCGGCCGATCGTGCCGTGGCGGAGGCGCTTCGCGTAGCCCTCCGGCCCACCCTCCTCGCGACGCAGGTCCTCCAGCGTGCCCTCGGCGAGGTAACGGTCGCTGGCGTGCATCGTGACGACCCGGTCCTTCACCCGGGCCAGCAGCTCCAGCGGATCATCGCCCGCGAGGAAGGCGTTGCTTGGGTCATAGTTCACCCCGAAGCGCGGATGCCGGATGCGGTCCACCAGCGCGCAGAAAACATCCATCTTCTGGGCGAACTCCGGGTAGCTCCAGAAATCGTCCTTATAGTGGTTCTCGAGGATCAGGGTGACGCCGCACGCGTCCGCCTCCGGCAGGCAGGCCTCGATGCAGCCGGTCACAAGGTCGAGGCCCTGCTCGCGGCTGAGCTCCGGGCGGCGTTGCCCAGAAAGGACCCGGCAGTAAGTGGCGCCCAAGGCGGCGGCCATCCGGATCCAACCCTTCTCACGCTCGATCTCGGCCCGACGCAGCGCGGGGTCGGGCTGCGAGAAATCCGGCGAGCAGCAGAGCATCGGGATCACCATCCCCCGTTCCTCCACCAGCCGGCGGGCGGGCGCCCAAGCGGCCGGATCGGCGAGCTCGAGGAAGCCGCTGTAGAATTCTAGACCGTCCACCCCGAGCGGCACCGCAAGGTCGGCCCAGCCACGGAGCGTCATCGTGCCCTCGCGGCAGAGGGGGCGCATAAAGGCTTTGGGGAAGGCGGCGAGGCGGGGCATCGGGGTCAGACCTTGACGGGGTTGCGGCCGTGGAGGGAGTACTGCTCCAGCTCGATGACGGCGCCGTTCACTGGGCCGGACTCCTCCGCGAGGAGGTAAACTGCCGCGGCCGCGACCTCCTCGGGCCGGAGCAGGCGACCGGAAGGAGCGAACACCGCGGGAAGGCGCTCGTGCCAGTCCGGCGGCTGGCCCTCCGCGACCTGCATCGCGTGTTCCCGCTCGGTCAGCACCCAGCCCACATTGAGGTGATTGCAGCGGACCCCGTCCGCTGCGTGCGCGTTGGCGAGGTTGCGCGAGAGCGTCTGCAGGGCTCCCTTGGAAACGCTGTAGTCGAGCAGCGTGGCCTCGCCACTCAGGGCGTTGATTGAGCCGATGTTGACGATGCAGCCGCGGTGGGCGCGCAGCTCCGGCCACGCCGCCTGGATGAGCAGGAGGGGCGCGCGGACGTTGATCGCCATCATCCGGTCGAAGCCCGCAGCCGAGGCGGTCAGGAGCGTGCTGCGGGCCACCAGGGCCGCGTTGTTGACGACCGCGTCGACCCGGCCGAAGGCGCGCAACGCCGCCGCGACGATCCGCCCCGCCGCCTCGGGATCCGCTAGATCCTCCAAGTGCAGCGCCGCCGCGGCCCCCAGTTCCGCGACTGTACGCGCCCCCGCCGCTGCGTCGAGGCCGTGCACGAGGACCCGCGCCCCCTCGGCCACCGCCCGCGCCGCGATCGCGCGGCCGATGCCGCCGGTCGCGCCCGTGATGATAATGACCTTGTCCCGCAGGCGCATCGGGCTCAGGCCGGCTGGAGTACGGCTTTCACGATCTCCCCACCGTGCATCTGCTCGAAGGCAGTGTGCCACTCTTGCAGCGGCCAGACGCCGCCGGTGATTGGCCGCACGTCGAGGCGACCGGACGCGAGGAGCGCAAGCACGCGTTCCCACATCGGCCAGGTGTGGCTGAAGCTCCCCTGTAGGGTGACGTTTTTTTGCACCAACGGGTCGAGGGAGAAATTCAGCGGCTGCGGGCCCCAGCCCACCTTGCTGATCCAGCCCGCGGGGCGCACCAGCTCCAGGGCGGTGCGGAGCGCGGCCGAGACGCCGGCGGCGTCGACCACCCCATCCGCGCCCAGACCGTCGCGCCGCCGGGCCCATTCCGCGGCATCCCCGACGATCACGTCGCAGCCGTAGGCCTTCGCGACGTTGAGGCGGACCCGGTCCCGCTCCAATCCGACCAGCGCGACCTCGGCGCCGGCGAGACGGGCCATCGCCGCACAGAGGATGCCGATAGGCCCCGGCCCGAGGACCACGATGCGGTCGCCCGGCTGGACCCGGCCGTTCTCGATCACCGCGTTGTAGGCGACGCAGCAGGGCTCGGTCAGCGCGGCCTGCTCCAACGCAAGGCCATCGGGCACCCGGTGCAGGCAGCGGCCGGGAACGCGCACGAAACGAGTCATCGCGCCGTCGACGCCGTAACCGAAGCCCTTGCGGCGCGGGTCGAGATTATAGCGTCCGGCACGAGAGAGCGGGCTGGCAGGATCGATCACCGCGGCGGTCTCGCTGACCACGCGGTCTCCCTCAGACCAGCCGCGGACCGCGGCGCCGAGCTCGGCGATCCGGCCGCCAAACTCGTGGCCGAGCACAACCGGGTAGTTCACGGGCCAGCTGTGCTGGCCGGTCCACTGGTGCAGGTCGCTCCCGCAGACGCCGACCGCCTCGACGGCCAGGATCACATCCTCGGGGCCCGGCACCGGGCGCACGAACTCGCGAAGCTCCACGCTGTGGGGCGCGGAGGAGAAATTGACGACGGCGGCGGACTTCATCGAAGGGAGCGGGGGCGGACGGGGACGTCCCCGTGGGCGTGGACGCGTTCGCAGATCAGGCGGAGCGTGCCCTCGAGGTCGCCCCCGGCGGTGCGGAACGAGTCTGCGTCCACCGCAAGGGGGGCACCGATCACGACCAGGGGAGCGCCATATTCAGGGGTGCGCACGGCCTGCTCGAGCGTCAGCCCCCCGACCGCCTGCACGGGAATCCCCACGGCGGCGACCACCTCGCGGAGCTGGTCCAGCGGGCTCGGCATCCGGCGGCCAGCGGCGGCGATCCCACGGCGTTCGTCGTAGCCGATGTGGTGGATGACGAAGTCGCAGCCGAGGTCCTCGATCAGCTGGGCGCCCGCGACCATATCGGGGCAGCCGAGGTTGTCGCCCATCACCTTAACGCCGTGGTCACGGCCCGCCTTGACCACGCAGCGGAGGGTCTCCTCGTGGGCGCGCGCCATCACCACCACGTGGGTCGCGCCGGCCTTCGCCATCATTTCCGCCTCAAGGTAGCCGCCGTCCATCGTCTTGAGGTCGGCGACGATCGGCACGCCGGGGAAACGCTCCCTCAGGGCGCGCACCCCGTGGAGGCCCTCGGCGAGGATGAACGGGGTGCCGGCCTCCAGCCAGTCGACGCCGGCACGCAGCGCGGTGGCGGCGGTGGCGAGCGCTTCAGCGCGGTCGGTGAGGTCGAGGGAGATCTGGACGATGGGGCGCATTGGGGCGGATCAGGCGGTGCGCAGGCCAGCGCAGAAACGGGCGAGGCGGGTTACGCCCTTGGCGATGATCTCGTCGCTGGTGGCGTAGCTCAGGCGGAGGTAGCCCTCGGCGCCGAAGGCGCTGCCAGGCACGGCGGCGACCTTCTCCTGCTCGAGAAGGCGGTTGCAGAACGCGAGGTCGCTCAGGCCGAAGCGGGAGATGTTGGGAAACAGGTAAAACGCGCCCTCAGCGAGCAGGCAGGAGATGCCCGGGATGCGGCTGAGCTCCGCGTGGAGGTGGCGGCGCCGGCGGTCGAAGGCCGCCAGCATCGTGGCCAGCGCGGCCGAGGTCTTCTCCCTCTGCTGCAGCGCCGCCAGCGCGCCGAACTGGGCGAACGTGGTGACGTTGGAGGACATCTGGCTCTGCAGCTCTGAGATCGCCTTCGCGATGGGCAACGGGGCGAGCGTCGTGCCGATGCGCCAGCCGGTCATCGCGTAGGTCTTCGAGAAGCCGGCGACGGTGATCGTCCGGGCCGCAGCCTCGGGCGCAAGGGTGGCCACGCACGTGGGCCGGACGCCGTCGTACACCAGGTGCTCGTACATCTCGTCGGAGAGGATGTAGAGGTTGTGACGGAGGGCGACGGCGACGATCGCCTCGAGTTCCGCGCGGGAGTAGACGGCGCCGGTCGGGTTGGACGGGGAGTTGAGGATCAGGAGGCGGGTGCGCGGGGTGATCGCGGCCTCGACCATCGCGGGCGTGAGGCGGAAGCCCGTGCGGTCATCCGCGAGCACGAAACGAGGGACCGCGCCGGCCAACTTTACCATCTCCGGGTAGCTCACCCAGAAAGGGGCGGGCACGATGACCTCGTCGCCCGGCGAGCAGGTCGCGAGCACGCCAAGGTAACAGCTGAACTTGCCCCCAGGGGAGACGATCACCTGGGCCGGGGTGGCGCGCAGGCCGTACTCGGCGGCATAGCGGTCGGCGATCGCCTGCCGCAGCGGCTCGATGCCCGGCGTTGGCGCGTACTTGGTCTTGCCCGCGCGGAGGGCCGCGGCGCAGGCCTCCTTGATGTGCTCGGGGGTATCGAAGTCCGGCTCACCCGCGGCGAAGCCGCAGACATCCTCGCCCGCGGCCTGCAGGGCCTTCGCCTTGGCGTCAACCGCGAGGGTCGGGGAAGGGGCCACGTTGCAGGCCCAGACGGAGAGGGGGGCGGGGGAGGCGTGCATAGACAGCGCGGGACCAAAGGGACCGGCCCGCGCCATGGCAAGCGCGCCGCGGGCCCGCCTGCGGGGGCCTATCGCCGGCCCGGTTTCACCGGCATCGCCGCGAGCGCGAGCCGCAGCAGCTCGCCGACGCTGACGTGCTTTAGGCGCGCTTGGCGGCGGAGGAGAGCGCGCTGGTCGGCACTCAACCGCACCGAGAGCTGGCGCTGCTTCGTGCGCAAGGGGCGACAGCCGGCGAAGTCGAAGGCCGCGAGCGCCGCCCGCACCACTGCGCTGGCGGAGGCGTAACCGTGACCCCGCCGGCAGACCTCGAGCCGGGCCTCCATCTCCTCGGTCAGTTCAAAGGTGAGGGGGGAGGACTTGGGGGAGGCCATGGTTGCGCGGGGGCTGGGACTGCACGGTTGGTGGCACGCCCGCCCCGCGCCCCGCAACGCAAATTTGCAAGCCGCCCGCGCGCCGCACCGCTCGCAAAACGGGAGGTCAGGCCCGCGGGCGCTCCTGCCGGCGGTCCAACCACTCCTCGATCCGAGCCAAGGGCCACGTCGTAATCACCTGCTCCGGCGCCAGCCAGCCCTTGCGCGCCGCGTTGACTCCGGCGCCGACGTGCTCGAGCCCGGCGGTGTCGTGGGCGTCCGGATTGATCGCGCAGAGGAGCCCCCGCTCGGCTGCCCGGCGCCAATGCCGCCAATCCAGGTCCAGCCGCCAAGGGCTCGCGTTGAGCTCGATCACGACCCCGTTGGCCACCGCCGCGTCGATCACGCGGCCGACGTCGACTGCGTAACCCTCGCGGCGGAGCAGCAAGCGTCCCGTAAGGTGCCCGAGCATCGTGGTGTGCGGGTGCTCGAGGGCCCGGACGATCCGCGCCGTCATCGTCGCCTCGTCCTGGCCGAAGGCTGAGTGCACCGAAACCACCACGTAATCCAGCCGCGCGAGGATCTCGTCGGCGAAGTCGAGGCCGCCGTCGGGCAAAATGTCGCACTCCGTGCCCGCAAGGAGCCGCACCGGGCAGCGGCCAGAGGCGTTGAGGGCGCGGATCTCCGCCACCTGCGCGAGGAGCCGGTCCTCGTGCAGGCCGCGCGCCTGAAAGCTGGACTTTGAGTGGTCGGCGATGCCGAGGTATTCCCAACCGAGCGCGCCGGCGGCGGCCGCCATCTCCGCCAGGGTGTTGCGGCCGTCCGAGGCGGCGGTGTGGTTGTGGAAGGCCCCGCGCGTGTCGCCCGCCGTGATCAGGCGGGGCAATTCCCCGCGCTCGGCCGCCTCGATCTCCCCCCTCCCCTCGCGCAACTCGGGCGGGATGTAGGCAAGCCCCAGGGCGCGGAATAGGTCCTCCTCGGCCGCCACCGGAGGCGGCGGCGAGTCTGTGCCCCTAACCGCGGTGAGCCCCCATTCGCTCAGGCTCCAGCCGCGGGCGAGGGCGCGCTGCCGCAACTGCACGTTGTGCTCCTTGGAGCCGGTAAAGTGGTGCAGGGTGAACGCGAACTGCTCCGCCGGCACCAGTCGGAGGTCCGCCTGTAGCCCGCTACCGAAGCGGACGCTCGCCTTGGTGTCGCCGTGGGCGGTCACCTCGCGGACGCCCGGCTGGGCGACAAACCACGCCACGACCGGCGCAGGTTCCTCCGCCGCCACGATGAAGTCGAGGTCGCCCACCGTCTCAAGCCCCCGGCGCAGGCTGCCCGCCGCCTCCGCGCGGCGCACGGCCGGCAGTGCGCGCAGCCCGGCGAGGATCGCGCCCGCCAGCTCCGCGGCGTCCCACCACAAGTGCCGCCGGCCGTAGGCCTCGCGGTTGCGCACGCCGGCGAGCAGTTTCTCCTGGGTCTTCGCGCCGAAACCCTCCAGCTCCGCGACCTGGCCCGCGGTGCAGGCGGCGGCGAGCGCCGCGACCGAGTCCACGCCAAGCTTGTCGTGCAGGGCCCGTATCTTCTTCGGCCCCAGGCCCGGAACCTCCAGCAGTTCCACCAGCCCGGGCCCCACGGCGGCGCGCAGTTTCTCCGCGAAAGGCAGTCGCCCGATTGTGTGCAGCGTCGAGATCTTCTCCGCTAGCGCCTCGCCGATGCCCTTCACGCTCCGCAGCTTCCCCTCGGCGACCAGCCGCGCCAGCTCGGCCTCCTCGATTCCCTCCAGCACCCGGGCACCCGACTGGTAGGCGCGCACCTTGAAGGGGTTCTCCCCCTGCAGCTCGAGCAGGGTGGCGATCTCAAGCAGGGCGTCCGCGATCTCGTTCTTGGTCATCGGCACCCTGCAGCTAGTCCCCGCCCCGTGGCGCCGCAAGCGTGGCGCCGTGCTGCCGGAGCGCGGCGCGGTCAACCTTGCCCGCCGCGTTGCGCGGCCATCTCTCGACGGCCACCCAGCGCCGCGGGCGTTCCCACGCCGCCAGCCCCGCTAGGGACGCAGCCGGGTCGACGCGAGGCGCACCGGCCGGATGAAACACGACCACGCTCTCGCCCCACTCCGGGTCGGGCACGCCGAGCACGACCACGTCGTCCCAGACGCCCGCCCCGCGCAGCGCCGCCTCGACGCGGGCCGCATCCACCTTCCGGCCTCCGGTAATGATGACCTGATCCGCGCGGCCCAGAATGACCCACCCCTCCCCGCGCGCCTCAGCGCGGTCGCCCGTGGTCCAGCAGCCCTCGCCGCGCCACTCCGGCCACAGGCCGCGGCAGACCGAAGCGCCGCTGACCCGCAGGCGCCCCTCGCCGTCGGCCGCCAGTTCCGCGTGGGGCAGCGGCCGCAGTTCTTCCCGCCCCGCGAGAAACTCCTCCGGCCGCACCGCGGCCACCATCGCCGCCGTCTCCGTCATGCCATAACTCGGGGCGAGGCGCAGCCCCTCCTCGCGCGCGCGCCGCAGCAGGTCCGGCCACGCCGGCCCGCCGCCAAGGAAGACCACGCGAAGGCGGCGCAGCCACCCCGTCGCCGCGGGCTGGCGCAGCAGGCGCTGCAACTGCGTCGGAACGAGCGAGAGGACCCACCCGTCCGGCCGCCCAGGCAGTTCCGGGCAGTCCCCGGCCTCGAGCCGTTTCCACGCCCACGGCAGATGCATTCCCTTGGAGACCTCCGCGCGGACCCGCGCCATTAGGCCGCTCACGTGGTACGCCGGCAGGACGTCCACCGCGTTAATCGACTCGATCCCGAAGTGCGCCCGCAGCCCGGCCACCGCCGCGGCGAGCGTCGCCTCGTCGTGGCGCGCCCATTTCACGCTCCCACCGGAACCGCCAGTCGGGAGAGCCAGCCAGCCGCGCTCCTCTTCCGGCGGACGCCCGTCGGGTAAGGTGAGCAAGGCCTCCGCTTCTCGCCGCGCCTCCAGACCCCAGCCCGGATCGAGCACGAAGCGCATCCGGCCCACCGCGCGGGCGCAGCCCGTCTCCTCCACAAGGGCCTTCAGGCGAGCGCGCTCCATACTTCCTCCAGGTCAAGGGCCGCGACGTCCTCCCGCCGCAGGAAAGGCGCCGCCACTGGTCCGTCGAGGGCGCGCGCCGCGAAGAGGGGCCAGACGCCGAAGCCGAGCGCGTGCCGTTCGCCCGGCCAAGCCCACGCCCGCCGCAACGCGTGTGCCGCCCCCACGCGCGTCTCCAGCGCGGAGGAAAACACGACCCGCGCCCCAGCTCGCGCAAGCGCCGCTAGGGTCTCTTGCGGCGTGGCGTGCAGGCTCAACTTGAGCACGAAGAACCCGGGCCAGCCTTCCGCTAGCCAGCGCGCGACCTCGCCGTCGCCAGCAAGGGACTCGTCCAGCGCGAGCGGCGTCGGGTAGGCGCCGGCGAGGCCCTGCAGCAGGTCGTCGGCGCGCCGCCGCTCGCCCTCGGTGGACCCGGGGGACGCGGCCACGGGTTGCTCGACAAATTCCACCGGGCGCTCGGCGCAGCGCTCCAGCCAGCGTTCCGCGACCCGGCGCTCCCATGCGCCATTGGCATCCAGCCGCAGCCGGCCTCCGGGCGGCAGGCGGCCGCAAAGCTCGTCGAGCCAGCCGAGCTCGTCGGCGGCGTCCCCCACCCCGACCTTCCACTTGAAAACCCGGAATCCCGCCTCCGCCAGCCCGGTCAGGCGGGCAGACGCCTCGCGCCCGGCCGGCAAAAGGGCCGCCACGCCGAGCGCGGCTGGTTCCGGCGGCAGCACCAGCGGTTCCCGCGCCGCCGCCAGCGCCCCGCGCAGGCAGGCCAGCCCCGCCGGCAGCCGCGCCAGGGCTCTCTCCTCCACCCACTCCCCCAGGCCCCGGAGTGCCTCCGCTCCCGCGTCCACCGTCTCCGTGGTCCAGCCGGGAAGCGGCGCGCATTCACCCCAGCCGGTGCGACCGGCGTCATCCTCGATGCGCAGCAGCAGGCCCTCGCGGTGCGTCCACACCCCGTGCGCCGTCCGCACCGGCGCGCGGAAGGCAAGACGGAAGCGGCGGTGCTGCAGGCGCAGGCGCGCAGTGGGCATCCCCCCAGCGAGCCGGGAGAGGCGCGGAAAGCAACCCCGCAGGCCGGCCGCGTTTTCCGTTTGCCCTCGCCCCCCGCCGCCTTAATCCGTTCCCGGCAACCTTATGTCTCCGGTTGCCACGCCCTCCCCCGCCACCGCCGCCGCGGATGGCGAATATTTCCTCCCGGCCGACGCATTCTTTCGCGCTAACCTGCCGATGGCGCTCACGTTCGACGACGTGTCGCTGGCGACCCTCTACTCCGAGATTCTGCCCAGGGAAGCTGACACCGCCTCCGCCCTCAGCGACTCGTTGCGCCTCCAGATCCCGGTGATCTCGTCGGATATGGACACGGTGACCGAGTCCCGGATGGCGATCGCAATGGCTTTGAACGGCGGCCTCGGCCTGATCCATTACAACATGGCGCCGCGCGATCAGGTGAAGGAGGTCGCCCGGGTGAAACGCCACATCCACGGGCTCATCCAGGATCCCATCACCGTCGCGCCCGGGCAGCTCATCGGCGATGTACTGGGCATGATCGATACCCGCCGGTTCGCCTTCTCCACCTTCCCGGTGGTCGACGAGGCGGGCCGCTTGGGGGGCCTCCTCTCGGGCAACGTGGTCAAGGACCGCTACCGCGCCAAGCGGGTGGCGGAAGTGATGACGCCCCGGGCCCAGCTGCGCACCGTGGACCAGCGCGACGTCGCCCAGGACCCGATCAGCGCGGCTGACCGCTTCTTTTCCGAGAATGTCGGCAGCAACAAGATGCTCGTGGTGGACGCCACCGGCGCCCTCCGCGGCCTGATCACCGCCTCGGACGTCGAGCGCATCACCGGAGAGGCCAAGTCCCGCCGCAAACCCGCGCGCGACCCGGATTTCCGCCTCGTCGTCGGCGCCGCCCTCTCGCCCGTCCGGAGGCCCGACGGCACCCTCGACCGCGAGCGGATCATCGAGCACGTGGGGCAACTCGTCGCCGAGCACGTGGACTGCGTCGCGGTCTCGACTGCCCACGGCCATACCGCGGGGGTCGGCGAGGTGGTGCGGCTCGTGCGGTCGGCCTTCCCGGCGCTCACGATCCTCGCCGGCAACGTCACGAGCGCGGCCGGAGTGGAGTTCCTCGCCCGCTGCGGCGCCAATGCGATCAAGGTCGGGCAGGGTCCCGGTTCCATCTGCACCACGCGCGTGGTCGCAGGCGTCGGCATCCCCCAGCTCACCGCGCTGCACGTGGCCGGCACCGCGGCGCGCGCGCACGGCGTGCGCCTGATCGCCGACGGCGGCATCACCAAGAGCGGGGACATCGTGAAGGCGCTGACCCTCTCGGACGCCGTCATCCTCGGCGGCCTGCTCGCAGGTTGCCGGGAGGCGCCCGGCGAGATTCTCGAGATCAACGGCAAGGTGTACAAACAGTACCGCGGGATGGGCTCCCTGGCCGCGATGAAGGCCGGCAGCGCGACCCGCTACGGACACGACAAGGCGGACACCACGCGCAAGGTCGCCGCCGAGGGCATCGAGGCGCTGAAGGAGGTCTCGGGTTCCGTTGACGACGTGCTGGCGAACCTGATCGGCGGGGTGCAGAGCGGGATGGGCTACCTCGGCGCGGGCACGCTCGCGGCGCTGCGCGAGAAGGCCCGCTTCATCCGCGTTTCGCCCGCGGGCCAGAAGGAGGCGGTGCCTCACGACGTGATCGAGGTCTCGACGCGCACCCACCAAGGCTGAGCGGCGGCGCAAAATCCCGTTGACGCGCCCCGGCCCGCACCCTTCGACTTCCAGTTTACTTGTGGCTCGGTAGCTCAGTTGGTAGAGCAGAGGACTGAAAATCCTCGTGTCCCCGGTTCGATTCCGGGCTGAGCCACCACTTTGACCCGCTGTCCCGCAAGGGGCAGCGGGTTTTCAGTTTCAACCCGGCGGCAAAAAATAATTCCTGTCTTGTCGTCCACCTGTCGTCTTTAGCCGGCGTCGCGCAAGCGTCTTGTCGCGCTTTTTTGGCAGTCTGCGGAGAGG
>VHCI01000095.1 GCA_016871775.1 Verrucomicrobiota bacterium | reverse complement strand
ATCTGGCCCGTCGTGATCGCGGTCTGCGTGCGGACCTGCTTGGCGGCTTGGAAGGCCTTCTGGAAAGCGCGGTTAAGCACGGGTCCCGTGTGGCCCGCAGCTTGAGCGGAGGCATAGGCCTGCTTCATCTGGCCGAAGATCTCCGTCTCCCCCAGTATCTGCGAGTCGAGGCCAGCGGCGACCTCGACTAGGTGCTGCAGCGCGGACTCGTCACGTAGGTCGAGCCGGAAGCGGGCGAACTCCGTTGGGTCAAATTGCTGCCTTTGGCAGAACGCGGCACAGACCTGCTCGGCCACCTCTGCCCCCGCCGCGACCCCGTAGAACTCGATCCGGTTACAAGTGCTCAGGACCGCGAACTCGCGCAGTCCGGACAGGGCGGCCAGATGGTCGCGGAGTGCGCTCGCGCCGTCCGCGTCGAGCGACAGCCGCTCGCGCACTGCGAGGGGCGTGCGGTGATGGGTCGCCCCGATGACAAAGAGATGGCCGATGTTCATCGAGCGGCCGGGGCCGGGCGCGCCGGGACTCGGCCGCGACTGGGTTCGACGGTCGCAAGCGAAAGGAGCGCGGCGGGAAAGAGGATGAGGCAGGCCAGGGCGCACCGGCGGGCGGGCAAAATGCCGCGCAACCGGAGCAGCAGCAGCGCGAACGCGGCCGCGGCCACGACCATGGTGACCACTACCTTCTCAAGGTTCACGACCGTCTCGGGGCGCGTCCAAGACACCGCGCCGACGGCGAGCGCGAAGCCAAGGATCGCGGCCCCCGCAGCGAGCAGCCGCAAGCCCATCTGGTCTAGGTCGCGGATTGAGGGCAGGAAGGAGAACCAGCCGCCCAGCCGCTTCGACTTCAGCGAGAAGTGCCGCAGCAGGAACATCAGCGAGGTCAGTGCGAGCAGCGCGAACGCCCCGTAGCTGAATACCGCCAGCGCCGCGTGCAGCTCAATCCAAGGGTTGTGCCCGAAGATCCGCACGCGTTGGCCCGCGTCCCAACTCGGGAACAGGAGCGAAACTAGGGTAACCGTCGACGCGAGGCAGGCGGTAAAGTAGCCGAGGAGGCTGAGCCGGAAGGTCGCCCCAACGGCGAGGTAGAGGGTGATCGCGGACCACGCGGTGAATTGGTAGAGCTCGAAGGAATTCCCGAGCGGGCAACCGCCGACCGCGCGGCCGCGAAGCGCAAGGCCGGCCAACTGCGCGAGGTACCCGAGCAAAATGAGCAGGTAGGTGGCGCCGCCAGCGGGCCGTCCCCGCTTGAAGAGCGCGATCGACCCCTGGATGAACCCCGCGAGATAAAGCGCCGCCGCCAGCCAGAGCCAGGTGCGGTCGGTAAAGGGCAGGGTCATCGGAGGCCGGAGACTGGGCGGCGGCGATCCTCGGCGCAAGCCCCGGCCCGGCGTATTACCCTGTCCACGGTCGACTCGGCCGCACCAGGATCTCCTCGACGTTGGCCCTCGCCGGCAGCGAAAGCGCGAACCAAATGCACTCCGCGACATCCTCCGCCCGCAGCATCCGGGCTCGCGCCTCCGGGAGCGGCGCGGCAGGGCGCTTCGCCAGCAGCGGCGTGTCGATGTCGCCCGGGAACACGCAGCAGGCGCGGATTCCCCGGTCGCGTTCCTCGGCGTTGATGGTCTGGGTGAGTCCGGTCAGGCCGAACTTGGAGATCACGTAGGCGGCGCCCGACTTCGCCGAGGCCTGCCGGCCGGCCTCGGAACCGACGTTCACGATGGTGCCTTGCCCGGCGAGGCGCATTGCGGGCAGAACCGCCTGTACCAGCGCCAGCGCACCATCGATGTTGGCCGCCATCACCGCCCGGTAGTCCTCCGGGGACAAGACCCCGAGGGAACGCTGCGGGATGTTGTGGCCGGCGGCGTTCACCAGCGCATCGATCCGTCCGGCGATGCGACCCGCCCGCGACGTGAGCCGGGAGATCGCGGCCGGATCCGCCAGGTCGCAGGGCAGGAGATGGAGGCGCGCCCGCTGGGCGGCCGGCACGAGCGCGGCGGTATCCCGGAGGTTTTCCATCCGGCGGCCGCTGGCGGCCACGCTCCAGCCCCCGCGCAGGAGCCGCAGAGTTGTGGCGCGGCCGACCCCGGAGCCGGCTCCGGTCACGAGGGCGAGGGGGCGGGAGGGGGGACGGGCGGTCGGCATTGCTTCAGGGAAGGAGGCATGCGTCACCGGCGCTCCGGCACACAGTGAGCGGAAGCTCGGTCAGCAGTCGGACCCCCGGGGCCGCGGCCAGGAGGGAGGGAATCACGTTGAGCAGAGCGGCGACGGTGGCGTCGTCGCCCGCGACGCCACCCTGGAGGTGGACGTTCAGGCCAGGACGGCCCTGGATCACGACCGCGTCGTGGGGCAGGGACGCCCCCAGGTACATCTGCAGGTCGAGGCGGATGCGCGTTTCCCCGCCAGCGAGGCCGACGCAACGCTGATGCAGACCAAGCGTGCGGCCGGGTGCCACGTCAAAGTGGGGCGTGACAACCCGGCTTTCGGCGATAACGGGCTCGCAGGTCTCGCGGATCTCGTCGAGCCGCCAGCCCAGCCCGTGGGCCAGCAGGGCGACCGACTGCCGGAAGCCGGCGTGCCCCGCTCTTCCTGAGGCGAAGCGGGTACGGAACTCGGCCGGATCCTGTCCGCTACCGATCTTCGCCTGCAGCGGCTGGCGACGCGTGCGAGCGTCAACCACCCGTTCCACGTACACCGCGGACACCTCCCGACAGACGCCCGTCAGGCATAGTGGGAGGACGTCCATCACGAATCCGGGGTTGACGCCGGTGCCGACCAAACGGGCCCCGGTGCGGCGACAGAGGGCGTCGATCTCCGCGGTCCGCTCCGACGCGAGCAGGCGCGGGAAAATCAGTTCCTCGCAGGTGGATGCGACGCTCACCCCCGCCTCGAGCGCCGGCAGCGCTTGCGCATAAGAGCGGCTGGCGTCCGAGCCGGCGGTGTGGAGGAGCACATCGGGGAGTCCAGCGTGCGCAGCGAGCCCAGCGAAGGAGGGGTGAATGCGTGCCGCCGCGGGCAACGGGCACCCCAAGGCCTCGCCGACTGCCCGCCCCGCTAGCACTGGGTCGATCTCCACGGCGCCGATCACCTCGAGGTCCGCGCGTTCGGCAGCCAGCCGTAGCGATTCCTTGCCGATGGGGCCGAGGCCAAATTGGGCGATCTTGATCCGGCGCATCCGGCGAGGCTCAGTACCCGGGCTCCGGGGGGCAAGGCGAACCCTCCGTCTCGTCGCCCGCACCCTCACGGCGGCTACGGAAGAACGCCTGCAGCAACGTGCGGCATTCCGCCTCGAGGACCCCGCCGACGGTGAGCTCAAGGCGATGGTTCATGCGGGGCAGCTGATTGAGGTCGGTTGCCCCGCCCAGGCATCCCATCTTGGGGTCTGGGACCGCGTAACAGACCCGTTGAACGCGACTCATCAGAAGTGCCCCGGAGCACATTGGGCAAGGCTCCTTCGTTACGAAGACGGTCGCCCTGTCGAGCCGCCAGTCGCCGCGCACGGCCGCCGCTTGGGTGAGGGCGAGCATCTCCGCGTGGGCGGTCGGATCCCGGTTTCCCTCCACGGTGTTGTGGGCGGCGGCGATGACCTCGCCGTCCACGGCGATGATCGCGCCGATCGGCACCTCGCCGGCCCGCCACGCGTCAACGGCCTGGTTGTATGCGAGGCTCATGAAGAACCCGTCGTCCCGGACCAGCTGCGAGGGATGGAGCTTGGGGAACGGGCAGGGAGGCGGGGTCGCGGCCATAAGGCGAGGGCGGGAAGCTTGACTAAGGGTGGCGCCTTCTGACTTACAAGGGCTTTCGAAAGTCCCTTATGCCCAACATCTCATCCTCGATCGCCCTCCCGGCCTCTTATGTCGTCTGACAACAACGCGATCGAGGTGGAGGGCAAGGTGGTGGCGGTGCTGCCCGGCACGATGTTCAAGGTCCAGCTGTCGAACGGGCACGTCGTGCTCGCGCACATCTCGGGCAAGCTCCGCAAGAACTTCATCAAGATCGCTGCGGGCGATACCGTGAAGATGGAGATGAGTCCGTACGACCTCGAGAAGGCGCGGATCACCTTCCGGATGAAGGAGCAGAATTCCAACTACACGCCGCCGCCGCGGCGCCGGAATTACTAGGCCGCTCCCGGCCCTCACTGATGGCCGACGACCTAAGCCGGGCCCGGGGTGCTTGGGCTGGTCCGATCGAAGCGCTCCTTTCGTTCCTCGGGCTCGAGCGCGGGCTTTCCGCCAACACCCTCGCTGCCTACCGGCGTGATCTCGATCAGGCCGCAGATTTCTTCATCAGGTGCGGGGCCGCCGATTGGGGCGCGGTGACGGGGGTTCAGGCCGCGGCTTGGCTCCAGTCCCTCGCGTCCAGCGACTACGCGGCGGCCAGCGTGGCCCGCAAACTCTCGGCGCTGCGGATGCTCGCGCGCCAACTGGTCCGGGACGGCGTGCGGAACGATGACTTCACGATCCTGCTGTCTGGTCCGCGCCCAGGTCGCCGGATGCCCCGCGCTCTGTCCGCGCCGGAGGTGGCGCGGCTCGTAACCGCACCCGCGGGACCGGAGCCGCGCTCGCTTCGCGACCGAGCGATTTTGGAGTTGTTTTACGCGAGCGGGCTGCGCGTTTCCGAGCTCGCGGGGCTTCTGCTGACGCAGCTCGACCTCGAGGGCGGCGGGTTGCGGGTGTTCGGCAAGGGCTCGAAGGAGCGGGTGGTTCCGGTCGGTCGGCGGGCCTGCGCCGCGTTGCGGGACTACCTTGCGGGCGGCCGGCCCGCGCTGGTGCGGCCCCACACGCGCGGGCACCTGTTCCTCAACCACCGCGGCTGCGGCCTCACGCGCGTGGCGCTGTGGATGATCGTCAAGGCGCAAGCGCGTCGCGCTGGCATCGACCCGCGCGTGAAGCCGCATGATCTGCGGCACTCATTTGCGACGCACCTCCTAGCGGGCGGTGCCGACCTGCGGGCGATCCAAGAGATGCTGGGGCACGCCAGCATCTCCACCACCCAGATCTACACCGCGGTGGAGCCCCGGCGGCTCGCCGAGGGCCACCGGAGGCACCATCCGCGCGGCCGAGGCGCGGTCTGAGTCAGACCGGATCCGCTCAGGGACGGGCGAGGGCGATCGCGCCGCGGATATCCTTTTCGCCGAGGCGGGAGACGTTCACCGGCGCGTCGACGCCATCTCGGGGGATCTCGTTCGCGAACTGCCCGGTGTCGCCCAGTTGCTGCTGCAGCTGGGTGAGCTCCGTCCTCAGCTTCGCGAGATTTCCCGCTTGGCCGGGATCGCCGACGAGGTTGCGCTGTTCGTTTGGATCCCGGGTCAGGTCGAAGAGCTCCCACGCGTCTTTCTTCCAATAGTGGATCAGCTTGTGGGTCGCCGTGCGCACGCCGTAGTGGGCGCGCGTGTTGTGGTGGCCGGGGTCGTGGTAGTAGCGGTAGTAAACGGAGGTGCGCCAGTCGGCCGGCTCCGCGCCGTGGAGGATCGGGGCGAGGGAACGGCCGTGCATCTCCGCCGGGACGGGCAGGCCGGCGAGCTCGAGGAAGGTCGGCGCGAAGTCCGCGTTGAGGGCGAAACGCTTAGTCACGGCTCCGGCCTTCACGCCGGGCCCGCGCACCAGCAGGGGGATGTGGAAGCCCGGCTCGTACATAAAGCGCTTGTCGTACATCCCCAGGTCGCCGAGGTACCAGCCATTGTCGGCGGAGTAGATCACAACGGTGTCCTTGGCCAGGCCGGTGCGATCGAGGTAATCGAGCACCTCGCCGATGCTGTCGTCCACGTCCTGCACGCAGGCGAGGTAGTCCTGCATATAGCGCTGGTACTTCCAGCGCACGAGCTCCGTACCCGTCAGGGTCTTGCGGGTGCCATCAAGGAGAGTGACCTCGACCTCGGTGGGCTTCACATTCAGCCATTGCTGCCGCGCGGGACCGGGCGCTAGGTCCGCGGGGGGTTCCAGCTTGAGGTCCCGGCGCGTGAGGTCGTTGGCGACGGTCTGGCGGTTCTCCGGCAGGGCTGCCGGGCGGGTCGCGTAATCATCCCAGAGGGTCTCCGGTTCAGGGATGACGCGGTCCCGGAAGCGGGCCTTGTTGGCGGCATCGGGTTCCCAGGCGCGGTGGGGCGCCTTGTGGTGGAGCATCAGGAAGAACGGTCGGTCCTTCGGGCGGGTTTCGAGGAACTCGATGCCAAGTCGGGTCGTGAGCGGCGAGACGTGCCCCGGGAGGGTGAGACGGCCGTGGGGCGTGAGGAAGTCCGGGTTATGGTAGAGGCCCTGTCCCGGCAAAATGATCCAGCGGTCGAAGCCGGTCGGCATGCTCCCGAGGTGCCACTTGCCGATCATCCCGGTGTGGTAGCCGGAGCCCTGCAGCATCCGGGCGACGTGGGGCTGAGAACCGTCGAAGACGTTGAATACCGGCACGCCGTTGGCGTGGGAATATTTCCCGGTGAGGACGACGGCCCGGCTTGGGGTGCAGATCGAGTTGGTGACGAAGCAGTGCTCGAAGCGGGTGCCCTCGCGGGCGAGGCGGTCGAGGTGGGGCGTCTGGTTCACCTTCGAGCCGTACGCGCCGATCGCGTGGCGCGCGTGGTCGTCGGAGAAGATGAACAGGATGTGCGGCCGGCTCGCGGGCGCGGCGGAGGCCGCGGCGGCGAGCAGCAGGGGCAGCAGCAGAGTGGGAGGGCGCATCGGGAAAATGGTCTAGGGAGACGGGGCGGTTGAGGCGGGCGGGGCGGATGGCGCGGGGATGGGTTTGGTCAGCAAGGCGGAATTGAGGCCAGGGAGACGTTCCGAGAACTCCTCGCTTGGCGCGGCCTGCCGAAGGGCGCGCTGCACCATCCCCATCCGCGCATCGAGGTTGTCGATCATCGACACAAAGACCGCTTCCGGGGTTGCCGCGTACACGGCCGCGCCCCACTCGGGTTCACCCTGATGGGAGAGGATGATATGCTCGAGGCGCTCCAGACGGTCGGCGTCCAGCCGGGCCTTCATCCCGTGCTTCCGCGCAAGCTGGTAGCCGAGGACGACGTGGCCCTGCAGGATGCCGCGGCGGCTCCGGCGCGTCGCGAGGGAACCCTCGTACTCAATCGCCTTGCCGGAGTCGTGCAGCAGAATCCCCGCGAGGGCGAGGTCGGCGTCCACCTCCGGATAGAGGGGTAGGAGCGCGCGGCAGGCGCGGGCCATCCGTACGGTGTGCTCCAGAAGGCCGTGCCGGTAGGCGTGGTGCATCGCGACGGCCGCCGGCGACCAGCGGAAGGTGGCCCCGATCTCCTCGAAGACCCCGCGCACCGCGGCCCGGAGTTCCTCGTGCCGGAGGGCGGCGATGCACGCTTCCAGCTCCGCCCAGAGCACTTGCGGGTCCTCGGGCGCCAGTTCGACCAGATTGTCGATCACTCCCGGGGCGCCCAGCTCCTCCTCACCCAAGGCCTCCACCTGCTGCAGACGCGGAGAGAGCCGGCCTTGGTAATAATCGATTCGCGCCTCGATCCGGACCACGCCGCCCTCACCAGCGGCCCGGAGCGCCTCAAAGACCGGGCTATCCCCGAACACAGTGCAGCTGAAGGAACCGGTGCGGTCTCCAAGCTCTGTGCTCAGGAAGCCACTACCGTTGCTGGCGGTCTTCAGCGCGACCTTCTTCACCACGAGGACGGCGGAGAACGGCCGGCCGCACGCCTCGGCGCCCAGCGCCTTCAGCTCACGGACCAGCACTAGGGGGCAGGCGTTACTCATAAGTTCAGGGCTAAGGATCCGTGATTGCCGGCGCGCTCCTTGACCAGCGTGGTTAAGCCCCGGAAGAACGGGTGGCGGGCGTCTTGCGCCAGCGCGTAAAACACGGTCTCGGCCGGCAGGAGGTGGCAGCCGAGCCGCGCTAGGGCGGCGAGCGCGGCGGCCGCGTCCGCGGGCCGGCGCGCGCCCACGCAATCGATCAGCACGGTGACTTCGAGCTCCGCGCGGAGTGCGTCGATCGCGGTCTGGTAGACGCAGATGGGGGTCTCGATGCCGGCGAGCAGGAGATGACGCGGACCGCCGGGAGCCAAGAGCGCCCCGCGCAAGGCCGGGTCGCCCAAAGCAGAGAAGGTGTCCTTCGGCCAGACCGGGGCGGCGGGTGCGGGGGCGCGGAGGGCGGGGGCGGTTGCGCCCAGCTTGGCGGGCACCTGCTCGGTGAAAGCCACTGGGAGACCCAGTCCGGTCGCGGCGGCGAGGGCGAAGCGGCAATCGCGCGTCAGCGCACCCGCCGGGTCAACCGCGGCTAGGAGGTCCGCCTGCAGGTCAACGGCGAGCAGGAGGAGGTCGGAGGGAGGGGAGGGCGCCGCGGCCACGTTCGGCGGAATCTGGCGGCAGGCGCCGAGCGTGGGAATGTTTTTCTGCGCGCGTCGGCCATCTTCGGGCTAGCCTCCAAGGTGGGCGTCCCTTGTCCTTGTCCTGCTTATGGAGCTAATCTTGCAGCCCGTCGCCACTACCTGCCAAGTCTCGGGCGAGCCCTTCGCGGCTGGCGCCCGGGTGGCGAGCCACCTGGTTCAGGTCGGACCGACGCGGGAGATCGTCCGCTGCGACGTACTGGAGCAACGCCTCGGCAGCTTCACTCCGCCCGGGAAGGTCGCGTGCCGCTGGGTGCAGCCGTTCCGTCCGCGGCGGGCCGGTGAGAATCCCGACCGCGCGCTTAAGCTTAACGCGGAGAGCCTGTTCGTGACCCTCGCGGATCCGACGACGGAGGCCACGCCCGAGAACACCCGTCTGTTGCAGTTTCTCGCGCTGATGCTCGAGCGCAAGAAGGTACTGCGGCCGCGGGGTCGCTCGGCGGATGGCCTGAGCCTGTGTTACGAGCATGCCCGTTCCAAGGCGTTCTTCAAAGTGCAGGCCGGGGAACTAACCTCCGAATTCTTCGTCGCGGTACAGGAGCAGCTCAGCGTGCTCGTGGGGGCCCCGAGGGCTCGGGCGGCCGGCGCGCCGGTTTCCTCGAATCAGCCCGCCACTCCCACCCAGGCGACCGGTTAACGGCGGATGGGCAAGCCCTGCAGGGCAAGGTAGTCCTTGACTTGCGGGATGGTGAAGGTGCCGAAGTGGAACAGGCTCGCCGCCAACACGGCGCTCGCGCGGCCCGTTTCCAGCACCTCCGCGAAGTGGGCCATCGTCCCCGCACCGCCGCTGGCGATTACGGGCACTGGCACCGCGTCGCTGACCGCCCGGGTAAGAGCGCAGTCGTAACCACTCTGAGTGCCGTCAGCGTCCATACTGGTGAGCAGAATCTCCCCCGCGCCGAGCGCCACCGCCTCGCAGGCCCACGCCACCGCGTCGCGCGCCGTGGCGTTCCGGCCCCCGTGGGTGTACACCCGCCACGAGCGGCCGTCTGGCTCCCGCTTGGCATCGATGGCGACGACGATACACTGGGCGCCGAAGCGGTCGGCAGCCTCACGGACGAGGCGCGGCTCGCGGATGGCGGCCGTGTTCAGGGAAACCTTGTCCGCTCCGCTGCGCAGCATCGTCTCAATGTCGCTTATCTGCCGGAGGCCGCCACCGACGGTGAGCGGCATGAAGCATTGCTCGGCCGTCGCCGCTACGACCTCCCGCATAATGCCGCGGTCGTCGCTCGTGGCGGTGATGTCGAGGAAGACCAGCTCGTCCGCGCCTTGGCGGTCATAGGCGCGCGCGCATTGGACGGGATCACCGGCGTCGCGGAGTTCCTGGAAGTTCACGCCCTTAACGACCCGGCCGGCGTTGACGTCTAAGCAGGGGATGATGCGCCGGGAGAGCATCAGCAGGGAAGGGGGCCGCGGATCGCGGGGGCCCTAGCCGTCGACGCGCGCGACGTCCGGCTCGAAGTTGATCGCCAGCCGGTAGACCTGTCCCGGACGCATGATGAGCGGGTGTTCCCGGACCAGCGACTGCAGGTAGTGGATCTTGCCGTAGTTGGTGCGATAGGTGGGGTCGGCGCTTACGACCTCCGTCTCGCGCCAGGAGGCCTGGAAATCATCCTTCGCTAAGCTGCAGCGGTGCCCTTGCGCCCCGAGAGTGATCGAGCCGGTGGCCCGGTAACGCGAGTGGGGTGCGGCGATCGCGAGGACGTAGCGGAACTTGTCGAGCGTCACCTGCTGGCGGACGGTGTAGGCGAACTCGCAGCCGATCTTGTTGCCGGAGAAGGTCCAGTTGACCTTCACGCTGCCGAGGCCCCGCACAAACTCCTCGCGGGTGTTGATGAGCTCGGGCTGTTCGTAGCGAAAGAAGAAGCTGTTGCGCAGACCAAGCCCCGTGACGCAGTTCTTGCCGTAGAAGGCGGGTAGCGTGACGTGATCTCCGAAGGTGAGCTCGGGCAGCAAGATCGGGGAGTAGACATTGTTGGGCCAGTCGAAGATTCCGGGGGCGTGGGGGAACGCGAGGGAGTCGCTGGTGAGGGTGGAGCCGGAGCTGACGAGCGGGATTTGCAGGTGGAGACCGGAGCCAGCGTCGCGGTACAGGAAGAGGCCCTGTTCCTTGCGGTTAGATTTGTCGAAGATGACGAAACGACCGCAGGTGCGGGCGGGATCCACCTTGGGGGCGCCCGGGGGCATCTGCACGGTCTTGGCGAGGCGGGACCACTGGCAGAGGTAGCGGGCGGCGTCGAAGTTCGCCATCCGCGTGGTGTGCTGGCCGTAGGCGGTGCGCTCCTCATCGCGCAGGTCGAGGAAGCCGTGTTCCTGGTCGAGGTAGGTCTCGTAGAAGAACATGAACAGCCGGCGCAGGAGGTCGTAGTACTTCACCCTCTGTTCATCCGCGATCCAGCCATCGCGCAGTCCCTGAAGGATGAGGCTGATGCAGTGCATTTGACCGTAGGCGCCGGCGGCGCGGCCGAAGGCCCACCCGAGGCCGTCCTCGCGGACCAGATCGGGCATCATCTTGATGTACTTCTCCGCGTAGGTGCGGAGGGTTGGCAGCTTCCGGTCGCGCACGCCGCTGTTGGCATGGAGCTGCAGGGCGGAGCGGGTGAAGACTAACGCCATCACCCCGTAGAGGTTAAAGTTGCCGCCGAGGCCCGCGGTGGAGTCGTCGAAGAAGCCGCTCGAGCTGGTCTGTCCAACGCGGTCACACATCCGCTCGACCAGACGCGAGGTCTCGTCCTTCTTGGAGAGCCCGAGACTGAAGCGAGCGACGGCCTTGGCGATGTTGAAGGCCTGCCAGTGGTTGTCGTAGTCGCTGCGGTGCAGCAGGGACTTGTCGATGCGCTGCTGGGTCTCCTCGACGAGACGCTCCCAGACGGGGTTACGTTCCTTGGAGGGGCCGAAGGCGAGCAGGCCGAGGGCCGCGTAGGCGAGGCCGTTTTCAGCGGCGGGCTCGGTGAACATCTGCGCGGTAATGCAGCGGGCGGCGAGGTCGACGATGTCGTGACCCTGGAGCGTGGTCTCACCCGTCGCCCGGAAGAATTCGCCGAGGGCAAAGGCGACGTGGCCTGGCTCATCCGGCCGGGACTGCTCCTGATGGGCGGCCACGACGGTGCCGTCTGGCTGGAGGGAGTCCAGGTTGTGGGCCAGCATCGACTGGGCCATATCGAGACATTGCTCGGAGAAACTATGCATGCGTGATGTGGCGGGTCGCGGAAATCAGGCGGCAGAGGAAACGAGGAGGGTAAATTTCAACACGCGGGGCGGAGCAAGCGGTAATTCGGCCCGCGGTCAGCGAACGATGAGCTTGAGGAACTCGGCGTTGGTTTTGGTCTTGGAGAGCCGGGCGATCATCGTCTCGGTCGCCTCCTCGATCTTCTGCGCCACGAGTGCGCGGCGGAAAAAGTGGATGCCCTCGAGGGTCTTGGCCTCGATCAGCAGTTCCTCCTTGCGGGTGCCGCTCGCGCCGATGTTGATCGCTGGCCAGAGGCGCATCTCGGCGCACTTGCGGTCGAGCACCAGCTCCATGTTGCCGGTGCCCTTGAACTCTTGGAAGATCACGTCGTCCATCCGGCTCCCGGTCTCCACCAGCACGCTGGCGATGATGGTCAGGGAGCCCGCCTCCTCGGTCCGGCGCGCGGTGGCGAAGAGCTGCCGCGGTTTCTCGAGGGCCCGGACGTCAAGGCCGCCGGAGCCCGTGCGGCCCGAGTTCCGCGCGGTGTTGTGCGCGCGGGAGAGGCGGGTGATCGAGTCCACGAAAAGCACGACGTCACGGCCGGCCTCGACCAGCCGCTTCGCGCGTTCGATGCAGAGCTCGCCGATGCGGATGTGGTTTTCGATCTGCTCGTCATTGGAGGAGGCCCAGATTTCAGCGGCCGGCACGCTGCGGCGGAAGTCGGTGACCTCCTCGGGGCGCTCGTCCACGAGCAAAATCATCACGTGGCACTCCGGGTTGTTCTCCAGCACGCCCAGCGCCATATCGCGCAGGAGCGTTGTCTTCCCGGTGCGGGGTGGGGCCACGATCAGGCCGCGGGTGCCCTTGCCAATGGGACAGAAGAGGTCGACGGCCCGGGTGGTGAGACGGCCGTCCTTCATCTCCATCCGCAGGTGCTGGTTGGGGGAGATGGTCGTCAGCGTCGTGAACTCGAAGCGGGCGCGGCGGTCTTCCAGCGAGACGCCATCCACCGTCTCGATGAACCGCATCTTGGGGTTCGGGAAGCGGCCGTCGGGCGGGAAGGCGGTGCCCCCTACCATCGAGCCGGCGCGGAGCTTGAAGCGCCGGATCAGTTCCTTCGGCACAAAGGTGTCCGAGGGGCGCCGCTTGCAGCCGCGGGACAGGTCGATCAGCTGGCCGTTGCCACCGCGGTGCAGGTCAATGTCGAGCACGCCCTCGACGCGGATGGTGTTTTCTGGCGGGGCGCCGGGAGCGGGCGCGGCAGGCGGGAGGCCGGGGGTGGCGGACGGAGGCGTTGGATCCATATCGGGGAAGTGGATGCTCGGGGCCCGGGCTTGACGCTCGAAACTTCGGGCGGGATAAAAAACGCGTTCGGCGTCCCTTAAACCCTACAATCCGACACGCACGTGCCAGACCAGACGATTACCTCAGTATCCCGGGAGTCCCGGAAATTCAGGCCCTCGGCCGAGTTCAAAGCCCAAGCGAACCTTGGGAGTGAGAAGAGGTATAAGAAGCTTTACGCCGAGTCTGTCAACTCCCCAGAAAAGTTCTGGGACCGGCAGGCAAAGGAGCACCTCGTCTGGCGCAAGCCTTACCGGAAGGTTCTGCAGTGGAATCCCCCGCACGCCCAGTGGTTTGTAGGCGGGCGCCTGAATGTCGCGGAGAACTGCCTCGACCGCCACTTGGGCACGGCCCGCGAAAACAAGGCGGCGCTGATCTTCGAGGGTGAGCCGGGCGATGTCCGCACGATCACCTACAAGCAGCTGCACCTCCTAGTCTGCCGGCTTGCCCACATCCTCGAGAACATGGGTGTAGGCGCCGGCGACCGCGTCGCCCTCTATCTGCCGATGATCCCGGAGGCGGTGGTCGCGATGCTGGCCTGCGCGCGTGTTGGAGCCATCCACACCGTCGTGTTCGGCGGGTTCAGCCCCGAGTCGCTCAAGGACCGCATCAATGACTGCCAAGCCAAGCTGGTGATCACGGCCGACGGGGGGTGGCGCCGGGGCAAGGTCATCGAGCTCAAGGGGAACGTGGACAAGGCCCTCGAAGGCACCCCGTCGGTCCAGTCGGTGATC
>VHCI01000094.1 GCA_016871775.1 Verrucomicrobiota bacterium | reverse complement strand
GAGGAGGTGCGCCACGTCCTGGATCTGCTTGAGGTCGAAGCCGCGGAGCTGGCGGCGCTTCATCGCGTCATCTGAACCGGCACGCCCCCCGGGTGGCAAGCCGCGAGCCCGGTTGCTCGCCTTCCCGAGGCCGGGCGTTCAGCCTCCCACCATGGTCCTGGTGCAGACTTGGGAGCTGTGAGCTATCTGGTGACCGCGATCGGCCTGCCGCTGGCCATCCTGGTGTTCGTCTACGGGCAGCGCCGGGAGCGGCCGAATGACCAGGAGGAGATCTTCCAGCGGCTGTTCGACGAGTACCGGGAATTCCTCAAGCTGGTGCTGGAGAACTCGGAACTGCACCTGCTGCAGCGCGAGGTCTCGACCCACGAGCTTTCCCCGGAGCAGAAGGACCACCGCTTCGTCATCTTCGGCATTCTGGTCTCCCTCTCCAAGCGCGCCTACCTCCTCGTCTACGAGGAGAGGCTGGACCAGCAGACCGCCCGCCTCTTGCAGTCGTGGGAGGTCTAGATGCGCGACTGGCTGCGGCGCGCGGAGTTCCGCGAGGCCCTGCCACTACTGCTGCCCGGGGAGGACCCGGACCTCACCGGCCACATCCAGCGGCTGGCGGACGCCGAATGCGCCGCGGGCCGCTGAGGCGGACGCAAAAAAAGGCCGCCCGCGGAGGCGGGCGGCCGGGAAGAGAAGGCCGGGAGGCCGTCACTCCTTCTTGCGGGCCTCGTCGAGGATGTCGCCGAGGTTCATCATATCGTTCGAGGCACTGCGGTTGAGGGCCTCGTAAGCCGAGGTCTCCGCCGCCAGCTCCGCGTCCGAGTAGTTGGCCGCCTTGATGGAGAGGCCGAGGCGGCGCTCCTCGCGGTCGATCTTGACCACGCGGGCGGTGACCTCCTGGCCGGGCTTGAGGACGTCCTTCACCTTGTCGATGCGCTCCTCGCTGATCTGCGAGATGTGCACCAAGCCATCGATGCCGTCCTTGAGCTCGACGAAGGCACCGAAGGAGGTGATCTTGGTGACGGTGCCCTTGACGACGTCGCCGATCTTGAAGAAGGCATCGATGTCGCTCCACGGATCGTTGCCGAGCTGCTTCATCCCGAGGCTGATGCGCTGCTGCTGCGCGTCGGCGTCGAGCACGATGGCGTCGACCTCGTCGCCCTTCTTCAGGACCTCGGACGGGTGGTTGACCTTGCGGGTCCAGCTCATGTCGGAGACGTGGACCATGCCGTCGATCCCCTCCTCGAGCTCAATGAAGGCACCGTAGGTGGTCATATTGCGCACCTTGCCGCGGACGCGGGCGCCGATCGGGTAGTTGTGGCGCACCATATCCCACGGGTTGGGCTCCAGCTGGCGCAGGCCGAGGGAGATCTTCTGCTCCTCCTTCTGGATGCCCAGCACCACGGCATCGAGCTCCTGGCCGACCTTGAGCAGCTCAGAGGGCTTGGTGATGCGCTTGGTCCAGGACATCTCGGTGATATGGACGAGACCCTCGACGCCAGGCTCGATCTCGATGAAGGCGCCGTAAGGCACCAGATTGACCACCTTGCCGTGGACCTTCGCGCCGACCGGGAACTTGCGGTCGATTTCGTCCCACGGGTTCTTGGTGGTCTGCTTGAGTCCGAGGGAGACGCGCTCCTTCTCGCGATTGACCTCGATGATCATCACCTGGACGTCCTCGCCCTGCTTGAGCATCTCGCTCGGGTGGGAGATGCGGCCCCACGACATATCGGTGATGTGCAGCAGGCCGTCCATCCCGTCGAGGTCGATGAAGGCGCCGAAGTCCGTGATGTTCTTGACCACGCCCTTGCGGACTTGGCCGGGCTGGATGCTGTCGAGTAGCGCCCGGCGCTTCTCGGCGCGCTGCTGCTCAATGAGCTCGCGCCGCGAGAGGACGATATTCTTCCGCTCTAGGTTGATCTTGAGGACCTTGAAATCGTAGGTCTGTCCGACGTACTGGTCGAGATTCTTGGGGGGCTGGATGTCGATGTGCGACGCCGGCATAAAGGCATCGACGCCGATGGAGATGATGAGGCCGCCCTTGACCTTGGCCTTGACACGGCCGACGGCGACGGAGCCCTCCGGAAACTTGGTGAGGATGTTGTCCCAGTTCTTCTTTTGCTCGGCCTTGTCGTAAGACAGCACCGGCGCGCCGGACTTGTCCTCGAGCTTCTCGACCATCACCTCGATGGTGGCGCCGATCTGGAGCTCACCGATGTCGATGAACTCGTTGGCGGAGATGACGCCCTCGGATTTGCCGCCGATGTCGACGACCACCTCATTTTGCCGGATCTCGGTGATGACACCCGGGACGATCCCGCCCTCCCGCAGCTTGTCGAACGACGACTGGGCGAGCAGCTCTTGCATTAGGGAACTCATAGGCAATGACGCCGGCCGGCCGCTTGCTCCACGGGCGGTCATCCGACGGGTTCGGATCCTCCGCGAGGCGGACCCGGATGGGTTGATGGTTGCACTGACAGTGGGGGCTGGCGGGAGCCCGCGGCGTGACGCCAACCCAACCGACTGAGTGCCGCGAACGGACAGGCTCGCGTGCGGCCCCGCCTAGGGCAAGCGCAATTCCGCCCCGCCGCCGCCCTTGCGCCACCGGCGCGTTCTTTACTTTTTGCGGCCCCTGCGCTGTTCGTAACCCTCCGCGCCGAACTTCCGCTCCAGCACGAACGCGCGGGTCGCGTCGAAAATGCCAAGCTCGCCGGTGATCCGCGGGTCCCCCGTCCGGCGTTGGTACTCCTCCAACTGCGCGCGCAGGCGCGCCTTCACCGCGGCGAGGGCGGGCTCCGCGGCGAGATTGCGCAGCTGCCACGGATCCTCCTGCACATCATAGAGTTCCTCCCGGGGGCGCGGCGCGAGGTAAAGCTCGGTGAAGGCCCGGACAGCCGGGTGCTCGGGATGCCGCGCGATCAGGCCGAGTTCGTCAACCGCGGCCGCGGACGCCGCATACTCGGCGTCCGGCCGCCGCTCCCGCGGGTCGAGGCGGAGCCGGGGGGTGGCCGAGTAGTTCACGATGTACTGGTAGCGCTCGTCGCGGATCGTCCGGGCGGCGAGACTCAGTTCCGGCTCCTCGCCGTGCCACTCGAGGCCGGCCGCGGTCCATCCCCGCGCGGGATCCACGCGTCCGGAGCGGCCGGAGACCAGCACGGGTAACAGCGAGCGGCCCGTCATCTCGGCGGGCACAGGCACGCCCGCCGCCTCGAGCATTGTGGGCGCGAGGTCGATGAAGTTGACGAAGTCGTCAATCACCCGCCCCCCGGACATTCCCCGCGGCCAGGCGATCGCGAGCGGGACGTGGATGCCCCAGTCGTGCACGTTGGTCTTGGCCCGCGCCATCCCGGTGCCGTTGTCGGCGGTCACGATCACCAGCGTGTGGTCGAGCTCGCCGCGGCGCTCCAGCACGGCGAGAACCCGCCCGAGGTCGTCGTCCGCCTGCCGGAGCTCCTGCATCATACCGGCGCGCGCGCGCCGCAGCCCCGGCGTGTCGGGCAGGAAACCGGGCACGGGCAACTGCTCCGGCGTGATGCCCGTCTCGGCGGCCAGCCGGCGGTGATTGTCCTCCGCCCAAGGGGAGTGGGGTTCGGTGACGCCGACCCAGAACCAGAAGGGCTGACCCGTCGGGCGCGCCTCGAGGAATGACTCCAGGTTGCCCGCGTAATCCGTGACGCTGATGCCCGGCCCGGGCGCGGGGCGGCGGCGCGCATTGAAGGCCTTGCCGGCGGGATTGCCATTGCGGTCCGACGGGGCGGCGAGGATCCCGGGGCCCCATCCCTTGCCCGTGAAACCCGTGTGATACCCGGCCGCCGCCAGCAGTTCGGGCAGGCAACGGAACTTGGCCGGCACCCACGCCTGGATGAAGGCGCCCTGCTCCAGTTCCCAGAAATTGCGGCCCGTGAGCAGCGATGCGCGCGCGGGGGCACAGGAGGGGGCGGACGCATAGCCCCGGTTGAAGAGCGCGCCCGTGCGGGCGACGCGGTCAAAATGCGGCGTCGGCACCCGGTTCCAACCATAGATGCCGCGCTCCAACCAGCTCTCGTCGTCCGAGATGAAGACCAGCAGATTGGGCCGCGGGCCCGGAGCCGCGGGGCCGGACGCACCCGCGACCTCGGCGATCAACAGTACAAAGAGACCCAGCAGGCGGGGGTAAGGCGGACGCGGCATTTCCCCGGAGCGTGGAGTCTTCGAAGGTCCCACGCAACGCCGGCGGGAGACCTCACTCGCGCGCCGCCGGCAACCGAATGAAGAACTCCGTGCCGCGCCCCGGCGTGCTCTCCACGCGCACATCGCCCCCGTGGGCCTGGACCACGTTCTTGACGATCGCGAGGCCGAGACCCGTGCCACCCTGCTCGCGGGCGCGGGCCTTGTCGGCGCGGTAGAACCGCTCGAAGACCCGTTCGAGGGCCTCGCCGACGATGCCCGGACCGTCGTCGCGCACCGAAATCTCGACCTGGCCCGCGCCGAGTTCGCGGCCGCGGACCTCGACCGTGCCGCCTTCCCGGCCATACTTGATCGCGTTGTCGATGAGATTGGCGAGCGCTTGGCCCAACCGGTGGGCGTCGGCTTGGGCCGCGAGGCCCGCGGGCACGGCCTGAACAAGAGTGACCCCGCGGCCGCGGGCGAGGATGGCGGCGTCGTCGATCGCCTCCTCCGCGGCCGTGGCCAGCGGGACCGGGCGCAGGTCGAGGTTGATGCGGCCGGAATCCAGGCGGGCCAGCAGCAGCAGATCATCGAGGAGCAGCGTCAGGCGGTTGGCGTGCTTCTCGATGATCTCAAGGAAGCGAGCGGTGACCTGCGGGTCCTGGCGGCCGCCGTCGATGAGCGTCTCAGTAGCGCTCTTGATCAGCGAGAGAGGGGTGCGCAGCTCGTGGCTGACGTTGGCCACGAACTCCTGGCGCACGCCCTCGAGGCGGCGGAGCCGGGTGAGGTCGTGGAAGACCAGGATCGCCCCCTCCCCCTCCCCTTCGGGCGTGCGCAGCGCCAGCGCGTTGACCTGCAGCCACTGGGTCTCCGACACGCCGTCGATGCGGAGCTCGTGGTTCAGGACCTCCGGCTCGCTGGCCAACCGCGCGACGATCGCGGCGACCTCGTGGTGACGGGTGGCCTCGAGCACGGTGCGGCCGGCGGCGCCGGCCTCGAACTGGAACATCGCCGCCGCGGCACGGTTGGCCAAGCGGAGCCGGCCGTCCTGGCCGACGACCAAGATGCCCTCGACCATCCGGTCAAAGAGGGCCTCGGTCCGGATCGCCTGCGCGCGAAACTCCGCCTCGCGTTGCCGGCGCTGCTCCTCCAGCTGCCGCGCGTGGGCCACCGCGGCGCGGACCGCGCGGGTCCGGAGGTGCCACGCGGCCGCGGCGGTGCCGAGCCAGCCGAGCGCGAGCAGGACCGCGACGAGGCTCATTCGGTGCCGCGGAACCGGTAGCCGACCCCGCGGATCGTCTCCAGCAGCTCGGCTTCCGTGCCCAGTTTCTCCCGCAGGCGCCGCATATGGGTGTCCACGGTGCGGCTATCGATCGGGTTCTCGTAGCCCCAGACGTCCTGCAGCAGGCGCTCCCGGCTTTGAACGCGGCCTCGGCGTTGGGCGAGCACCTCGAGCAGCCGGAACTCCGTGGCCGTCAATTCGACCAGGCGGCCGGAGAGGCGCACCTCGTGGCGCGGTACGTCGATCTCGAGCCGGCCAAACCGCATCCGCTCGGCCTCCGTCGCTCCCCCGCGGGAGCGCTCCAGCAGGCGCCGGACGCGCAGCATCAGCTCGCGGGGACTGAACGGCTTGGTGACGTAGTCGTCCGCCCCCAGCTCGAGGCCGATCACGCGGTCCATCTCGGCGGCGCGGGCGGTGAGCATGATGACGGGGATCGTGGCCGTGCGCGGATCGCGGCGCAGCAGCTTGCAGACCTCGAGGCCATCGACCTCGGGCAGCATCAGGTCGAGGAGAATGACGGCCGGCAGCTCCTCCCGGGCGAGGGCGAGGGCCCGGGCGCCGTCGCGCGCGAGCAACGGAAGGTAGCCGGCCTCCTTGAGCTTGAAGGCGAGGACCTCCAGGGCGTCCGGCTCGTCGTCGACGACCAGGATCTTGGGCTTAGTCGCGTTTGCGGTCGGCATGGCGGATATCCTTGGCCTCGTAGAGGTAGACTACCTCCTCGGCGATGTTGGTGGCGTGGTCGGCGATGCGCTCGATCGCCTTGGAGATGACCATCAGCTTCAGGCAGCGGGTGATCGTCTGGGGGCGCTCGACCATGAAGCTGGAGAGCTCGCGGTGCAGCTGGCGGTTGAGCTCGTCGACCTCGCGGTCGCGCGGAATCACCCGCCGCGCGCCGGCCGCGTCGCGCTGGACGAAGGCGGTGATCGCGCCGCGGAGCATCTCGAGGGACATCGTCGCCATCCGGGGGAGATCTAGGTACGGCTTGAGCTGGGGCTCGGTGTTCAGCTCGACCGCCCGACGCGCGATAGTGACCGCCTCGTCCCCGACGCGCTCGAGGTTCTGGGAAATCTTCATCCCCTCGGTGATGAGCCGCAGCTCGGTGGCGAGCGGGGCCTTAGCGAGAAGGTGGATCGCGGTGTCGTCGATCTCGATCTCGAACTGGTCGAGGATGTTGTCGTCGTTGATCACCGCCTGGGCGAGGGCGTCGTCGCGCTCGACCAAGGAGCGCATGGCACGGGAGACGGCGGACTCGGCGTGGCTCGCCATCGCGAGCAGGCTGTCCTTCAGCCGCGAGAGTTCCTCAGCGTAGTGGGTCATGGGGACGGTGATGGCGGCCTCAGCCGAAGCGGCCGGAGACGTAGGCCTCGGTCTGCGGGTTCGCCGGGTTGGTGAAGATGTCTCGGGTGGGCGCGTGCTCGACGAGGCGCCCCAGGTAGAAGAAAGCGGTCTGATCGGAGCAGCGGGCCGCCTGCTGCATGTTGTGGGTGACGATCACGATGGAGTACCGGGCCCGGAGCTCCTGGATCAGCTCCTCGATCTTGGCGGTGGCCACCGGGTCGAGGGCCGAGCACGGCTCGTCCATCAAAATGATCTCCGGCTCGACGGCGATGGTGCGCGCGATGCAAAGGCGCTGCTGCTGACCGCCCGAGAGGCCGAGAGCGCTCTCCCCGAGGCGGTCCTTCACCTCTTCCCACAGGGCGGCGCCGCGGAGGGAGCGTTCGACGATCTCGTCCAGCCGCGCCCGGTCCCTCAGCCCCTGCAGGCGCAGTCCGTAGGCGATGTTCTCGCGGATCGACTTGGGGAACGGGTTGGACTTCTGGAAGACCATCCCGACCCGTTTGCGCAGCTCGATCACATCGACGTCACGCTGGTTGATGTCGACCCCGTGGATCCGGATCGAGCCCGCGGTGATCCGCGCGCCCTCGATCAGGTCGTTCATCCGGTTGAGGCACCGCAACAGCGTGGACTTGCCGCAGCCCGAGGGCCCGATGAGGGCGGTCACCTTCCGAGGCTCGATGCCTAGGGTGATGTCCTTGAGCGCGGGGGTCACGCCGTAGCTAAAGTCGAGATCCTCGATCTCGACCAGCGGGCGGCTGGGGGCGACCGGAGGAACGCCCGCGGGGGCGGCAACCGCGGGGGAACCGAGGCGGACGGGCAGATTCACCATTTGTAGCGGGCGCGGAGGCGGTTGCGGAGGACGATGGAGGTGGTCGCGATGAGCGCAACGAGCGCGAGAAACACGAAGGCCGTCCCGTACTGCACGCGCTCGGTGAACTCATTCTGCGGGATTTTGGAGCTCACGACGTAAATGTGGTAAGGCAAGGCCATCACCCCCTCGAAAAGGCCGTCCATCGCCCGCTCCACCTGCCAGGGCAGCTGGTCGCGCACCACGTAGGCGGCCGTAAACATGATCGGGGCGGTCTCGCCGGCGACGCGCGCGATGCCCAGGATTGAGGAGGTGAGGATCCCGGGCAGCGCGTAGGGCAGGACGTTGCGCCAGATGGTCTGCCATTTGGTCGCCCCGAGCGCGAGCGAACCGACCCGGAAGCCGATCGGGACGGCCTTGAGCGCCTCCTCGCTCGCCGTGATCACGACCGGGAGCACCATGAACGCGAGGGTGAACCAACCGGCCAGCAGCGACACGTTCCAGCCGAAGAAGATGACGAACATCCCGAAGCCGAACAGGCCGAAGACGATCGAGGGCACGCCCGCGAGGTTGATGATCGCCAGCCGCACGCAGCGGATAAACCGGCCGTCCCGCGCGTACTCGTTGAGGTAGATCGCGGCGCAGACCCCGAGGAAGAGCGCGATGGACATCGAGCCGACCACGAGGAGAAGCGTCCCCACGATGCAGGGGAAAATCCCGCCAGAGGAATAGACGTAGCTTTCGGCCGGCACTGCCGCCGCCGCGGGGTGCGCCTGCTTGAAGGCGCGGTACTCGCGGTCTCCGAGCCGCATTTGCCGTCCCTCCCACTCGAACACGTAAAGGGATTCCGGCGCCTCGCTCAGGAAGGCGACGTTCACGAACGGCGCCCGGGTCTGGAAGACGGTGGCCCCGCCCTTGACCACGATGTCGAGGAACACGGCCGCACCACACACGAGGATGAGGTACGCCGCGGCGCGGGAGATCCCGAAGACCACCGGCTCGAGGCGGCGGGCCCCACCGGACCGGCTCACGAAGGGATGGGCGGGCGCGGGCATCGGTCAGGAGGAAGGCAGCCGGTAGCGCCGCACGATGTGCTGCGCCGAATAGTTGATGGAAAGGGAGAGCACGAAGAGCACGAGGCCCACCATAAACAGAGCCCGGTAGTGGATGCTCCCGCGCACGACCTCTCCCATTTCCTGCGCAATGATCCCGGTCATCGTGTGGACGGGCTCCACGATGAACCCGAGGCCCTGCGAGAAGTCGGGGATCGCGATCCGGTTCCCCGCGCACAGCAGAACGACCATCGTCTCGCCGATGACGCGTCCCAGCCCGAGCAGGACGGCAGAGATGATGCCCGAGAGCGACGCGGGCAAGACGATCCGCACGGTGGTCTGCAGGCGCGAGGCGCCGAGGGCGAGGGAGGCCTCCTTGAGCGCGCGGGGCACGTTGTTCAGCGCATCCTCCGCGAGGGTGAAGATCGTGGGCACAGCGATCAGCGCGAGCAGGCAGCCCGCGGTGAGAATATTGAGCCGTTCGCTGTAGGGAAACCCAGGCATCCACGCCAGCCACGGCTGCTGGGAAAGCGCGCGCAGCGCCTGGCCAAGGACCGCGATGCCGAAGAAGCCCAGCACCACTGAGGGAAACGCCGAGATGAATTCGATACCCGGCTTGATCAGGCGCTGCTCCCGGGCGGAGGCGACCTGGTTCACGTACACTGCCGCCCCCACCCCGAGGGGGACCGCGAGGCAAAGGGCAACCAGAGCAACAAGGAAGGAGCCCGTCAGCAGCGGCACGATCCCGTACCAGTCCTGCCAGAAGCTGGCCGTCAGCCAGTCGCGCCCGAAGACGAAGGCGGGGAAGGCCTCGCCGGCGGACACCGGGCGCGTGTGATCCCAGGCCTCAAGGTCACGCTCGATCGCCGGGAAACCCGCGAGAAAATCCCGGGCAAGCGCGATAAACCGGTCCACCCTCGGCTGAAATTCCGGCGCGGCCAAGCGCGGCAGGGCGGCCAGCAGCGTGCCCAGCCGCGCCGCGAGGTCCCGGTTAACGACCCGGTAGGCCGGCAGGCTGTCCCGTATCGGCCGCAATTCGGCCGCGAAATCGATCTCGGGGATGACCACCGCGGCCGCCTCCTCCAGCTTCCGCTCCGCCAGCAACTGCCGCCGTTCCTCCTTCTTGTCCTCGATGACCAGATGCCGCGTCTTGATCGCCGCGGCCACCTCGGAAAGCTCCGAGACGAGCCCCCGCAGCGGGTCGGCCGCATCCTCGAAGCCCGAGGCGAACGCGTCAAAGGCCGCGAGCCGCGCATTGGCGGCCTCGAGTTCCATCCCTCCCGGCCCCGTGAGCGCGTTCAGGCTCCGCAGCCGCAGGTCCGAGAGGTAACGCGTCAGCGCCGTGTGGTCCTCCGCCTGGCGGCGCAGGTGATCGACATACTCGAGCCCCGCCAAGCGGTAGATCGACAGGTTGCCCCGGTTTTGCCCGAGGAATCCCGCCCCCTCGCGGACCAGGAAGAACGTGATCAGCCCCAGCACGACCACGGAGATCACCGCGTTGCCGCCGAAGAACGCCTGGATGCAATCCTCCACCGTGAGGCCGAGGAGACGCAGGCGCCGCTTGTGCACCGGAAAGACCGCGGGGTCGGGGGGCTGGGATGTGGGCGACGGCTCGGTCACGACTGGAGAAAGGCGCCGACCGGGCGCGCGAGGGTCAAGGGGGGCTCGGTTACAATCCGGTGACGCCGGCTAGCGGACGGGCACGAAACCGATCTTCTCCGCGATCCGCTGGCCATCGTCGCTGAGGGTGAAGGCGATGAAGCGCGCCGCCTCCCCGGCCGGCTCCCCATTTGTATAGTAGAGGGTCGGCCGGGCATACGCGTACTTCTTCGAGAGCACGGTCTCCTTCGTCGGCTGGACGCCGTCGACCGAGACCACCTTGATTCCGGCCGCTTTCAGGTAGACGAGCCCCACATAGCCAATGCCGTTGGGGTTTTTCGCGACCTCGGCCGCGATCTGCTCATTGCCCGCCATTTTCTGCGAGGAGCGGGCATAGTCGCGCTTGCGCATCGCGACGTCCTTCCAAGCCGAATAAGTCCCCGAGGACGTATTGCGGGTATAGACAGAGATTTTCCCCGGACGGCCCCCGGCGGCAGACCAATCCGTGACATCCCCCGTGAAGATCTGCTCGACCTGCCGCGGGGTGAGGCGGGCGATGGGGTTCCGCGCGTTGACGATCACGGCGAGGCCGTCGAAAGCCACGACGATCCCGTTCAGGCGCACCCCCCGCGCGGCGGCGGCGGAAATCTCGGTAGCTTTCGCCTCCCGGGAACTCATCCCGATCTGGGCCGTGCCCTCGATGATCGCCGAGATCCCGGTGGTGGAGCCCTCAGCTGCGATCTCAAAAGCGACCCCCGGACGCGTCGCCTTGTACTCCTCCGCCAAGGTCGGCACGAGCTTCGCGCCCAAGGTATCGGAACCCTTGATGACCAGTTTTTCCCCGCGCAGGGCGGGCGCGGCCAAGAGCATCAACGGGAGGAGGAGACGGGGCAGCTTCATCCGAGTGATCGGGTTAGAACTGAACCTGCAGATGGCTCCGGCCGCCCGACGCCCGCTCGAAAAACGACGTTGAACCCGCGCCGCCCACATAGCCCCCGGGCCGAACCTTGCTCCACAACCCGTCGGAACCGACAACTGCCCCGGGACAGTCGAAAGGAGGATCGGGAAAAAGACCATCCGCAGAGATTGCAGGCGCATTGTTACAGATCTGCGTCGAATCCGTTACGACTGGACGAAGATGCGCCCCCTGCAAGCTACATCACTCCCTCAGGCAAGGCCGGGCGCCGCTCCAGCTCCACCGTAACCCGGCCGTCACGCAGGTTACATTACCGTTACGCTTCAGCCACGTCTCTGCGTCGGCGCGATGGAGCCGTTGACCCTCGAGCGCCGGCCGCCCTACGCCAAGGCACCTTGACCAAATTCTTAGCGATAGCCTCCCCTGACCTCGCCCGCCGGATCTTTGCCGTCGCGCTCCTTCCCCTCTTCGCCCTGAGCCTCGCGGCCCAAGGCACCGGCGGCGTCGCCGGCCGGATCACGGACGCCGGTAACCGGCTCGCGCTCGCGGGCGCCCGGGTTTCGGTGGCCGAGACCGGGCTCACGGCCTTCGCGGATGCCGCGGGTGACTACAGCCTGCTCGCCGTGCCCGCCGGGAACCGCACTCTGGTCTTCAGCTACGTCGGCTACGCCGAGCTCACCCGCAGGGTAACCGTCAGCGCCGGCGCCACCGCCCGCCTTGACGTTGCCTTCGGGGCGGACGTGGTCGCGATGGACAAGCTCGTAATCACGGGCAGCGCGGTCGGCTCGGCCCGGGCGCTCAACCAGCAGCGCGCCGCTGACACCCTGACCAGCATCATCGCGTCCGACGAGATCGGCCGCTTTGCCGACCAGAACGTGGCCGAGACGATGCAGCGCATCCCCGGCTTGGCGCTGTATCGGGACCAGGGCGAGGGCCGTTTCATCGTCGTGCGGGGCATCCGGCCCGACCTCAACAGTGTCCGCCTGAACGGGGTCTCGCTTGCGACCCCGGAGCGCGGGGACCGGGTGGTGGCGCTCGACGTGCTGCCCACCGACTCGCTCGCGGCGGTGGAGGTGACCAAGGTGCCGACGTCGGATATGGATGCGGACGGCCTCGGCGGCAGCATCAACGTGCGCACCCGCAGCGCATTCGACGCGGACGGCCGCCAGCTGCAGGCGACGGCGCAGGGGCAGTACAACCACCTCGCGGAGCGCTTCAGCAGCAAGTTCACCGCGACGTTCGGCGACCGCTCCGCAGACGGGAAGTGGGGCTTCATCTTCTCCCCCACGTGGCAGGCGCGTCGTTTCGCCACCAACAACTTCGAGGAGGACGGCGGCTACGAGCTCCGTGCGGTCCCCGGCGGCCCCGCCGGTACCCGCGCCCCTTTTCTGCTCGGGATCGCGTTCCGCGAGTATGAGATCACCCGGACGCGCTACGGGGCCTCCTCCGCGCTGGAATTCCGGCCCAGCGCCCAGACCAGCCTCTACCTCCGCGGCACCTTCTCACAGTTCAACGACCACGAGATCCGCTACGTCTACACCCTGCCGTTCGCGGAAGGCACGGTCAGCAGCCTGAGCAATACCGGGGCAACTGTCACGGGTCTCCGCCGCGAGCGGCACGATATGCGCTACCGCCAAAAGGATCAGCAGATCCTGGCGCTGGTGGCGGGCTTCGAGCGCACCGCCGGGGACTGGCAGCTCGACGGCAGACTCGGCTGGTCGAAGGGCGAGGAACAGCGGCCGGACGAGGTGTCCGTGCGCTTCCGCAAACCGAACCGGAACAGCACCTGGTCCTACTCGTTCGCCCCGGGAATGTATGCCCCCTCCTTCAGCGCCCCGACGGCGATCATCACCAACCCATCGGAATACAGCGAGGTCAGCCGTTTCCGCCTCGTGAATTCCCCGGGCGAGGAGTCCGAGCTCAATCTCGGTGTGAACGCCCGCCGCAACCTGCGCCTCGCCGACGCCCCCGCGTACGTGAAGGTGGGCCTCCAGTTGCGCGAGAAGGATAAGTCCGCGGCCAATGAGACCGTCGACCACGCCGTCCCGGCCTCCTTCACCTTCGCGTCGATGCTGGAGAGGCAGACCCCGGACGACTACCCGTTCTTCTCCTCGGGCTACCGCGCCAGCACCCCCAGGGTCCTGCAGGCCTTCCACGGCAACCGCGCCGGCTTTACCCCCACCCGCCTGCTCCAGGAGAGCATGCAGGATGACTGGGAGTCCACCGAGGACATCACCGCAGCCTACGTGATGGGCGGAATGACCGTCGGCCGCCTGAACGTGCTTTCCGGGGCTCGCCTCGAGCGCACCCGCTACGAGAACCGCGGCAACGAGCTCTCCGGCACCAACGTACGCGCCGTCCGCCGCGGGCACAGCTACGAGAACCTCCTGCCCGGCGTGCACCTCCGCTACGACCTCGACCGCCAGACCGTCCTGCGCGCGTCGTGGAGCAATTCCCTCGCCCGGCCCTCCTTCGATGACAGCGCTCTGCGCCGCAGCGTGAACGAGACGGCCCGCCGCGTCACGGAGGGCAACCCGCGGCTGCTCCCCCTAGAGTCGGTCAACTGGGACGCCTCCGCGGAGCGTTACCTCCCTTCGCTCGGTCTGGTCTCGGCGGCGGTCTTCCGGAAGAACATCTCGAACTTCACCTACCAGCGAGAGCTGCCGGGCGGTGATCCCGGCACGGGCTACACGCTGACCACGTTCGTCAACGGCCCGAAAGGCCACATCGAGGGCCTTGAGCTGGCCTGGCAGCAGCAGTTCCGCGCCCTCCCCGCGCCGTTCAACGGGCTCGGGATGATGGCCAACTACACGCGCAGTAACAGCGAGGCGACCTACCCGACCCGGCCCGGCGAGCGCATCGAGTTCATCGGCCAGTCCC
>VHCI01000093.1 GCA_016871775.1 Verrucomicrobiota bacterium | reverse complement strand
AGGGAGCAGCCGGAGGCGGGGTCGGGGACGAGGACGCGGGCGGCGGGCGAGAGGATCTTCGCCGTCTCGGCCATGAAGACCACGCCGGCGAAGACGATCTCCGGCGTCCGGGCCTCCCGGGCGCGGATGCTGAGGAAATAAGAGTCGCCGCGGTGGTCGGCCACCCCGTAGGTGATCTCGGGCTCGACGTAGGAGTGCGCGAGGAGGACGGCGCCGCGCTTCCGCTTGCGGGCGTTGATCTCGAGCGTCAGCGGGGCGATCTCGCGGCAGCGGCCGAGGCCCCACGGCCACGCGCCCGGGTTGCAGTCCGCGGACAGGAGGGCGCGGAACAGGCGCTCGGCCTCGGCATCGATGGCGGCGGCGGAAAAGTGCACCGGCGCCTCGGACCCTCGGGTCGAACCGCGGTCGTTTCAAGCCCGGCGGCGGGTTGCCTTTTGACAGCGCGCGGCGCCGCGCCCACGGTCAGCCCGTGACCCTCGCTGACCTCAGGAAGGAATACTCGCTCGCCGGCCTCGCGGAGGCGGACCTCGCGCGTGAGCCGTTCCGCCAATTCGAGAAATGGTTTCAGGAGGCGGAGGCGGCGAAGCTGCCCGAGCCCAACGCGATGCTGCTCGCGACGGCCGGAACCGACGGGCGGCCCTCGGCGAGGACGGTGCTGCTTAAGGGCCTCGATGGCCGCGGGTTCGTCTTTTACACCAATTACGAGAGCCGCAAGGGCCGGGAGCTGGCGGCCAACCCGCGGGCGACGCTGGTGTTCCCCTGGTTCCCGATCGAGCGGCAGGTGATCATCGAGGGCGCCGTCACCAAGGTAGCGCGCGAGGAGAGCGAGGCCTACTACGCCACCCGCCCCCGCGCCAGCCAGCTGGCCGCGTGGGTCTCGCAGCAGAGCGCGCTCGTGCCCGCGCGCAGCGTGCTCGAGGAGGGCTACAAGGCCGTCGAGCGACGCCACGAGGGGCAGGCGGTGCCGACGCCCCCGCACTGGGGCGGCTGGCGCGTGGTGCCGGAGACGGTGGAATTCTGGCAGGGCCGCCGCAGCCGCCTGCACGACCGCCTCCGCTACCGCCGGCAGAAGGACGGCTGGACGGTCGAGCGCCTCGCGCCCTGACGCCCGGCGATGGAGCTGCACCTGATCCGCCACGCCCATTCGGAGGACACTGCCCCGGACGAGGCGCGGCGGCTCACCCCCCGCGGTCGCCGGCAGGCCCGCGCCCTCGCCCGGCGGCTCCGCGCCACCGGGGACTTCGCCCCCGCCGAGGTCTGGCACAGCACCCTGCGCCGCGCGCGCGAGACCGCGGAACTGCTCGCCCCCGCCGCCCCGGATGCGCCGCGGCGCGAGCAGCCGGGCCTCGCCCCGGAGGACGATCCCGCCGCCGTCGCCCGGCGCCTCGCCCGCAAGTGCGCGCCGGTCGCGATCGTCGCCCACGAGCCCCTGCTCTCCACCCTCGCCTCCCGCCTCGTGACCGGCGCCGCGGAACCGGTTGTGTTCCACGTGCGCAAGGCCTCGGCGCTCGCGCTGACCCGCGTCGGGCGGCGCTGGGTGGTGCGCTGGTTTTTGCCCCCGGAGGACGGCCAATGAAGCTCTTCCTCACCGGCGCCTCGGGCCTCGTCGGCGCCGCCTGCGCCCGCGCCGCCGCCCGCCGCGGCCACCACGTCGTCGGGACCGTCCACCGCCACGCCGGGCCGCTCGAGGGGCTGCAGACGCGGCTGACCCTCGACCTCGCGGATCCCGCGGCCGCGACCGCGGCGGTGCTGGAGCACTTCCCGGACGCGATCGTGAACTGCGCGGCGCTCTCCGTACCCGATGAGTGCGACCGGCAGCCCGCGCTGGCGCAGGCGCTGAACGTCGACCTGCCCGCGCAACTCGCGCGGCTGGCCCACCACCTGAGCGCGCGGCTGGTGCACATCTCCTCGGAACAGGTCTTCCCCGGCACCTCCGCCACCGCCCACGCGGCGGGGGATCCCACGGATCCGATCAACCTTTACGGCCGCCAGAAGCTGGCCTCGGAACAGGCGGTGGCGGCGGCCGCGGCGGAGTTCGCGGTCACCGTGCGCGCGCCGCTGCTGCTGGGCAACAGTCCGGGCGGCGGCCGCAGCCTCCACGAGCGGCTCTTCGCCGACTGGGCGGCGGGCCGGACGCCGCGGCTCTTCACCGACGAGTTCCGCCAGCCCTGCACCGCGGACAACCTCGCGGAGGTCCTGGTGGAACTGTGCGAGCGCCGCGACCTGCGCGGGGTGTTCCACTGGGCGGGCGCGGAGCTCGTCTCCCGGCTGGAACTGGCGGAGCGGGTGCGGGCGCATTTCCGCCTGACCCCGCAGCAGGCGCCGCTCGCCGCGACCACGCGGGCGGACCAGCCGGAGGCCGCGCGCTGGAGGCCCGCGCGGCTGGGACTGGACCTGCGCCCCCTCCCCGGGAAGTTGCGCACGCGCCCGGAGTTCCTGGAGACGGCGCTGGGCGAACTCCAAGTCCCCGCGGCGTCGCGGGCGTGGTACCTCGGCTGAATGATGCGCCTCGACCTGCTCCCCTTCCGCCTCGGCGGCGCGGCCGAGAATATGGCCGTCGATTTCCTGCTCCTGCAGCGCTACCCCGACGCCACCGCGGCCCGCTTCCGCTCCTACGGCTGGCACCGCCCCGCGTTCACCTTCGGTTACTCGCAGGCCCTCGACTTCGTGCGCACCCAGCTGCCGGCGGGCGCGACGCCGGACCTCTGCCGCCGGCCGACCGGCGGGGGCGTTGTCGACCACCGCGAGGACTGGACCTACGCGCTCGTCATCCCCCGCGGCCACCCGCTCGAGGATATGCGCGCCACCAAGAGTTACCGCGAGGTGCACGAGGCGCTCGCGGCGAGCCTCCGGGCGCAGGGCGTGCCCGCCGTCACACAGGAGATCGGTGATCCCGCCGCAGACACGCCGGCGGGCGTCTGCTTCGAGCGAGCGGAGGTGCACGACGTGATTCACTCCGGGACCGGCGCGAAGATCGCGGGCGCGGCCCAGAAGCGGAACAAGCGCGGCCTGCTCTTCCAGGGCTCCCTCTGGCGACCTGCGGCGGAGTCCGGCGGCCCGGTGGACTGGGACCGCTTCACGGAAGACTTCACCGCCGCGCTGGCCACCCTGCTCGGGACGGAGGCCGGCCCCGCGCCGTGGCCGGAGTTCGCCGAGGGCGAGGTCGAGGCGCTCACGGAACAGTACGCCTCGCCCGAGTGGCACGCCCACCGCTGACCCGGGCGCGCGGCGCGGAGAGCGTCACCGTGGGCTCGCCATCCGCGAGACCCGCGCTTCAGCTGAGTCCACCCCCTGACCTTATGATGCACCTGCGCCGCTGCCTGCCCGCCCTGCTATCCCTCCTGCTCGCGACCCTCCTGCCGGCCGCCAGCCCGCCGGCCACCGGCACCCTCGAGGGCCGGGTGGCCCACGCGGTGACCAGCGCCTATCTCGTTGGCGTCCGCGTCTCGGTCGAGGGCACCTCCCTCGAGACCGCGACCGACGCGGACGGCATCTACCGGCTGGGCGCCGTGGCGGCGGGGACGGTGCGCGTCCGGGCCTTCTACACCGGCCTGCCGCCGCAGACCGTCACGGCTCAGGTCGTGGCGGGCGGCACCGCGACGGCGGATTTCCAGCTGGCCCCGGCGGGTGCGGGCGACGCGGGCGGGCCGATCCGGCTGGACCAGTTCGTGGTGGCGAGCGCGCGCGAGATGAGCGGCGCCGCCCTCGCAATCAACGAACAGCGCTTCGCCCCGAACATCAAGAACGTGGTCGCGGTGGATGAGTTCGGCGATGTGGCCGAGGGCAACGTGGCGGAGTTCCTGAAGTTCCTGCCGGGCGTGAACATCGATTACGCGGGCGGCAACGCGCGCGAGGTCTCGCTCAACGGCGTGCCGGGCGACTACGTGCCCGTGACCATCGCGGGCTTCAGCCTCGCCAGTGCGGTCGGCGGCGGCGGCGGCGGGACCAACCGCAGCGTCGGCCTCGACCAGGTGGCGATCAACAACCTCTCCCGCGTCGAGGTGGAGTTCTCCCCCACCCCGGATTCCCAGGGCAACGCCCTCGCCGGCTCCGTGAATATGGTGCCGCGCAGCTCCTTCGAGCGCGCCAAGCCCCAGTTCAACCTTAGCACCTACGTGCTCTTCCGGGACAACGCGCGCGACTGGGACCGCACCCCGGCTCCCCGCCACCCCACCCGCAAGATCCACCCCGGGATCGACTTCTCGTACGTGACCCCGGTCAGCCGCACCTTGGGCTTCACCCTCTCCGGCGGCTTCAACCGCCAGTACTCGGGCGAGCCGCAGGCCCAGAACACCTGGCGCGGCACCCAGGCCGCCACCAACGGCAACGCCTACCCACACACGACCTTCGACCGGCCGTACCTCACCTCCTTCCTCGTGCGCAACAGCGGCAAGGACACCAAGCGCTCCTCGCTCGGCTTCACCCTCGACTGGAAACCCGCGCCGCGCGACCGGCTCTCGCTCTCCTTCCAGGCGTCGACCTTCGACGTGATGATCAACCACAACGCCCTGACCTTCGAGGTCGGCCGCGTGAACCCCGGCGACTTCAGCCTCACCCACACCCGCGGCGCCGCCGGCCAGGGCAACATCCAGGTCGTCTCCACCGGCGCCTCCCGGATGAACTGGACCTATATGCCGTCGCTCACTTGGCGCCACGACGGCCCGGAGTGGCGGCTGGAGTCCGGCCTCGCACTCTCCCGCGCCCGCAACCGCAGCAACACCCTGCGCGCGGGGATCTTCGACACCACGACATCGCGGCGCACTGGTGTCACGGTGTCCTTCGCCGACAACTTCTACCTCCGCCCGGGCGTGGTCACCGCGACCGACGCGGCCGGCCAGCCGGTCGACCCGTACGTGCTGGACAGCTACGCGCTGACCGCGGCGACGGGCAACGAGCGTTCGACGGACGACGTGAAGCACACCCTGTACGCGAACGCCCGCCGCGCCTTCCGGGGCCCGCTGCCCTTCGCGCTGAAGGGGGGCCTCGACTTCCGCCGGGCCGCTCGCGACCAGCGGCTGTTCGTGCCGGCCTTCACCTACGTCGGCCGCGACGGCGTCGCCAGCACGACGGTGACCGCGGCGAGTGACGACCGGCCGCGGCCGTTCCTCGACCCGAGCTTCTCCAGCCGCATCGCCCCCTACGGGTTTCCGCGGATTGAGGGCGTGAGCAGCGAGCTGCTCTACCGGCACTACCTCGACAACCCGGCCTACTTCACCACCAACGCGAACACCAACTACCGGAATCTGGTGACCAACTCCAAGTGGGCGGAGGAGCTGGTCTCGGCGGCCTACCTGCGGGCGGACCTCGGCCTGCTGGGCAACCGGCTGCGGTTCACCGGCGGCGTGCGCGCGGAGCAGACCAACCTCGCGGCGCAGGGCCCGTTCACCGACCCGAACCGCAACGTGCAGCGTGACGCCCAGGGCCGCCCGGTGCTCGGCGCCAACGGCCGCCCGGTCGCGATCGCCCCGGCGAACACCCTCGAGTTCTCGCGCCTCACCTTCCTCGACCGCGGCTTCAACGCCGAGAAGGAGTACCTGCGCTGGTTCCCGAGCCTCAACGCCAGCTTCAACGTGCGCGAGGACCTGATCGCGCGCGCCTCATGGTCGACCTCCGTGGGCCGGCCGGACTTCAACCAGTACGCGGGCGGCGTCACCCTGCCCGACCCCGAGAACCCCTCGCCGAACGACCAGATCACGATCAACAACATCGGCATCAAGCCGTGGACCGCCCGCGCGGTGAACGTGCGCCTCGAGTACTACCTCCAGGGCGTCGGCCAGGTCTCGGTCGGAGCCTTCCGCCGCGACTTCGAGAACTTCTTCGGCAGCGCCACCATCGCCGCCACGCCGGAGTTCCTCGAGCTCTACGACCTCAATCCGAACGTCTACGGCCAGTACCCGGTGGTCACGCAGACCAACCTCGATCGCACGGTACGGATGCAGGGCCTCACCCTCAATTATCGCCAGCCGCTCACCTTCCTCCCCGCGTGGGCCCGCGGGGCGCAGGTCTACGCTAACGGCAGCGCCCAGCGCCTCCTCGGGCCCGCGGCCGCGACCTTCCCGGGCTTCGTGCCGCGGACGGCGAACTGGGGCTTCAGCTTTAACCGCGAGAAGCTCTCCCTGCGCGCCAACTGGAACTACCGTGGGGCCCAGCGCCGCGCCGCGATCGCCAGCGGCGCTAGCATCGAGCCGGGCACCTTCACCTGGTGGTCCAAGCGTCTCTACGTCGATGTCGGCGGCGAGTACACCTTCCGCCCGGGGATCGCCGTGTTCGCCAACCTCCGCAACATCGGTGACGCCCCGGACGACATCAAGGTCTACGGGCCCAGCACGCCCCTCATGGCGCGGTTCCGCCAGCGTATCGAGTTCGGCTCGCTCTGGATGATCGGCGTTAAGGGCTCCTTCTAAGCGCCCGCGGCGCGCTCAACGCCCGAGGAATTCCTCGAACCGGACCGCGTCCTCGGGCGTGTCGACCCCAATGGTGGGGTCGTCGGTGACATCGCACGCGATCTCCAGGCCGTTCTCGAGCACGCGGAGCTGTTCCAGCTTCTCGATCCGCTCGAGGCGGCCCGGCGGCAGGGCAGCGAACCGGTCCAGCAACCCAGCCTCGTAGGCGTACAGCCCGAGGTGGCGGAAGCAGGGCGCGGCGGCCACCCAGCCGTCGTCGACCCGCCCCTGCAAGTCGCGCGCGAACGGCACTGGGGAGCGCGAGAAATACAGGGCGCGGCGGCCGACGGCGCCGGTGCGGCCGGCCGGGAAATCGCCCAGCAGAGCCTTGACCTGGTTGGGGTTATAAAAGTCCGCGGCGGTGCGGAACGGAGTCACAAGGGTCGCCATCGGGGCCCCGCCGGCAAGGAGGGCGGCGAGGGTTCGGATCTGGGCGCCGGTGACAAGCGGTTCGTCGGCCTGAACATTGATCACGTGGCGGGCGCCGATGCGGCGGTTGGCCTCGGCGAGGCGGTCGGTGCCGCTCTGGTGGGCGACGCTGGTGGTGAGGGCCTGGAAGCCGGCGGCGGTGACGCAGTCGGCGAGGAGCGGGTCATCGACCGCAAAGTAGAGGGGGAATTCGGGGGCCTCGGCGGCGATGCGCTTGGCGACCCAGCGAAGGAGGGGTTGGCCGCGGATCGGGTGGAGGAGCTTGCGCGGGAAACGCGTGGATTCGAGACGGCACGGCACGATGATCGCGATGGCAGGCGGCATTAAGCGCGACGCTGGCGCCGGGTTTTTGGGTTGCAAGCCGCGGAGGCGAAAGAGAACTTTTCCGACCCGGTACGATCGTATGAGCCAAAACAGCGCCAGCCCGACCGCCACTTCCCTCACCCGGGAGCTGATCGTGCAGAACAAGATGGGTATTCACGCCCGGCCGGCGGCGATGATCGTGCGCATCACGAACAAGTTCCGCGCCGAGGTGCTGGTCGAGAAGGACGAGGAGCAAGTGAACGGGAAGAGTATTATGGGCCTGATGATGCTGGCGGCGGGCAAGGGCGCGAAGGTGCGCTTCATCGCGACGGGCGCCGACGCGGCAAACCTGCTCACCGAGTTGGAGCGCTTGTTCGCGCAAAAATTCGACGAGGTCTGACCTCGCCGTTCCGCGCCGGGTTCACTAGGCTGGAGCCGACCGGCGCCGGCTCAGACCTTGCCGGCTTGGCGCGCCTCCACCATCCGGTAAAAATCGACGAAAAGCGGATCCGCGTCGTTCGGGCCGGGGGCGGCCTCGGGGTGGTACTGGACGCTGAAGACGGGAAGCGTGTTGTGCCGGAGGCCCTCGACCGTGCGGTCGTTGAGGTTGATCTCGGTGATGCGTGCGCCGCGCTGCTCGATTGACTTCGGATCGGTGGCGAAGCCGTGGTTTTGGGCCGTGATGGAGACGCGGCCGGTCTCGAGGTTCTGCACCGGCTGGTTGCCGCCGCGGTGGCCGAACTTGAGCTTGAACGTGGTGCCGCCGAGCGCGTGGGTCAGCATCTGGTGACCGAGGCAGATCCCGAACATCGGATAATCGGGCAGCAGGTTGGTGACCGTGTGGTGGATGTACGGCAGGGCGGCGGGGTCGCCGGGGCCGTTGGAGAGGAAAATGGCATCGGGCCGGAGTTCGCGCACCGCCTCGGGGGGCGTGGAAGCGGGGAACACCTGCACATCGAAGCCATGGTGGGCCAGCTTGCGAAAGATGCTGAACTTGGCGCCGTAATCGAAGGCCGCGACCCCGAAGCGGCGGGCCGGCGCGTCCGGCAGGTTCATCGCCGTGCCCACCGGCAGGTAGGGCCGGTTGCCCCGGTCCACGGAGGGCCACGCGAACGGCTCCGCGCAGGTAACCTCCCGCACGTAGTCGCTGCCCGCCATATCCCGCCAGCCCCGCGCGAGGGCGATGGCCTCGGCGTCGGCGATCGGCCGCGTGCTTAGGCAGCACTTCATCGCGCCGTCCACCCGCAGCTTCTTCGTCAGGGCCCGAGTATCGACGCCGCTAATCCCCGGGATGCCGTGGCGGGCGAGGTAATCGCCCAACGAGAGGCGGCTGCGCCAGTTGCTGACCACCGGCGAGAGCTCCCGGACCACGAAGCCGGTGCAGCGCGGGGCGGCAGCCTCGTTGTCCTCCTCGTTAATCCCGTAGTTGCCGATCTGCACGGCCGTCATCGTGACGATCTGGCCGCAGTAGGAGGGGTCCGTGAGAATCTCCTGGTAACCGGTCATCGAGGTATTGAACACGCACTCGCCGGCGACGGTGGCGTCGGCGCCGAAGGCGCGGCCGCGGAACACGGAACCGTCTTCGAGCGCGAGGAGCGCGGGTTTCAGCGAGGACATTGAAGCCGCACGAAAAACGGTCGCTCCACGCGTGCCAAGTGGTTTCGGGCAAATCTTGGGCCGCGCCGTTTCCCGGCGGGTAGTTTGACACCCGGGGGCGCCCCCCTGAGACTCCCGCCCGACAATGTCTTACACTGAAGACCGCGCCGTCTGGGCCGAGGGACAAGGCCTGTGGCAGCACCTCCCGGCGGATACTTGGCGCGATTGGACGTGGCAGCTGAAGAACCGCATCACGACTAAGGGACAGCTGGAACAGCTGATGGAGCTGACGCCGGACGAGCGGGCCGGGTGCGAGCACGCCAATCGGAAGCTGGCCCTCGCGATCACCCCCTACTTCTTCAACCTGATCGACCGCCGGGACCCCGAATGCCCCATCCGCAAGCAGGTGATCCCGCGGGCCGCCGAGCAGGTCGTCTCCGAGGGGGAGATGCTGGACTCCCTGGGGGAGGACGAGCATTCGCCCGTCTCGGGCCTCGTGCACCGGTACCCGGACCGCGTGCTGTTTCTGGTGACGGACCGCTGCGCCGCCTACTGCCGCTACTGCACGCGGAGCAGGCTGGTCTCCAACGCGCAGGATTACAATTTCCATCCCGAGTACGAGGAGGGCCTGCGGTACATCGCGGCGCACCCGGAGATCCGCGACGTGCTGCTGTCGGGCGGGGATCCGCTGCTGCTCTCGGACGCCAAGCTGGAGCACCTGATCTCGCGCCTGCGGGCAATCCCGCACGTCGAGTTCATCCGCATCGGCTCGCGGATCCCGGTCTTCCTGCCGCAGCGGATCACGCCGGAGCTGTGCGCAATCCTGCGGCGGCACGGGCCGGTGTGGATGAGCATCCACGTGAATCACCCGCGGGAGTGCACCGCGGACCTGCGGGCGGCCTGCGAGCGGCTGGCCTTCGCCGGGGTGCCGCTGGGTAACCAGAGCGTTCTGCTGCGGGGGATCAACGACAACGTCGACGTGATGAAGGCGCTGGTCCACCGGCTGCTGCGGATGCGCGTACGGCCCTACTACCTTTACCAGATGGACCTGATCACCGGGGGCGCGCACTTCAAGGCGAGCGTCCGCAAAGGGATCGAGATCATCCAAGCTCTGCGCGGGCACACCACGGGATACGCGGTGCCGCAGTTCGTGATCGATGCGCCCGGCGGCGGCGGGAAGGTTCCGCTAAACCCGGATTACGTGGAGTCGGTGGACGACGAAGCGATCGTGCTGCGCAACTACGAGGGGCGGCTGTACCGTTACCCGCTTGCGTCGAGCGTGCCGGCGGCGGCGACGGGCTGGGAACCAGCTTTCGTCGACCGCTGAGCGGGCGCGCTAGCCAGCGGGCGGGGATCGCGGAGGACCGGCGGCGTTCCCGCTCAAGGCCCCCGCAGAACAGCTCGCGGAGCGCAAAGCTCGCGGGGTCCGCGATGCGGTGGAACACGAGGAGGCCCTCGCGGCCGCGGGCGAGGATGTTCGCGCGCGTGAGCCACTCCAGGTGGCGGGCGACCTTGGCCTGGGAATCGCCCGTGGCGGCGACGTGGCGTTCGCCGGCGAAGAGCGCCTGGATTCGCCGCCGCCGGATCGGCTCGGCCAGCACGGCGGAGCGCCGCGCGATCGGTTTGAGGGCGGCGTCGGACCGCGGGTTTTACGGGCTATCTTCCCGCAGAAGCAGTCCGGCGGAGCGGGTTTTAGGAGGAGATGCGCGCCGGAGGCCGCGGGCAGCTTGCCCCTGGCCGTCGGCCGCGTTTCGCTGCCCCCAATGTCTCCCGCCACCGTCGACTCGCCGGATGCCGCGCCGGCCCTGCGCCGGTACCTCGAGGCGATGCCGCGGTTTGTCCGGGAGCGGGGCAGCGACTACGCGCGCCGAGGGCGGGTGGAGTCCGTGGCGCGGCGCTCCGAGCGCGAGGTCGAGGGGGCGGTGCGGGGCGAACGACTCTACACGGTGCGGCTGCAGCGCGCGGGCAACCACTGGATGGGCGTCTGCACCTGCCCTCTCGGGAGCCGCTGCAAACACCTGCACGCGCTGGGCCTCGCTTGGCTGGGCAAACTGGCGCCGGACCCCGTCGCCCCGCCGACCGGCAACGAGCTCCCGGCCGAACGGGAGGCCTTGCTGCTGCGAGAATTCACCGCCGGGCGGACGGCCCCGCTGGCCCCGGCCGACGAGCGGCTGGCCCGGAAGATCCTCCGCGTCTTCCTGCAGCTGGAGCGGAACGGCCGCCTCCAGACCCGGGACCTCGCGCCCCTGCGGGAACTGCCGGGCTGGGAAAGGGTGGGCCGCGGCTGGCAGGCGCTGGACGGGTGGGCGCGGCCGCCGACGCCGCGCGAATTCTGGCCACAGCTGGCCGCGGACCTGCAGGCGGCCGGGACGCCGCTGCCCGACTTTCTGCGCCACGCGGCCGAGCCCGGGCCCGCCCCGGTCCGCGGCGCGGAGGAGCAGCGGCGAGCGGCCGTGGCCCGCTGGCGCGAACGCCTCGCTCCCGCCGCGTCGCCGGCCCAGGGGCCGATGCCCGGGACGATGCCCACCGGGCCCCTGCGGGTGCGAGTGGGTCCCGGCACCTTCGCGCTGGAGAGCTGCCCGCCCGAGGGCGGCAAGTGGCGGAACGCCTGGCGCACCGTGGTCACAACCGGAGGCGCCGAGCGCTGGCTGGAAACCGACCTCGACGCCCCCAGCGCCGTCCTCCTCGCCCTGCTGCGGCGTCACGTGGTGGATTTTGATCGCGCGAACCCCAGCCTCGGCCAGCGCCAGGAAGCGACATGGCTACACGCCGTCCTGCGACACCCGCGCGCGCGGGAACTGGTCACGGACGCCGCCGGCCGGCCGCTGCACTTCGCCCCGGAGCCGCTGCGCCGCCGCCTGCTGGCCCCAGAGCCCGGCGAGACCGACTACCGCCTCATCCTCGAGGACGCCGCCGGCCGCCCCGTGCCGCCAAGCGCCCTGCACCTGCCGGGCAACCCCGCCTATTACCTGCTGGACGCCGTGGTGCACGAGGGCCCGCCGGCGCTCGATGGCGCGTCGGCCGCGGCCGCGCTGATCCCGCCCGCGGTCGCCGAAGACCCCGCGATGCTCCTCGCCTTCCGGGACGCGGCCGTGGCCCTGCCCCCGGCGCTCGGCGCGCGGATGGAGACGGTTGCCCTCGGCGCCCGCGTGGAATGCAGATTGGGCACGGCCCTGGCCGGGGGCGAACGCCTCGTCCTGAGGATCTGGGCGCAGGCGGAGCGGCCGCCGGTGCGGAACGACTGGACCCCGCAGGGCTGGCGCGCGCTCGCGCCCCCCCCGGCGGCGGGCGACCGGTTATTCGCGCTGGACGCGTCGCTGCCCGAGCTCGTGGTGCGGCAGACCGTGGCGCTGGGGCTCTTTTTTGATCCTGTTGAGCAGGCCTGGACCTGCCGCCTCGGCCCCGATCTGCCCGGGCGCCTCGCGCTCTGGCGGGAGCGGCTGCCGCGCGACGTGGAGGTGGGGGCGGACCCGGAGGTGCAGGGCATCTTGACGGGCCCCGTGCGGGCGCGGGTCGAGTTCGACCTCTCCGAGGCAGGTGAGGGGCGCGACTGGTTCGACCTGGCGCTGGTGCTGAAGCCCGAGGACGCGAGCCTGACGCGCGCGGAGCTGGCGCTCCTGCTGCGCGCGGGCGGCAAGCTGGTGCGCCTGCCGGGCAAGGGGTGGCGCCGCCTCGAGGTCACGGTCGACGCCGGGGCGGAGGCGGCGCTCGCGGAGGCGGGCCTGCCCGCGGCCGGGGCGGGCGCAGCGGCGCTCGAGGGAGATAAGGTGCGGTTGCACGCGCTCCAGCTCGGCCGGGGCGCGATCGCGGAACGCCTGCCGGCGGAGCTGGCGGCCCGGTTGCGCGCCCGGGCGGAGGCGCTGAAGGCACCGCCCCTGCCGCCCTGCCCCGCGGGTCTGCGCGCGTCCCTGCGGCCCTACCAACTGGAGGGATTCCACTTCCTCGCATTCCTCGCGGCCAACCGGCTCGGCGCCCTACTCGCGGACGATATGGGCCTCGGCAAGACCCTGCAGGCCCTCGCATGGCTGCTGTGGCTGGCCGAGCGCCAGCCCGCGGGCGAACCCCTGCGTGCGCTCGTCGTCTGCCCCAAGTCCGTGGTCGGTAACTGGGAGGCGGAGACGGCCCGCTTCGCGCCGTCGCTGGCCACCCGGCGCCACGAGGCGGGCGGAGACGTGGAGTCGCCGCCCGGCCCGGGGATTTTGCTGGCCAACTACACCCAGCTGCGCCTCGGCGCGGCGGCCTTCGCGGCGCGGCACTGGCACGCAGTGATCCTCGACGAGGCGCAGCTCATCAAGAACCCCGCCGCGCGAGTGGCGCAGGCGGCGCGGGCCCTCGACGCGGACCATCGCTTGATCCTCACCGGCACCCCGGTCGAGAACCGGCTGCTCGACCTCTGGAGCCTCTGCGCCTTTGCCCTGCCCGGCGTGCTTGGCAGCCAGGCCGCGTTCCGCCGCCACCACCCGGCGGGCGATCCCGGGGCCCCCGCCCGCCTGCGCGCGCGCGTGCGGCCTTTCCTCTTGCGCCGCACCAAGGCCCAAGTCGCGGCGGACCTGCCGCCGCGGACGGAGAAGGACCTCGTCGTCGAGCTCGAGGGCGAGCAGGCACGCCTGTATCAGGCCGAGCTCAAACGGGCGCGGGCCCAGCTCCTTGGCGCGCAGACCCCGGCCGGGCTCGACCGCGTGCGCTTCAACGTCCTCGCGAGCCTCACCCGCCTGCGCCAGATCTGCTGCCACCCCGGGCTGGTCGATCCCGCCATGCGCGGCGCGCCCTCGGCCAAGCTGGAGGCGCTCGTCGAGCAGCTCGAGGAGCTCCGCGAGGAGGGGCACCCCGTCCTCGTGTTCAGCCAATTCGTCGAGATGCTCGAGCTGCTCCGGGAGCGCCTCGCGGCAGACCGCGTGCCGCACCTGCTGCTCACCGGCCGCACCGAGGAACGGGACGCGCTCGTGCGGCGGTTCCAGGAGAGCCCTGAGCCACTGGTGTTCTTGCTCTCGCTGAAGGCGGCGGGGTTCGGCCTCAACCTCACCGCAGCGAGCTACGTGTTCCTTTTCGACCCGTGGTGGAACCCCGCGGTCGAGGCGCAGGCGATCGACCGCACGCACCGCATCGGGCAGACGGAGCCCGTGATCGCGTACCGCCTGGTGACGCGAGGCACGGTCGAGGAGAAGATCCGCCGGCTGCAGGCGGAGAAGGCGGCCCTCGCCGGCGCCGTCGTGCCCGATGGCGAGACCGCGGCGCCGCTCGACCTCGACACCCTGCGCGAGATCCTGGCCTGAGCGATGGAGAACGAGTGCCACTTCTCGCCGGACCGCCGGCACCGCTACGCCCTAATTCATCGGTGGAGCCCCCTGCTCGGCGACCGGCTGATCCT
>VHCI01000092.1 GCA_016871775.1 Verrucomicrobiota bacterium | reverse complement strand
GGTTGCTTCGGTCGGAAAGGTCCTCGCGCCGCCTCGCGCGGCGGCGGCCGCGCTGGCCGCCGCCCTCAACGCCAATGCCGCTCCCGCTGCACGACCATCCTGCGGCTGATGTGCGACCGCTGCCTCGACTACGCCGCCTTCTCCCACGAGTTGGGCCTGGGGTTAACCAACGCCTACGCGGCGGAACTGGTTAAGAAGACCTCCGTGCGGAAAGGCTCGTGCGGCTGACGTTCGGAGGCCCCGAGGTCAACCCCGCTGGTCAGCCCTTGCTGCGCGGGATCGTGATGCGCTTCGAGCCGCGGTTCACCGGGGCCCCGTCCGTCACGCGCCGGTGTGCCGGCGCACCGCGGCGGCGAGCCGGTGGCCGGCCGTGATGCAGTTCGGGAGGGAGATCCCGTCGCGGCAATTCCCGCCCACAAACACGCCCGGGGCGGCGGCCTCGAGCCGGCTGATGGCCGTGAGGAAGCGTTCGTGGCCGGGCGCGTACTGCGGGATCGCCCGAGGCCAGCGCTGCACGCGGACGATCACGGGGGTGCCGCCGACGCCCAGCAGTTGCCCGAGTTCCTCGCGCACCAGTGTGGCGAGGGTCGCGTCGCCGAGCGCGGTCAGTTCCGGCTGCCGGGTCCCGCCGACGAAGGTCGTGAGGGCCACGTGCCCCTCCGGCGCGCGGCCGGGGAAGAGCGTGCTTGAGAACAGGGTGCCGAGGACCCGCCTGCCCTCGACAGCCGGCACGAGCAGACCGAAACCGTCCAGCGGGTGGGTCACGTCCTCGCGCCGGTGGCCGGTGAACACCGACACGACGGGCGGGTGGGGGATCTCGGCGAGGAGGCGCAGGCTGGCGTCCGGGGCGACATCGGGAAAGTCGAGGGCGGCGAGCGCGTCGGCGGGCAGCGCGCAGACTACAAGGTCGAACTCCGCTTCCTCCGGCGTCCCCCGTTGGTCGAGGGTTAGCCGCCAGCTGGCGCCGGCGCGCCCGAGCGCAGTGACCCGGGTGCGCAGCCGGACCGGATCGATGAGCCGGGCCTGGAGCGCGCGCGGGATCTCTCCGAGGCCTTCGGGGAACGAGAAGATGCGTTCCTTGGATCCACCGCTGAGGCTGCGCCGCCGGAGCGTGCCGAGCAGCAGCGAGCCGTGCTCCTGCTCCAGCGTGTGCAGCCGCGGGAAAGCGTGCCGCAGCGAAAGCTGTTCCGGGTCCCCGGCGTAGACGCCCGCGACGAAGGGATTGATGGCGTAATCGAGGAACTCCTGCCCAAGCCGGCGCCGCACAAAATCGGCGAGCGACTCGTCGGCGCCGGCCGGCGCGCGCCGCCGGAAGGGTTCCAGCAGCAGGCGCAGCTTGGCACCAGCGGAGAAGAGGGGGTTGCGCAGGAACGCCCCAGGCGAGGTCGGCAGGGCCACCGGGCGGCCGCCACGGACGAGGTAACGTTGCTTCGCCGCGGGCGCGGCGTAGAGCCTCCGCGGCGCGAGGCCGACGTCGTCCACGAAGGCCGCGATCTCCGGCGAGCCTTCCAGCAGCGAGTTCGGGCCCAGTTCCTGCAGCCAGGCCCCCAGTCGCTGCGCGCCGACGACGCCCCCCGCCCGCGCGCTGGCCTCGAGCACGGTGACCTGGTGGCCAAGCCGCTGGATCTGCCAGGCGGCGGTCAGCCCGGTGATCCCGCCGCCAACGATGGCGACGCGCAACGGTTTCCTCGTGGAGAGCATTCAATGAGCCTAGGCGTCCCGCGCCCGGCAATAGAAGCCAATTGGCACGGCCCCGCGACCGAACGCAAGAAACGCCCAGCAGTTGGCACTCGCCGCGCCCCCGCGGGGCCGCCCAACCCGCGCCTCCCCAGTCATTACCCCCCGCACCACCCCGCGCCTGAGTCGTCGCCAGCCCGCTCCATTTCGGCCGCCGACGCGGCGTTGGCCGAGCACGGGACCTGGCAGGGCACGACCTTCACCTATGCCCTCCTCTGGCAGGTGAACCGCGGGCTTGGGCGCTCCCACCCGCAGGGCCGCTGAAGGACGAATTCGCGCCTGCGCTGCGCGTTGCGCAAGCGGTGCGCATCGGCATGCTCAGCAGGTGCGACAATCGCGTCGACTTCCTCGGCGTGCGGGCGAACGCGTGCGCCCCGCTCGGGGCTCGCCTTGAGGGCGATGCTGGTGAAGCTCGCGGGCTGCCGCGCCGCCGCCCGCGGTTTCCCGGACTTCCGCAAGTCATAGCTCCAGTTCGAGTACGACCGCTGACGTCCGTGCGGCCGGGAGGTTGTTTGCCAAAAAGGTGTTTCCCCGGCCGCTGCCGCCCGCCAGCATCCGCGGCTAATGAAGAAAGACGCCATCCTCGCTAAGTTCCGGGCCGAGAGGGTCATCGCGCTGATCCGCGCCGATTCCTCAGATGGTCTCCTCGACTGCGCCCGGGCGCTCGCTGCTGGCGGGCTCACCAGCATCGAGCTCACGATGACGACGCCGGGGGCGATCCGGATGCTGGAGCGCGCGGCGACCGAGCTACCGGACTTCCTCTTCGGTCTCGGGACCGTGCTCGACGCCGAGACCGCGCGCGTCGGCATTCTCGCGGGCGCCCGCTTCATCGTCACTCCCGCGCTGCGGCCCGACGTGATCGCCCTCTGCCGCCGCTACGGCGTGCCGGTGCTCTGCGGGGCGTTCACCCCCACCGAGATTCTCACCGCGTGGGAGGCCGGGGCCGACGCGGCGAAGGTCTTCCCCGCTGAGTTCTTTGGCCCGGGCTTCATCAAGGCGGTCAAGGCGCCGCTGCCTCAGATCGAACTCGTGCCCACGGGTGGGGTGAACGAGACCAACGTAGCGGAGTTCCTCCGCGCTGGAGCCTTCGCCACCGCGGCTGGCAGCTCGCTCGTCGACGCCAAGGCCCTGCGCGAGCGCAACTGGGGCGCGATCACCGCCAAGGCAAAGGCATTCGTGGCCGCCGCTGCGGCCGCCTGACGCGCCCCCGGCCGCCGTGCGCCCCGCGCTGCCGGACTGCGTCCTTTTTGTCGTGCGCGTCCACGCGCTCGTCGGGACCGCGATGCTAGTCGGGCTCACCTTGCTGACGCTGGCGACGCGCAGCCTGCCCGGAATCGGTTTTGGGCCGGTCGCGCCGCTCGCGGCTGGTCTGCTTGGTGCGTTCTATGGTCTGGCCGCCGGTTTGGTCTGGCGCGGGCTGCCGCCGGGCCGGGCGCTGAGCACGCTCGCCAGCCTGCTGTACGTGGTGCGGCCGCCACTCGCCGCGCAGGTGCGTGCCGCGATGCGCGATCCCGCCTTCGTCGCGCACTTCGCGCGCTGATGGGTCCGGTCAGCCGTTGTTCAGCCGCGGCTACGATCCAGCCGAGAGTCCAGCACTTGGTTGGCCGGCGGCGTCCGCGTCGAGGATCGCCGCCACGTCCAGGATTTCCCGCACGCGCCGGCCGCCGCTGCGGCGCTCGAAGTAAGGATCCTCCGCCGGGGTCGCGGTCAGCTCCTCGTCGTCGTCCACCGGCTCCTCCTCGGGATCAACCTCCTCGCCCTCGGCGTTGGTGAAGACCCATTCGGGCTCCGGGTCAAAGGCCTGCGAGACTCTCCGCGCCTGCGGCTCGAGGATCAGCGCCGGGTTGCGCACGCGGCCGGCCTTCACCAGCTCCAGAATGCAGGGCAGCCGCTGCTCCTCGAGGTGGCGGAGGAACCCGCTCACCCACTTGTTCTCTAGGCCCTCACGCCGGTGGAGCAGGACGACGTCCGAGAAATGCACGCAGACGTCGTACCACATCACCAGCGTCGGCTGGCGGGCCGCCATTTGGCCGTGGACCACGCAGATCACGCGCGTGAGTTCCAGGCGGTGGACGGCGAACCAGGCCTTGAAGGCCTCCAGTTGGTCCACCGGGTTACGCCTGCCCGCGGTGAGGATGAACAGGTGCGAGACGCCCCGGGGGCACTCCGCGGCGATCGTGCCCTCGTCCCAGCGCCAGCGGGCGGTCCGGGGCAGGCCCGCTTCCGCGGGGGTTTCCGGTTCCTCGTCCGGGAGCAGGACGGCAGGGGTGTCTTCCGCGGCTAGGCCGTCGGAGAGGAGGTCGGTGAGGATCTCGCGGCGGCCCGAGCCGGGGACGCCAAGGAAGAGATAAACGAGCGGCTTCACCTCAGAAGGTGAAGGTCCGGTTCTGGCCCGCGTGGCGGAGCCAGTGGTCGAGCAGCACGAGGGCGGTCATCGCCTCGACGATCGGCACGGCGCGCGGGACAACGCAGGGGTCGTGGCGGCCGCGGCCGATGAGCTCGGTTGCCTCGCCCGCGGTGTCGACGGTCGCTTGACGCTGGAGGATGGTCGCGGTGGGCTTGAAGGCAGTGCGGAAGACGAGTTCCTCGCCGTTGCTGATGCCACCCTGGGTCCCGCCGCTACGGTTGGTGCGGGTGCGCACGCGTCCGTCCCGCACCTCGAAGGCGTCGTTGTGCTCGCTGCCCCGCAGCGCGGCGCCCGCGAAGCCGCTGCCCAGCTCGAAGCCCTTGGTCGCGGGCAGCGAGAGCATCGCCTTGGCAAGGTCGGCCTCGAGGCGGTCGAAGACCGGTTCGCCGAGGCCCGCGGGCAGGCCGCGCGCCCGGCACTCGATGATGCCGCCCACGGAGTCGCCCTCCGCCCGCACGGCCTTGATCCGCTCGATCATCCGCGCGGCCGTCTCCGGGTGAGGGCAGCGGACCGCGGTCGCCTCGACGTCGGCCAAGGTGGGGAAGGCGGCGAGTGCCTCGGCGGGCGCGGCGATGTCGTGCACCTGAGTGAGGAAGGCCCGCACCTCGACGCCTCCGGCCAGCGCGAGGACCTTGCGCGCGATGGCGCCGGCGGCCACCCGGCCGACCGTTTCGCGCGCGGAGCTGCGGCCGCCGCCGCGGTGGTCGCGCAGGCCGTACTTGGCCTGATAGGTGAAATCGGCGTGGGAGGGACGGAACTTGTCCCGCAGCTCGTCGTAGGCGGCTGGGCGCTGGTCTGCGTTCCGCACCAGCAGCGAGATGGGGGTTCCGGTGGTGCGGCCCTCGAAGACCCCCGAGAGAAACTCCACTCGGTCCTCCTCCTTGCGCGGCGTCACGATGTCGCTTTGCCCGGGCCGGCGACGGTCGAGCTCGGCCTGGATGTCCTCCGCGGTGAGCGGGAGGCGGGGCGGGCAGCCGTCCACCACCGCGCCCACAGCGGGACCGTGACTCTCGCCCCAGGTGGTGACAGTGAAAAGAGTGCCGAACGTGTTCGCCATCGGCGGCGGAGGGTTGGCCCCGCCTCTCGACCCCGCAAGCGGCAAATCCCTCTCCTGGCGCCCCCTCAGCTGCGGATGACGCCCGCTTCCTCGTAAACGCCGAGCCGGCGGAAGCGCTCGTAGCGGGAGTCGCACAACTGTTCCGCGGTGAGGCCACGCAGGTCGTTTAAGTGCTTCTGCAGGGAGTACTTGACCGCCTGGGCCGTCTGGGCCGGGTCTTGGTGCGCGCCGCCGGTCGGCTCGGGCACGACCTCGTCGACCACGCCGAGCGCCTCTAGGTGGGCGGCGCTGAGCTTGAGGGCTTCCGCTGCCTTAGGGGCGGCTGCGCCGTCCTTCCAGAGGATCGCCGCGCAGCCTTCCGGGGAGATGACCGAGTAGTAGCTGTTCTCGAGGATCAGGACGCGGTCGGTGACCCCGATGCCGAGGGCGCCGCCGGAGCCGCCTTCGCCGATCACCACCGAAATCGAGGGGGTGCCGAGCAGCGCCATCTCGCGCAGGTTGACGGCGATCGCCTCGGAGACGTGGCGGGCCTCGGATTCGACGCCGGGGAAGGCCCCGGGAGTGTCGATGAAGGAGATGAGGGGCAGGCGGAACTTCTCTGCGAGGCGCATCAGGCGGAGGGCCTTTCGATAGCCCTCGGGCTGGGGCATGCCGAAATTGCGGGCGATGCGTTCCTTTGGGTCGCGCCCCTTCTGCTGGGCCACGATCATCACGGCCTCCCCGTCGAGGAACGCCGTGCCTCCGATGATGGCCCGGTCGTCCTTGTACTGCCGGTCACCGTGCAGTTCCTGGAAATCCTCGCACAGGGCGGCCACGTAATCCAACGCGTAGGGCCGGCGTGGGTGGCGGGCGATCTGGACCCGCTGCCACGGGGTCAGGCTGGAATAGATCTCCCGGCGGGTGGCCTCAATCTTGGCCTCAATCTCGCGGGCCTCCCGGTCGAGGTCGACGCTCGTTTCCAGCGAGCGCTGTCTGAGCTCCTGCAGCTGCGCGGACAGCTCGCGCAGCGGTTTCTCAAACTCCAAGGCGTACGCCGGAGACTCCATCAAAGGAGGTTAGGGTTCGCGCTTCCCCGCTGTCAACGGAGCGGCGGAGGGGGTGGCGGCGCCTTTAATTGCTCCTTCCAGCCTTGCATCCGCGCCTGGGCCCCGAAGTGCTCTGCCCGCGACTTGTCGCCGCGTTCCATCCAGATGCGGGACAAGGTGGTGTTGATGAATAGGTCGGCCGGGTCGAGGGCGTGGGCCCGCTCCGCAGCCGCGAGGGCCTCGTCGAGGCGCCGCAGGGAGAAGGTTACTTCCGCCAGCGCGTGCCAGGCGGCGAAGGAGCCCGGGGCGGCGGCGGTGGCGCGGGCAAGCTTGGCTAAGGCGGGGTCGTTGTCGCCGGCGGCGAAATCCGCCGTGGCCTCCTCGATCAGCGCCTGCATTTCGTCTTCGTTCATCGGGTCGAGAGTGGCGCGGGGCGGGCGAAAGCCAAGGCCTAGAGGATCAGCATCGCGTCGCCGTAGCTGAAGAAGCGGTACTCGCGCCCGATGGCCTCCTCGTAGATCTCCTGCAGCCAGTCGATTCCCGCGGTCGAGCCGGGAGTAAGGAAAGCCGACACCAGACAGAGCAGGGTTGACCGGGGCTGGTGAAAATTTGTGATCAGCGCGTCCACCCCGCGGAACTCCCGGGGTGGCACGATGTAGATACTGGCCTCGGCAAGGCAGGGTTGCGGGAGGGGTGCGGCGTGGCGGGAAAGAAAATCCTCGATCGTCCGGACCGACGTGGTGCCGACGGCGACACGGCGGCCGGGGAACGACGGAAACAGGCGCGGCTGGGTTGCGATTGGGATCTCGTAGACCTCGCGGTGGATGGCGTGGTCCTCGACGTTCTCGGTGGCGATGGGCTGGAAGGTTCCGAGGCCCACGTGCAGCGTCACGTCAGCGGTCCCGACGCCAGCGGCGGCGAGGCGGGCGAGCAGTTCGGGGGTGAAGTGCAGGCCGGCCGTGGGCGCAGCGGCGGCAACTTGGCGCGAGGGCTCCGCGTAGACTGTCTGGTAGCGTTCGCGGTCCGGGAAAGCGCCGGCGCTCGTCCCCCCGGCGGCTTCCCGCGCCCGCTCGATGTAGGGCGGCAGGGGCACGGCACCGACGCGGTTGGCCACTGCCGTGAGCGGCTCGCCCGCGGCGGTGGTGAAGGTAACCTCCGCCGTTCCGTCCTCCCGGCGGGCCTCGATCCGCCCGGAGAATTCCCCGCCGGGCGCGGTGAAGGTCGCCCCGGGCGCGAGCTTGCGCCCCGGCCGCACGAGGCACCGCCACCGCTCGCCGCCGCCCAAGGGCTGGAGCAGCAGGCACTCGACCTGCCCCCCGGTGGGCCGGAGGGCCCGCAATCGGGCGGGCAGGACCGAGGCGTTGTTGCGCACCAGGAGATCCCCCGGGCGCAGAAACTCGCCGAGCTCCGCGAAGGTCCGGTGTTCGATCCTGCGGGAAGTGCGATCAACTACCAAGAGTCGCGAGGCGTCGCGCCGCGCCGCCGGCGTCCGGGCGATCAGGCGCTCCGGGACAGGAAAATCGAAGCGGGAAGTCGGGATCGGCGGCACGGGTCCCGGGAGCAAGTTGCCCGGACCCGCGGTGTCGAGCTCCGAACTCCCCCGCCTCGCTCCGGGGTCGGGGTGGGGCTGATCCCGCCCGGCGCGCGCGGGAGCAAAACTACCCTAGTGGCGGCCTCGATCGGCCTGGTGAGCGGGCTCCTGTAGCTCCGAGTGCTGATGACCACCCTCTCGTGTTTGACGCGGTGGGCCGGGAGCGCGCGGTCGCCGTTGGGCACGGAAAGGTCTCGGGTCATCCCCGTGGTGGCCGGGCCAGGGGCGGGCGGAGCAGCCCCGCCTCATTCCCGGTGCTCGCCGAGCTCCGCGGCGAACCCCGCGCGCAGCGCCGCGGGATCGGCGCCGCGGGCGCGCAGGGTGCGGAGAGCGAGGGCGTCGTGGCGCTTGGCGAGGCGGGCTCCTTGCGCATCGCGCACTAGCGGCAGATGCCGGTACCGCGGCGCGGTCGCCCCTAGTGCTTCCAGCAGCAGCTGCTGGCGCAGCGTGCTGCGCAGCAGATCCTCCCCGCGCACGACCTCCGTCACCCCCAGCTCCGCGTCATCGACCGCGCAGGCGAGCTGGTAGCTCGGGGTGTCATCTTTGCGCCACACCAAGAAGTCGCCGAAGTCCCGCCCCGCCACCGCCGTCTGCGGTCCGGCCACGCCATCGACGAACCGGAGCTCGCGTCCGTCGGGGACGCGGAAACGCCAGTTCACGCTGATCCGCTCCCCGAGGGGTGGCGCCGCGGCGTCCTCCGGGGGGCGGAAGGCCGGCGGGTACACGGGCTCGTCGTCCGGCCCGCCCTCGTGGGGCGCCGAGGAGGCCTCGAGGACGTCGCGACGGGTGCGGACGCAGGGAAACAGCAGCCCGGCCGCGTACAGGCGCTCCAAGGCGGCGCGGTACCTTGAGCGCCGCGCCGTCTGCACGAAGGGCGGTCCATCCCAGTCCAGCCCCAGCCACCGGAGATCCTCCTCGGCGGCGGCGATGAACTCGGGCCGGCAGCGGTCCTGGTCAAGGTCATCGTGCCGGAGCAGCAGCCGGCCGCCGGCGGTGCGCGCGCGTGCGTGGGCCGCCCAGAAGGTTCGCGCGTGGCCCACGTGCAGCCAGCCGGTGGGCGAAGGCGCGAGGCGGCCCACGGAGGGTGAGGAGGAAGGCGGGGGAGCGGAGGACACGTTCGCGCTGGGATTGGGTTGAACCCAAGCAGCCGACGGCTCACCCCTCAATCCCATCCTCCGATGCCGAAGCTCCTCTGCGTCTACTGCGCCTCTTCCGACCGGCTCGACGCCAAGTACCTTAACCTCGCGGACGATCTCGGCACCCGCCTGGTCGCGGAGGGCTGGGGCCTCGTGTTCGGTGGCGGGCGGACCGGAATGATGGGCGCGCTGGCCCGGGCGGTGAAAAAGGCCGGCGGGCGGGTGGTAGGCGTGATCCCCGAGTTCATCAAGGTCCGCGAACTGGCCTACGGCGAGGCCGACGAGCTGGTCACGGTCGTCACGATGCGCGAGCGCAAGCTGCTGCTGGAGACGCGGGCTGACGCGTTCGTCGCGCTGCCCGGCGGCTGGGGCACGCTCGAGGAGATCGTGGAGATCCTCACCCTCCGGCAGCTCAACGTGGTGCGGAAACCCTGCGTGCTACTCAATTACGGGGGGTTCTACGACCCCCTGCTGCAGCTTTTCGACCAGATGCAGGAGCAGCACTTTTACAAGGACTCCAACCGCTCGCTCTACCGCGTGGTGGGTGCGGTGGCCGAGGTCTTCCCCGCGATTGCCGCCGGCGCCGCTCCTGCGGACCCGAAGTGGTACGAGACGCGTTGAACGGATGCACCGCGGCCCCGTCCTCGCCCTACTCGCGGCGCACGAGCCCCGCGCCGCACCCGGCGCCGAGGCCGCCGCGCTGCGGGAGATCCTCGCCTTCGTCCGCACGCATCCCGACTGCCTGGAGCGCCACTGCGCGCCCGGGCACCTGACGGGCTCCGCGTGGATCGTCAGCCCCTGCCGCCGCCGCGTGCTGCTCACGCACCACCGCAAGCTCGACCGATGGCTGCAGCTGGGCGGGCACGCGGATGGCGACGGCGACCTGCTCGCGGTGGCCCGGCGGGAGGCGGCGGAGGAGAGCGGCCTCGCCGGGTTGCGGGTGGTTTCGCCGGCGATCTTCGACGTCGACCGCCATTGGATCCCGGAGCGGCCCGCCCAGCCGGGGCATTTTCACCACGACCTGCGGTTCCTGCTGGAGGGCGATCCGGCGGAGCCCCTGCGCCTCACCCGCGAGTCGAAGGCGCTCGCGTGGGTGGAACTGGGCGCCGTTGCTGCCCTCAATCCCGAGGATTCGATCGCTCGCCTCGTCCGCAAGACCCCCGACTCGGCCGGCGCCGCCGGCTGAGCGTTCGCGACGCCGGACCTTGCGTCACGGGGCGGCGCCGTGCATCCCGGGGGTCGTCGCTCCCCTCCAGCTTTCCCCGATGCCCCCTTCCCGCCTCCTTGCCGCCCTTCTCTTGCCGGCCCTCGTCGGCCTCCCGCTGCTTCGCGCCGCCGCGCCCGCCCAGCTCGCCTTTGACGGTCGCATTGAACGGCTCGACCCCGCCTTCGACGCGCTGGTGGCGCCGGGGGCCGCGATTGAGACGCTCGCGGAGGGCTTCAACTGGTCCGAGGGACCGGTCTGGTTCGAGGGCGCGCTGCTCTTCTCCGACGTCCCGGAGAACGTGATCCTGCGCTGGGCACCGGGCCGGCGGGAGGCCGAGGTGTTCCTGAAGCCTAGCGGACTGCTGACGCCGACGCCCGGATTCCGGGAGCCGGGCAGCAACGGCCTCGCCCGCGACGCTCAGGGTCGCCTGCTGGTCTGCCAGCACGGCGAGCGGCGGGTCGCGCGCTATGAGGCGGGACGCTGGGTGACTCTGGCCGACCGCTACGCAGGTCGCCGGTTCAACAGCCCCAACGACCTTGCGCTGCGCCGCAACGGCGATCTCTACTTCACCGACCCGCCCTACGGGCTCGAGAAGCTCAACGATTCCCCGCTCAAGGAGCAGCCGCACAACGGCGTCTACCGGGTGGAGCCCTCCGGCCGCGTGACCCTGCTCACCGCCAGTCTGAGTTTCCCGAACGGCATCGGCTTCTCGCCGGACGAGCGCCGCCTCTACGTCGCCGTGAGTGACGGGCGGGCCCCGCGTATCGTGACCTATGACGTGGCCGCAGACGGCACCCTCGCGGGCGAACGGCTGTTCCTCGATGCGCTGCCGCTGCGGCAGCCCGGGATCCGTGGTTCCTGCGACGGGCTGAAGGTCGACCACCGCGGCAATGTCTGGGCCACGGGCCCGGGCGGCGTCTTAGTGCTTTCGCCGGAGGGGAAGCTGCTGGGCCGGATCTGGACCGGCCAGGCGACCGGCAACTGCGCGTGGGGAGACGACGGCGGCACCCTCTACATCACCGCCGATATGTTCCTGCTGCGCGTCCGCACGCTCGTCCGCGGGGCGGGACCGGAGTGGGATCAGACCACGCCCGCCTCGCGGAAGCTGTAGTAGCCCTTGCCTAGCGGATCGGCCCCTGCGCGGCCGAGGATGACGTGGTCGAGCAGCGCGATGTCGAGGGTGCGGCCGGAGTCGCGGAGCAGCCGCGTGACCTGCACGTCGGGCGCGCTGGGTGCCGGGTCGCCGCTCGGGTGGTTGTGCGCGCAGACGATTGCGGAGGCGCCCTCTCGCACCGCGAGGCCGAACACCTCGCGCGGGTGGGCGAGAGTGGCGTGGGCCGTGCCCGAGGTGAGTTCCACCCGGCGGAGCAGACGGTGGCGGCGGTTGAGGCAGAGCACCCAGAATTTTTCCACCTCGAGTCCGGTGGCCAGCGGCAGCAGGTAGTCGCGCACTTGGGAGGGCTGATCCAGCAACGGGGCCTCGCCGTGGGGTGAGAGCAGCAGGCGCCGCGAGAGCTCGATGGCGGCGACCAGTTGGAGGGCCTTCACTGGGCCGAGTCCGCGGAGGCGGCGGAAGTCGCCCAGCCGCCACCGCGCCAAGCCGGGCAACCCGCCCGCTTCGGCCAGCACGCGGCGGGCGAGCGTCAGGACGTCCTCGCCGCGGGAGCCGTGGCGCAGCAGCACGGCCAGCAGTTCGGGATCGCCCAGCGCGGCGGGGCCATCGCGGGTGAGGCGTTCACGGGGCAGGTCGGCGCGGGGCGGGGCGGGCGGAGGCATTGCCCCACGCTCTGCGGCGCGCGGGTGGGCGGCCAGCCGAAGGCAGGCCCGAAACCGGGGACTCAGTAGTACTTGACGAACCCGTTCCGGCGGAGCCGCTCCAGCCAGCGCTCTTGGCTCGAGCGGCTCATCTGCTGGATCAGCACGCGCTCGATCTGGTCGCGGACCTCGTCGATCGGCTGGATGCCGGCGAAGCGGCGATCCTCGGCGTAAAGGATGAAGGCGCCCTCGGGCAGCAGGATCGGGTCGGAGGCCTCCCCCTTCTTGAGGGCGAAGGCAACATCGCTGAATTCCTTGCGGAAGTCGGAGCGCTTGAGCCAGCCCCAGTCGCCGCCCTTGCTGCGTTTGAGGTCCTTGGAGAACTGGCGCGCGAGGTCCTCGAATTTCTCGCCCCCCTTCTGGCGGACCACGATCCCGCGCCCCTGCTCCAGGAGCGTGGCGTCGGTCTCCGATTCGGTGCGGGTGATTTGGATCAGGCGCAGATGCACCTCGTCCTCGCGGTAGAAGCGGTCCTTGTTCTCATTGTAATAGGTCTCGATCCGCACCGGGCTCACCACGCTCTGCGACTTGCGCTGCTGGCCCTGCATATAGCTGAAAATGATGTTCTCCTCGATCTCCTTGCGGTAGTCGCGGATCGTCTGGCCCTTGGCCCGGAGGTAGGCGAGGAACTTGGAGCGGTCGCCCTCGAAGCGCTCGGCGATCTCGTCCGCCATCGAGTTATCGATGTACTGGACCGGGATCTGGCGCTTCTCGTCCTTACGGAACTCCTTCACGATCAGTACCCGGTCGATCAGGTCCTGGATCGCGCTGTCCTGCAGCTGCTCAAGGCGCTCCTGAAACTCCTTCTCATTGCGGGCCTCGTTGCGGAGCTGGGGCAGCAGGGGCCCGATGTACTGCATCACGTCGGCGACGGTAATGATCTTCTCCTCGGCCACCGCTACGATCCCGTTGGCAAAGCGGAGATTGAGGTTCTGGGCGACCGGATCCCCGGGGCCGGCCGGGGCGTTCCTCTGCGCGGAGAGGGAGGCGACCGACGCGGCGGCGAGAACCAGACAGGCGAGGCGGCGGCGGAACGTCATAACGGCGGCAGTTGTTCGAGGAACGCGGAGATTTCACGCAAACGTAGGAGGGGCTTGGAGGCGGTCAACCTTGGAAACCGCGCGCCCACCTGCACCCAGTCGTCGCGGCCCCCCGCCCGGCGCAGGCACTTCAGACGGCCCCCTTCGGTCTCGACGGACAGCACGCCCCGCTGCTCAGCGCGCACGCGGATCTCCGTGACCTGCAGCAGCGCCTTCACCTCGTCGCCGAAGCGGCCAAAGCGGTCCCGCAGGTCGGCCTCGATCTGCTTGAGCGCCGGGAGGGAGTCGGCAAGCGCGAGCTTGCGGTAGAGGTCGATCCGCAGGCGCGTCTCGGCCACGTACGCCACCGGCAGCCGGGCTTGGATGAGGGCGACCTCCGTCGCCCCGGTGTCCTCGGCGTCGCGCAGCGCGGTGTACCCGTCCTCGTGGCGCCGGGCGCCGCGGGCCGCGGGCTGGCCCTCGCCGACGAACACGAAGTCGAGCTTCACGTTCGCGCGCACGGCCGCTGCGGTGCGGTCCCCCTTGAGCCGCGCGACCGACTGGCGGAGCAGCTGGCAGTACAGCTCGAAGCCCACGCCGACGATGTGCCCGCTCTGCTGGGCCCCGAGGAGGTTGCCGGCCCCGCGCAGCTCGAGGTCGCGCATCGCGATGCGGAAGCCGGCCCCCAACTGGTTGTGCTGGCGCATCGCGGTCAGCCGTTGGCGGGCGATCTCTAGCAGCCGCGTGTGCCGGTGCAGCAGGAGGTATGCGTAAGCTTGGTGCCGGAACCGCCCTACCCGCCCGCGCAACTGGTAGAGCTGAGCAAGCCCAAAGCGATCCGCGCCCTCGATGATGATCGTGTTGCTGTTCGGGATATCCAGCCCGCTCTCGATGATGGTCGTCGCCAGCAGCACCTGGTGCCGGCCCGCGACGAACTCCGTCATCACCCGCTCGAGCCGCGTCGCGTCCATTTGCCCATGGCCCACTCCGATCGCGACACCCGGCAGCAGCTGCCGCAGCCGCGACGCGACGAGCTCGATCGTCTGCACGCGGTTGTGCAGGTAGAACACCTGCCCCCCACGCCGCAGCTCGAATTGGATCGCGTCCACCACGACCTGCTCGTCGTAGGTCTTCACGATCGTCTGGATTGGGTGGCGGTCGACGGGCGGGGTGTCGATCACGCTTAGGTCGCGCGCCCCAGTCAGCGCCATATAAAGGGTGCGCGGGATCGGGGTC
>VHCI01000091.1 GCA_016871775.1 Verrucomicrobiota bacterium | reverse complement strand
GTGTCGTTCCACTGTTGCGAAGACGCCCGGTGCGCGAATCCCGCCAACCCCGTTTTTCAGGTGCTGAAGGATGCCGATGCTCTGGATCGTGGTCGCTTCGCTCAACCGTGTTCCGGCGCGTCGATAGCCGGCGATGGTTGTGCGGAGGGCAACTGCTCCCACGAGGGATGCGCGTACCGCACCCTTCGACTGGGCCCTTCGCACCCTCACCGCGAGCGAGCGGAGCTTGCTTGGGCGGCCCGGTTTCTCGCGATCGGCACGAAGTTCGCGCCGTGGCCTTACCGGGATGCGCAAGCTCAGCTCGTCGCGTTTATCCGAAACGGCATGGCGGCGTTAAAGGTGCGATCGGAGCTTTGAATTCCGTCGGCGGGCGCGATGTTCGGATCAACTCACCCTGCGGCGAGGATTGGTCGCAAAGCCAGTCGCTCAGACAGTTTCGTTACCGCCGCATCATTCGCTTCGTCGCGTGACGATCCAGGTCCCGTCTTCGGCCCGCCGCATGGTGGCGCCGGTAGAGCGCTGGACGGCCTCCCTCGCTGAGTCGAAATCCGGAAACGACCTTGAGGTTTCCGGTTTGCCGCGCCCGAAGTCGCAACCGCATGCGCCACAGGTGCAGATGATCCAACCGCAGCGCCTGCACTCCAGGAGGTCGGCGTTGTTGATTAATTCCCCGCAGTTGTAGCACCCGGTGGCTCTGAACTCCTTTGAGATTACTTCGCGGCAATACGAAAGGTTGGAGTCTTCGGGCACAATCCCCCGGCGAATCAGAAATTCCCGGTGCCGGCCGACGGTCTCCTGCAATGCGCGCTGTTTTCGGTCCGCCTCCATGCGGGCCGCTGCGGCGAGACTCTCCTTCATCTTTTCACGCGCTCCCGTCGACTCAGCGAGAGTCGGCACCCGGATGTCCCGGCTATCGCGCTCCAGGAAGACGTACCCATCTATTCCCATCAGGGAAAAAGCCACGGGCCTGCAGTCTCGGTACCTGCTCGGCCCACGGACCGAAAAAAGGCGGCCGTCCCCACGAATCATGACCTCTTGGCCAACTTTAAACATCGGGCTTCACGAAGCGGCTGAATCGGTTCCTGCGGGCGGAGAATGCAACCGAAGTGACGAGGCCGGAATCACTGAGGCGCAAGCTAGGTGCGACGAGCCAGCGGGAGCAAGCTGGTCGACGAAGGCTTCGTAGAAATTCCCGGCGGTTTGAAATCGGACAGGCGGCGGTCTGGCGATGACCTTGCTTCCAACGCACTGCGCGGCGAATGATGGTGCGTCCCGTTGCGCGAGATCCCCACTGCCAACATCCGCATGAAAACGTTTCTGATTTTGCTCCTGCTCCCGCTGTCCGTGGCGGCCGCGGAAGCCGGCAAGCTCACGGTCACGACGCCGGCGCGGCCGGATGCCTTGGGGCGCGTGCGCAGCGAGGTGCGCGATCCGCAGGGGCGGAAGGTCGGCGTGGTCGAAACCCGTGCCCAGCCGGATGCGCTCGGCCGGGTCAAAAGCGTGATCCTCGATGCCTCCGGGAAACGGATCGGCACGGCGGAAACGACCGCCGAGCCCGACGCGTTGGGGCGGGTGAAGACGACCTTCCGCGACACCAACGGCCGCACCACCGGCACCGCGGTGGCCAACGCGCAACCCGACGCCCTGGGCCGCACGACCACCGTCCTCCGCGACACCCAAGGCAACCGCACCGGCACCGCCGTTTCCCGCCCACCCGACGCCCTCGGCCGCGTGAAGACGGAAGTCACGGGGAAGGTGCCCCTGGCGGGGAGGAACTGAGGGAAGAAGGTGCTTACTCACCGCGGGGACATCGACGGTTCTTCGTCTGCTTCATCCGCGGAATCTAAGGTGCAAATCGAAGTGTGCATCAGGAGCGCTTGGGCCTCAAACTCTCGCGGTACTCCCAATGGCTTCGCGTCGTCCGTGACGAAGGCCGCAGGATCGGTGTACGCGGGCTATTCGTGGCGTTTGTAGCGTCTGCGCGCGGGGGCAGGGTCGAGCGGGCCGTCTACCGCCGAAGACTGCGGGAATGCGCCGCGTGCCCAGTCTACGACGCCGCCAAGCGGGCCTGCCGGAACGGGAACCTCGGGTGCGGCTGTTACATGCCCATCAAGGCCGCATTCAAGGGCAACCAGTGCTGGGGCCGGGGGATTTTACCCAACGGGCCGTTTGGGCATTCGGTCTAGCCGAAGCGCCTCGTGACGGGTTTATGACGGGTTTACCGGTACCCCGGACCGGCTAGGTCCGCTGGTCGAGTGAGTGGTAGGTAGTGGTAGGTAGTGGTAAGATCGATTTGCCCCATCCTACCACCTTTTTCTACTTCTGAATCAACGCTTTACTATACTTTCTTCCTTTAGTGGTAAGGTGGTAATATAATAGCGTATACTTGTAGGGGTAAAGGGGGAGCGGGGCACCGCCCGCCGCCCGGCCCGCCCGCCGCCGGCAGCCGCCGGTATTGGCAAATCATCCTACCACTCCTACCACCTTACCACTGAGCCTGCGCTGCAACGACTTACGGAATACGATCCCACCACCGACTCACCACCAAACCCCCCCACTCGTGTGCCGAGAGGACGGACGCGACTCCCAGGGGGCGCACCTTGTCTGCTTTGGTCCAGACGGAGACGGGCCCTTCACATGCATCCGCGGGTGTGACCCTAAGGAGATCTGGAAATTGGCCGGAGCACGGCAGTCACACCGTGTGGGTATGGCGCGCCCCACTGTCAGGACTCCTCCACGGCCCCGACGGCTCTACAAGCCGTATCCCGTCGAGCCCGAGGACAGGTTGTTCCTCCAATTAATCCAATTAAGAGCCTGGCCAAGCGTTGCGCTTGATGGACTAAAACGGCTGGCAGCACGTGGACTACTGCACTTCGAACCTGTTTGGGACGGCCATCGGTCGCACCTTGCATGGGTGATATCAGACAGCTCCCGTCTCAACGCGCAGGCTCGCAAGCTAAACGGCGAGGGATGGAAAGGCATCGGCGATGCCAAAGCGAAGACGGTTCCTGATATTCCTGATGCGCGGTGGCCCATCGGGGCAGCCGATATCGGCAACCGTCCGATTGTCGTTCTCTGCGAAGGTCAGCCGGATTTCTGCTCCGTGCTCCCTCTCGCCGTGGACGAAGGGATCGACCCTGATCAGATCGCACCGGTATGCATCACAGGAGCGAACCACAACATCCCAACGGACGCAGGTGCCCACTTCACGGGGAAAACGGTCGTGATACCTCACCATTCAGACGCGTCTGAAATCGGTAGCGTAGCCGCAACGAGATGGACCTACCAACTGTACGAATACGGCGCCTCCAAGGTCGTTACCGTACCGTGCGGTAACCTCGCGACGGGAACGCCCCGGATCAAGGACCTGTCGGACTTCCTCTCGATGGAGGATAGGTCGGTCCAGCTGCTGCGGCCCATCGTGGGAAAATGTACCGGCGAAAATTAATTGGAATAATTGGAGGAACTGCGCTGACGCCCACGCACCAGCCCGTCTGGTGCTGATCGTCGGAACATCGGACCAAATAATGCCGGCAAATGCCGCCCTGGGTCCGAGGTGGTAAATTCCACCTCGGCCCGGATGTCCGGCCACCAGTATGACCCAGCAGGCGATAGAGATCGCACGCGCGTGGTCGTATAGTAACGGGATGGTGGTTTCCGTTTCACAACCTGTTGATGTCTAGGGTTAGCGAGTGGAGCCAGGGGGCCATCGGTAGGGGGGCTGCAGTGCGAATGACTCCGCCCCGGCGGAAGGACATGGCGCACCTACTACCCCGAACAAACACGGGGACTGCCGAATTATCGGACCGGCGACCAATAATGGGAAACCGGAGTATAGATTTCGGAGTTCCACCGCGCCAACGCCATGTTACCGGACGAAAATCCGGTAACATTTACCTCAAGAAAACGGTCAAAAGTGGGCTGTTTTCCGGGTTTTTCCGTTGCGTTCATCACTCGTGAGGAAGGTCCAGGGCTTGAGTGCCTCATTCAGGAATATTCGGTGAATTTTACCTTCCTGCGGCGCAGGCTTCTCGCGAGCCCCGGGTAAAAGTGCGGGCCGTTTGGTCCGCGTTAAAGTTCACTCGGATAACCCGGTCTGAGCAGTCGCGCCGCTTGTGCACGTACCCCTCGGTCGTCGCGGTGGACACATGCCCCATCTTCAGGCGGATCTCGTCGATCGTGTCGCCGAGCCTGGCCCGTCGGGTGGCGAACGTGTGGCGCAGGCTGTGGAAACTCTTCCCGTGGATGCCCAGCCGCTTCAGCTGTCGGCTAAAGTAGACACTGAGCTTCGCCCGGTCCGATGGGTCGGACGCAATCGCGGCCTGATCGGGGAACACCCACCGGCCGTGGTTGTGCGGGCCGGCACCGATGAGCCCCAGCGTCTCGGGATGCAGCGGCAGCTCGATCCGGCGGTCGTGCTTGTCGGTCCAGACGATGATCCGGCCCGGCTTGTCGAACGAGGCCCACTCCAGCTTGGCGATGTCGGAGAGACGCAGCCCGTACTCGAGCGACAGGTGGCAGGCCGGCGTCCAGAACGGGGACTCCAGCTTGGAGAGCTGGTCCAGCTCGAGGTCCGAGAAAGGCTCCCGCACCTTCGGCTCCTTCTGCTCGAAGGTGAGCGTGTGCAGCTTCACCTTCGACAGCGTGGCGGGGTTGCGCACCACGAGTCCCTCGGCGGTGCAGACCTTGAAGAAGTTGTCGAGCGAGGCCTTCCGCATGTTGCGGGTGGACACGCTCGCCTCGTCGGGGGCGTTCACGAACTTGTCGACGTGCTCGAAGGAGGCCGCGCTGATCGGGCGGTCGACCAGATTGGTCGTCACCAGGAACCGCTTGATGTGGCCCTCGTAGGAGTGGCGCGTGGCGGGGGTGAGGCCGAGTCCCTTGTCCGCCATCTCACGCCAGCGGTCGAGCGCGTTGTCGCCGGTCACCTTGCCGCCGGCGCTCAGGCGTTGCACCGCTTCGGCGGTGAGGAGATTCGCCTTGGCGGCGAACTCGATCTCCTCGAGCTTCGCTTCCTTGGCGAGGCGCTTGGCAGGCTAGGGCCCTGGGCTGAAACCGTCCTCTGTACAGCCTGTCCGAGGCGCGCGTCGTCATCGAAGACTTCCGCATCAAATATAACCATAAGCGGCCACACAGTAAGCTCGGGTACCAACCTCCCGCTCGCTTCGCGGCCAATCTATCTCCATCCCTGGCTCCGGTCAGGCCCGCCGAGCCGGGCCTTCCCTCCGCCAGGGACGGACAACCAGCGTCAGTCGTATCAACCTCAACCCGTCACCCAGACCGAACTTAGGGGTGGCTCGAAAATCCGTACCCCGTCACCGTCACACCCATTTCACGCCCAAGGGCTACCGGATCGTGGCCGATCTGCTCCGCGCGCAGATGGCGACATCGACGCGGTAGGCCGCTTCCGCTTCGCCCCATGCACTTGCTTGTTCGCCCTCTCGCCGCCGCCACCGCGAATCGGCCGATGTCGGCGGCGGGTCGGACACCTCGTCGCAAATCTCTCAGCCCACACCATGAAAACCCCCACGTGTTCCCCCTCCAGTTTCCGACGCATGCTCGGCGTCGTTCTCAGCGCGCTGTTCCTGCCGGCCGTCGCGCTCGCCCAGCCCGCTGCCACCGGCATCATCGAGGGCCGCGTGTCGAGCGCCACGACGGGCGAGGGCCTTGAACTCGCGCGCGTCACCGTCGAGGGGACAGTGCTCGAGGCATTCACCGAGACCGGCGGGAGCTACCGGCTGACCAACGTCCCCGCCGGTTCCGCGCGCGTGAAGGTCTTCCGCACCGGCTCCACCGAGCAGGTGCTGACCGCCACGGTCGCGGGCGGCGCTACGGCGCAGCTCAACTTCGCGCTCGCCCCCGCGCAGGGCGGCGCCGCCGGCGACGGCACCGTGCAGCTCGACACGTTCGTCGTGTCCACGGTCAAGGAGATGGACAACGCCGCCTACGCGATCAACACGCAGCGCTTCGCGCCGAACCAGATGAATGTCGTCGCGGCCGAGGAGTTCGGCGGCGCCGCCGAGAGCAAGATCGGCGAGGTGCTCAAGTCGCTGCCCGGTGTCTCCATGACGCTGGGCGGTGGCGGCGAGCCGTTCCAGGTCTCGCTCGATGGCGTGCCGTCGGAGAATGTCCCCGTCACCGTCGGCGGCTTCGCCCTCGCGAGTTCCGGCACCGGCACGGTCCGCTCCATCGGCCTGCACCAGATCGCGATCAACACCATCTCGCGCATCGAGGTTCTGAACACCCCCACGCCCGAGGTCAGCGGCGCCGCGCTCGCCGGCTCGGTGAACATGGTGCCGCTCAGCGCCTTTGAACGCGCGCGGCCAGTCTATACCGTAAGCGCAACCATGTCCTTTCGCGACGAGGCGCGCAGCCTGCGGCGCACGCCGGGCCCGCGCCGCGATGCCACCTACAAGATCCGGCCGGGCTTCGAGTTCACCGGCGTCGTGCCGGTCAACAAGCGCTTCGGCTTCTCCGTCTCCGCCAGCGCCTCGACTCTCTACCGCGTGCAGGACATGTCGCAGTCCGGCTGGCGCGGCACGGCGCTCGCCACCAACGGCAACACCCTGCCCGACACCACGCCCGACCGCCCCTACCTCACCGACTACACGGTGCGCGACGCCGGCGCGCTGGTCACCGCCGCCAACTTCGGCACGACCATCGACTGGAAAGTCGGGCCCAACGATCAGCTCACGTTCGCGTTCCAATGGGCGTTCACCGACTACGATCTCACGCAGCGCCTGCTGCAGTTCTTCGTGAACCGCGTGGCGCCCGGTAATTTTTCTCCGACCTCCACGCGCGGCTTCGCCGGCGCCGGTGAAGTGCGAATCAACAACACCGTCAACGGCCTCGGCGGCAACCTCTACATGCCCACGCTCACGTGGCGGCACAACGGCCCGGTCTGGCAGGCCGAGGCAGGCGCCGGCGTCTCCCAATCGCGGCGCTGGCGCAAGGACGCCACGCGCGGCAATTTCTTCAACTCCGTCGCGCGGCGCCAGAACCTCACCGTTTCCTACGACGACATTTTCTACCTGCGCCCCGGCCGCATCACCGTCACCGACGGCACGACCGGCGCACCGTTCGATCCGCACAAGCTCGACGGCTACCTGTTCAACACCGCTTCGACGAATGCGTTCGAGACGCTCGATCGCCAGCAGACCGCCTATGCGAATGTGCGGCGCGGTTTCGTCGGCCGCGTGCCGCTCACGCTCAAGGCCGGCTTCGATCTTCGCCGGCAGGAGCGCGACACCCGCAACACCAACCCGACGCTCACCTTCGTCGGCGCCAACGGCGTCGCCAACAACGCCGACGACGCGGCCGGCATCGCGCGCGACATCCGCTATTCGGGCAAGATCGCGCCCTTCGGTTTTCCCGCCACGGAGTGGACGAGCAATGAGAACCTCTGGGACATCTACCAGGCGAATCCCGGTTGGTTCACCGAGAACCGCGCGGCGAGCTACACGCAGCAGACCGCGCTCTCCCGCTGGGCGCAGGAGACGATTTCCTCCGGCTTCCTGCGCGCCGACACGCGCCTCGCCGATGGCCGCCTCCGGCTCGTCGGCGGCGTGCGCGCCGAGCAGACCAACGTCCGCACCCAGAGCCGTCTTGCCGACCCCACGCGCAATTTCCGCCGCGACGCCGGCGGCCGCGTAATCCTCAACCCCAACGGCACGCCCGCCACGATCACGACCGACGCGCTCGAGGCCGCGCGCCTCACCAACATCGATCGCGGCCTCCTGGCCGAGAAGGAATATCTCCGATGGTTTCCCAGCGTGAACGCCTCCTACGCGTTCAGCGAGAGCCTCATCGCGCGCGCCGGCTACTACTGGTCCCTCGGCCGCCCCGACTTCAACCAATACGGCGGCAACGTGACGCTCCCCAACACCGAGAATCCCCCCGGCCCCAACAACCAACTCGCGATCAACAACGCCGGCATCAAGGCGTGGTCCGCGCGCACCACCAAGGTCACGCTCGAGTATTACTTCGAGCCCGTCGGCCTCGTCTCTGTCACGGCCTTCTCGCGCGAGTTCGAGAACATGTTCGGCCAGACCGTAACCCGCGCGACGCCCGAGTTCCTCGCGCTCTACGGGCTCAATCCCACGACCTACGGCGACTACGATGTCGCCACGCAGACCAACCTCCCCGACCCCGTGAAGACCACGGGCGTGAGCTTCAACTACAAGCAGGCGCTCACGTTTCTGCCCTCGTGGGCGCGCGGCGTGAGCGTCTTCGCCAACGCCTCCGCGCAACGCGTGACCGGCGACACGTCGAACAGCTTCAGCGGCTACACACCGCGCCTCTACAACTGGGGCGTGAGCGTGTCGCGGCCGAAGTTCACCGTCCGCGCCAACTGGAACTACACCGGCCGCAAGCGCCTCGGCCCCGTCGCCGCCGGCCGCAGCATCGCGCCCGGCACTTTCAACTGGAGCTCGAAGCGCCTCGTCGCCGACCTCAACGCCGACTACCGCCTCACGCGCCGACTCACGCTCTTTGCCAACCTGAGCAACGTCTTCAACGATCCCGTGGACAACGAAATCTATGGCCCGGCCACGCCCGAGTCCGCGCAGTTCCGCACGAGGCAAAACTACGGCTCGCTCTGGACCTTCGGCCTCCGGGGCAACTTTTGATCGCCGGCGCCATGCGCTGTTTCCCGCAATGCCTCCCGTTCAGCCTCGCGTTGCTCGCGGTCTCCGCAGGCGCCGCGGCCTGCGCGGCTGACCACGCGCCGCGCTCGCCCAGCGTCATCAGCATCGTCGCCGGCGATCAGGGCTACGGCGATTTCGACGCCCACGGCCATCCGCACGTGAAGACGCCGGCGCTCGACGCGCTGCACGCCGCAGGCACCTGATCGCTCTTCCGCCCATGCTCTCGCTCCCCCGCCTCCTCGTTCTGTCGCTCGTCGCGCTTGCTCCCGCACTCGCCCAGGCCCCAAAGCAGAAATCCGCCGCCGCCCTCGCCGATCCCGAGCGGCGCAAGACCATCAAACAGTGGCTCCTTGATCCGAAACTGACCGGCGGCGGCGCGCTCTTCGACACCGGCGTCTACCCAATCCAGGCCGCCTGCATGATGACGGGCCGCGTGCCCGTCGCCGCCCGCGGGTCCGCCTCCACGCGGCACAAGGATCTCTTCCCCGCCGGCGTCGAAGAGACGATGAACTTCGAGCTGATCTTCGCCGACGGCTTCGTCGCGCAATGCCGCGCCAGCTACAGCGGCAATTTCCACCAATGCACGACCTACGGCCCCAAGGGCGTCGTCGAGATCTTGCCCGGACTGCCGACCGGCAGCGTGTTTGGCCAAAGCAGCAACGGGAAACCCAACCCCAAGCGCCTCGTCGTCAACCGCAAGGAAGTCGCCGCCGAGGACACGCTCCAACTCGGCGCGATGCTCGACGCTTTTGCGCACGCCATCACCAACAACCAACCGTTCGCGGCCGATGGCCCAATGGGCTTGCGCGATCTGCGCATCGCCGATGCCGTGATGGCTTCGGTTGCGCAGGGTGGGAAAACTGTTTCGATCCGCGCATGAGCCTGCGTCCCCTGCTGCTCCTCCCCGTCATCGCGCTGCCGCTTGCCGCGTCCGCGAGCGAAGCCGAGTCGCTCTTTGTGCGCCGCGTCTGGCCCATGATGCAGGACAAGTGCCTCGCGTGCCACGGCAAGGACGAGGCCAAGATCAAGGGCGGCCTCGATCTCCGCTCGCTCGCCGAGACGCTTGCGGGCGGCGACAGCGGCAAGCCTTCCATCGTCGCGGGCAAGCCGGAGCAGAGCCCGTTCTACCTCGCGATTACCCGCACGCACGACGACTGGGAGGCGATGCCGCCCAAGGAAAACGACAAGCTCACCGCCGAGCAGGTCTCCTATGTGCGCGACTGGATCGCTGCTGGCGCACCGTGGCCCGACGCCGCGCGCACCAAAGTTCTGCTTGCGCAGAAAGACAAATGGTCCGCCGACGACGGCGTCGAGGTCGCGACCAGCGGCGGTCTCTCCGACGACTGGACGCACCGCCGCTACAAACCCGCCGACCTCTGGGCCTACCAGCCGCTGAAAAAGCCGGCCGTGCCCGCCTTCGGCTCTCAGCCCTCAGCTCTCAACTCTCAGCTCACAGCAAACCCCATCGACGCCTTCCTCGCCGCGAAGCTCCCCGCCGGCCTCGAGCCTGCCCCCGCCGCCGACGCCCGCGCCTTCATCCGCCGCGCCACCTTCGACCTCCTCGGCCTGCCGCCCACCCCCGAGGAAATCTCCGCTTTCGAATCCGAGCACCGCCGCGATCCCGACGCCGCCACGCGCACACTCATCGACCGACTGCTCGCCTCGCCGCACTACGGCGAGCAATGGGGCCGCCACTGGCTCGACGTCGCGCGTTACGCGGACTCGTCGGGCTTTGCCAACGACTACGCCCGCGGCAGCGCCTGGCGCTACCGCGACTACGTCGTCCGCGCGTTCAATACCGACAAGCCCTTCGATCGTTTCATCCGCGAGCAGATCGCCGGCGACGAAATCGCGCCCACCGATCCCGAGGCCGTGGTTGCGACGGGTTTCCTGCGCATGGGTGCGTGGGAACTCACTGGCATGGAAGTCCCCAAGATCGCCCGCCAGCGCTTCCTCGACGATGTGACCGACGGCGTCGGCCAGGCCTTCCTCGGTCACATGCTCCAGTGCGCCCGCTGCCACGACCACAAGTTCGACCCCGTGCCGACGCGCGACTACTACTCGTTCCAGGCCGCCTTCGCCACGACGCAGCTCTCCGAGCGCAAGGCGGATTTTCTCCCGACGGAAAACACCGCCGGGTTCGACGAGAAAAAATACCTCAACCAGCGCGAGGAGTATTACCGTTCCGAACTCAAACGCATCGATGCGATCTCGATGGCCGCCGCGCGCGCGTGGTATGCGGAGAAAAAACTCGATCCCACCCCATTCGAGAAAACCGCCGAAGAAATCACCGGCCGTTCCAACCGCCGCGGCCGCGACGCCGGCTACAACGAGATTCGCTCCGCCCTTCAGCGCTCGAAACTCCCCGAAGACCAAGTCCCCCCGCGTCACGCCGGCTTGAGCGAGGAGGATCTCGGCAAGGAGCGCGTCGCCCGCAAGGGCCTCGAGCGCATCAAGTGGGAGCTCGATCGCTACGAGCCCATCGCCCTGTCCGTCTACGCCGGCCGCACGCCCGACACCAAGTCCGTTTACGCACCCACGCGCATGCCCGCCGCGCGCATGACCGCAGGCGAACTCGAGCAAACCCACATCCTCACCGGCGGCGATCCCTTCGCCAACGGCGCGCCCGTCCCGCCCGCTGTGCTCAGCGCGCCTACGGCCGTCGGCAAGATGTCCGCCGCCCCTGCCGTGCCCACCGAGATCGAAGGCCGCCGCCGCGTCGTCGCCGATTGGATCGCGTCGCCCGACAATCCCCTCACCGCGCGCGTCGCCGTGAATCGCATCTGGCTCTGGCATTTCGGCACCGCGCTCGCGGGCAATCCCAACAACGTCGGCGCCACCGGCAAGAAGCCCACGCACCCCGAACTGCTCGACTGGCTCGCGGCCACGTTTGTGGAGCAAGGCTGGTCCGTGAAAGCGTTGCACCGCCTGATCATGACCTCCGCCGCCTACCGCCGCGCGAGCGCGCATCCGGCGCCCAAGCTGCTCGCCGAAAAAGATCCGACCGGCACGAGCTACGCCGTCTTCAAGCCGCGGCGCCTCGCCGCCGAGGAACTGCGCGACGCGATGCTGCGCGTGACGGGCGAGCTGAACCCCGCGGTCGGCGGCATCCCCGCCCGCCCCGAGATCAACCGCGAGGCCGCGCTCCAGCCGCGGCAGGTCATGGGCACGTTTGCCGAGGCCTGGCAGCCCTCGCCACTCCCCGCGCAGCGCCACCGCCGCACGCTCTACGCGCTCAAGCTGCGCGGCGCGCCCGATCCGTTCCTCGAGGTCTTCAACACCCCGAGCCCCGATCTCTCGTGCGAGGCCCGCGACGCCTCCACCGTCACCCCGCAGGTCTTCTCGCTCTTCAACAGCGAGGCCACGCTCGCCCGCGCCACCGCGCTCGCCGCGCGCGTCGCCCAGGAAACCAAGTCCCGCGACGCCGCCGTCGCCCGCGCCTACGCCCACACCTTCGGCCGCGCGCCGACCGCCACCGAGCTGAAGTCGAGCCTCGCGCATTGGGACGCGATGACCGCCCGCCACCGCACGCTCACCGTGCCCAAGCCGGCAATCCCCCGCGAAGTCATGCGCGAAGCCGTCGAGGAAAACACCGGCACCAAGTTCACCTTCCGCGAGCCGCTCGAGGCCGCCGCCGACTTCGTGCCCGATCGGCACGTCTCCGATCTGCCCGTCGAGCAGCGCGGCCTCGCCGAGCTCTGCCTCGTGCTCCTCAACGCCAACGAGTTCGCCTACGTTTATTAATTACAAGCAATGAACCACAGAGGCACAGAGACACGAATCAGAGTTCCGGACCGATCCGTTCTTCTCCGTGCCTTCGTGTCTCTGTGGTTCAATTCATCGCCATGAACCCTCGCTTCCCCTGCGCCGGCCTCCGCGCCCTCCACGCCCCCACGCGCCGCGACTTCATCTACGGGCTCGGCGCCAGCATCGGCGGCCTCGCCCTGACCTCGCTGCTCGCCGCCCAGGACAAGGCCGCGCCCGCCGCCGCGCCGCTCGCCCCGAAAAATCCCCACCACAAGGCCCGCGCGAAAAACTGCATTTTCCTCATGATGGAGGGCGGCCCGTCGCACATCGACACCTTCGATCCCAAGCCGAGGCTGGCGAAACTCCACCTGCAGGAGTTCACGCGCGAGGGAAAGATGAAGTCCGCCATGGAGAGCGGCAAACGCTACTACGTGCAGTCGCCGTTCTCGTTCACGAAGGCCGGCAAATCCGGCGCCGACATCGCGACCAACTGGGAGCACCTCGCCAAAGTCGTCGACGAGATCTGTTTTTACCGCGGCTGCCAGGTCGACAGCGTCAACCACCCGACCGCGATGTATCAGATGAACACGGGCAACCGCTTCGGCGGCGACCCCGCGCTCGGCTCGTGGGTCAACTACGGCCTCGGCTCACTGAACCAGAATCTCCCCGGCTTCATCGTCCTGCCCGAGGTCTCGTTTCCGCAGGGCGGCTCGCCCAATTGGGGCAACGGCTTCCTTCCTGCGAGCTTCCAGGGCACCGCGCTGCGCCCCAAGGGTTCGCCGATCCTCGACCTCGCGCCGCCCGCCGGCGTCGCCCGCGATCACCAGCGCGCCAACCTCGATCTGCTCGCCTCCCTCAACGCCGCCCACGCCGCCGCGCATCCCACGCACGACGAACTCGCCGCGCGCACCGAGGCCTACGAGCTCGCCTTCCGCATGCAGATGCAAGTGCCCGGCATCCTCGATCTGGACAAGGAAGACGCGAAGACGAAAGCCGCCTACGGTCTCGGCGCCGACGCCACCGACGCCTTTGGCCGCAAGTGCCTGCTCGCCCGCCGCCTCGTCGAGCAGGGCGTGCGCTTCGTGCAAGTCTACGCCGGCACCTGGGACAGCCACGACTACATCGAGCGTGCCCACGGCAACCTCGTCCGCAACGTGGACCAACCCATCGCAGCCCTGATCGCCGACCTCAAGCAACGCGGTCTGCTCGAGGACACCCTGGTCGTGTGGTGCGGTGAGTTCGGCCGCTCGCCCGACAACGGCGTGCGCGGCGGCACCGCCTACGGCCGCGACCACAACCCCTTTGCGATGACGGTCTGGATGGCCGGCGGCGGCGTGAAAGCCGGCCACACCATCGGCGCCACCGACGAGCTCGGCGACAAAGCCGTCGACGTGGTGCACCACGTCCGCGATCTGCACGTCACGCTCCTGCACCTGCTCGGCCTCGACGACAACAAGCTCACCTATTTCCACGGCGGCCGCTTCAAGCAGCTCAGCCAATTCGGTGGCACGGTGATCAAGCAGCTGATCGCCTAAGCGCCCCGCACAGTCCGTCTCCCCCAACGGCGCGGCGATGCGACGTCGCGCCGTATCGCGCCGCTACAACTGACCTCCCTGCTTCCAGTCTATCGCGAGAGCCTTGCCGATCTCAGCGCTTCAATCCCCGGCCGCGCCCTCAGAACTGCGCCTCAAGCCAATTTCGAGAGGTCCAACTGCTCGACGATCTCCACGCCGTAGCCGTCGAGCCCGACGACTTTGCGCGGGTGCTGCGTGATCAGTCGGATCTTCGCGAGGCCGAGTGAACGCAAAAAACCCCTCCCGGATCCGATCCCCTTGAAAATCCAGTTTCCTAGCAGCGGACTTGAGCGTTGGGGGACTATAGGGGTCCGACTCCGCTTTTACCCGGCACCCTCCCCTTAAACCCCGCCCGGATCCGATCCCCCTGAAAATCCAGTTTCCTTTCAGTTAAACCCCGCCCGGATCCGATCCCCCTGAAAATCCAGTTTCCTTTCAGTAGCTGCCGCTGCATCCCGAGACGCTGGGGCTCATCGGTGCCGGCCCGCACAACCACGGCCGGTGGGTGTTCCCCGAGCAGGCCGCGATTGCGTCCGACCCATCGGACCGGGCGAAGCTCAGTGTCTACTTTAGCCGACAGCTGAAGCGGCTGGGCATCCACGGGAAGAGTTTCCACAGCCTGCGCCACACGTTCGCCACCCGAC
>VHCI01000090.1 GCA_016871775.1 Verrucomicrobiota bacterium | reverse complement strand
GCAGGAGGTATGCGTAAGCCTGGTGCCGGAACCGCCCTACCCGCCCGCGCAACTGGTAGAGCTGAGCAAGCCCAAAGCGATCCGCGCCCTCGATGATGATCGTGTTGCTGTTCGGGATATCCAGCCCACTCTCGATGATGGTCGTCGCCAGCAGCACCTGGTGCCGGCCCGCGACGAACTCCGTCATCACCCGCTCGAGCCGCGTCGCGTCCATTTGCCCATGGCCCACTCCGATCGTGACACCCGGCAGCAGCTGCCGCAGCCGCGACGCGACGAGCTCGATCGTCTGCACGCGGTTGTGCAGGTAGAACACCTGCCCCCCACGCCGCAGCTCGAATTGGATCGCGTCCACTACGACCTGCTCGTCGTAGGTCTTCACGATCGTCTGGATTGGGTGGCGGTCGACGGGCGGGGTGTCGATCACGCTCAGGTCGCGCGCCCCAGTCAGCGCCATATAAAGGGTGCGCGGGATCGGGGTCGCGCTCATCGAGAGGACGTCGACCGTGGCGCGCAGGCGCTTGAGGGCCTCCTTGTGCTTCACCCCGAAGCGCTGCTCCTCGTCGACCACGACCAGCCCCAGCTCGCGGAACACCACGTCCCCCTGGAGCAGGCGGTGCGTGCCGATCAGAATGTCCACCTGGCCCGCCGCCGCCGCGGCGAGCACCTGCCGGACCTCCGCGCGCGAGCGGAAACGGCTGAGCATCTCGATCGCGACGGGGTAGCCGGCCATCCGCTCGCGAAAGGTGTTGAGGTGCTGCTGGGCGAGGATGGTGGTCGGCACCAGCAGCGCCACCTGGCGCCCAGCCTGCACCGCCTTGAACGCGGCCCGGATCGCGACCTCGGTCTTGCCGAAGCCGACGTCCCCGCAGATCAGCCGGTCCATCGGCCGTTCGCGCTCGAGGTCCGCCTTCGTCTCCTGGATGGCCCGCAACTGGTCCGGGGTCTCCGCGTGGGGGAACGAGGCCTCGAACTCGCGCTGCCAGTCGTTGTCTGGCGGGCACGCGTGCCCGGGCTGCGCCTCGCGCGCGGCTTGGAGTCGCAGTAGTTCGGCCGCGAGGTCGACGGTCGACCGCTCCGCCGCTTGCCGCGCTTTCTCCCACCGCCCCGAGCCGATCCGGCCCAGCTGCGGCCGCGTCTTGCTCAGGCCCACGTAGCGGCTGATCAGGTGCGACTCGGTGAGCGGCACATGCAGGGTCACTTGGTCGTCGAACTCGAGGGAGATCACCTCGCGCTGGCCCTGCGCGGTGTCGAGTCGGGTGATGCCCCGGTAGTGCGCGATGCCGTGCTGGAGGTGCACGACGAAGTCGCCTTCCACGAGCTCCGCGAAGTCCAGCAGCTGGTCCACCTGCGCCCGGTGCGCCACGGCCCGCCCTGGCCCCGCGGCGCGGCGCGGCCGGCGTCGGCCGAAGAGCTCCGTTTCCGTGACGACCACGAGGTCCCGGGCCGCCTCCTCGCCCTTGGCGCCCCGCCGCCCGCGTCGGCCCGCCTCCGCCGGCAGGGCCAGCGCGGCGTCCGCCCGCGCGGTGAGGCGGAAACCCTCATTGAGCGCCCCCCGCCACCACCGGGGACGAAGCTCCTTCCAACCTGGCGCCGTGGCCAGCAATTCCTTGGCGCGCTGCTCCTCGCCCTCCTTCGATATCACGATCGCGACCTCGGCCCCCGCGCGGCCCCACGACGCGACCAGCGCCAGGAATTCCCCGCGCGCCTCCTCCTCGGCAAACAAACGCTCCTGCGCGATGAGGCCCTCGCCGGGAATCCGCCGGTGGTGCGCGAGCGCCTCCGTGTCCCACGTCACTTCCTCCGCCGCGGCGGCCAGCAGGCGGCTGGCCTCGTCAAGGTCCCCGAGCCCGTTCACCCCGGCGCAATGCGCGGCCAGCGCCGCGAGCGGGTCGGCGCCCCCGGCCGGCAATAGCGCGGCCAGTTCGGCCTCTAGGGTCGCTGGCTCCACCAGCACCAGGCGAGCGGTCCCCGGCAGGTAGCCCGCCAGCCCGGTGACCGACGTCGCAAGGCGCACGCGCGGCGACGCGGGCACGGTCACGCTCTCCACGGCGTCCCCGGAACGCTGGGTCACGGGATCGAACCGGCGGATCGATTCGATTTCGTCCCCGAAGAAATCGACCCGCAGGGGTCCGGAGGCGGTGACGGGGTAGATGTCGACGAGGCCGCCGCGGACGGCGTAGTGCCCGGGCGCCTCGCAGACGGCCTCGCAGTCGTAATCTAGCCGCCGCAGCTCCTCTAGCAGCGTCTGGAAGGGTAGGGTGGCCCCGCGGGTTAGCGAGAGCTCGCGCCGCGCGAACTCCTCAAGGGCGGGCACGGGCTGCAGCAGCGCCGCGGGGGTCGTCGCCACCACCAGGGTGTCCGGCGCGGCGGCGAGGCCGCGGACCGCGCGTAGGCGCGAGAGCACGGCGAGGCGGTCGCTGGACGCGGCGAACGCCTCGCGCATTTCCGCGGTATCCTGCACCGACTCGGGGAACACGAAGGCGGCAAGCGATGCGGGCGAGCCGAGCGCGCGGTGGAAGAAGGCGGTGTCCTCCGCGAGCAGTTCGGCCTCGCGCAGGGTGGGCGTGACGACGAGCCAGACGGGCGCGCGTTCACGGTGCGTGAGCGCGGCGAGCACGGCCCCGCGGGCAGGCGGGCAGACGCCCGTGACGCGGCGGACAGGCGGGGCTTCGGCCATCGGGCGGGGCGCGGAAGCCTCAGGTGACGGCCAGCGCGGCCTGGGCGGCGGCCTTCTCCGCGGCCTGCTTGGAGGATCCGCGGCCCGTGCCCAGCGGCTGGTCGCGGAGGTAGACGGTAACGGTGAACGTGCGCGCGTGGTCGGCCCCCTCGGTGGCCACCAGCGCGTAGCGGAGTGCGTCGTTGCCGTGCACCGGCTGGATGCGTTCCTGCAGTCGCCCCTTCGGGTTGTCGGCCTCGTCGGCTGCGAGGCGCGGTCCGAGCGGGCCGTACAAGGCGTGGACCGCGCGGCGGGCGCCTTCGATCCCGGCCTCGAGGAATACGGCGCCGAGCAGGGCCTCGAGGGCGTCAGCGAGGGCCGCCGGGCGCGCGCGACCGCCCCCTGCCTCCTCGGAAGCGCTGAGCCGCAATACCGTGTCTACCCCGGCCTCGCGCGCGAGACCGGCGAGGCAAGTGCCATTGGCGAGTGTGGCGCGCAGCCGGCTGAGTTCCCCCTCCCGCTCGCCGGGGAAGGCTTGGAATAAGGCCTCGGTGAGCACCAGCTGCAGCACGGCGTCCCCAAGGAATTCGAGGCGCTGATTGGTCGCGGGTGGGACCGGTTCCTGCCGGAGCGATGGGTGCGTGAGCGCCTGGTTGAGGAGCGTGCGGTCGCGGAAGATGTGGCCGAGGCGGACCTCAGGCGGGGTGGGGGAGGCGCTCATGAGCTGGCGCTGGCGTAGCGGCGGAGCCCGCGGTGGAAAACGAGCACGGCGAGTCCGAGCCAGAGCGCGGCGAACCCGGCGAGACCCAGCGCCCACACCGGCTCGAAGCCGTGCAGGAGCACCCGGGCGGGCGCGTTGCTCACCACGACGACCGGCAGCATCCAGACGAAGATCACCTCAGCGGCGCCGCGGAACGCCTCGCGCGGCATCCGCGAGAACTCGATCAGGCTGAAGTAGCCGCCCTCCACCCCTTGAGCGCTGGTCAGCCAGAAGACGCTCGCGGTCGAGAGCATCAGCACGCTGTAATGGATCACGAGGCCGCAGCCGACGAGCACGGCGTAGAGCGCAAGTTGCCCGAGGTCGGGCCGGAGTCCGAGTTCCCCGGCCGCGTAGATCACCAGCCCGAGCGCAACGACCGAGTTCACGAGCCCGTCCGGGTCCAGCTTCCGGGTGGAGACCATGAACATCACGCTGCCAGGCTGGGCCAGAAAGAAGTCGAGGTGCCCATTGCGGACGTTGCGCCCGAGGTCGTAGAGCCCGCTCCAGAAGAAGCCCATCAGCAGGCGCTGGATGAGCAGGGAGGTGCCGAGGAGCAGCAGCATCTCGGCGCGGTTCCACCCGGCGATCGAGTCCGTATGCCGGTAGATGACCTCCACCAGCAGCAGGTTGACGCCCATCCAGAACAGCTCGACCAGCGACCAGATGATGAAATCCCCGCGGAACATCAGCGCCCGGGTGAGGGAGTAGCGGGCGCTGGCGGCCCAGACGCAAAGGTGTTGCGGGAGAGCGTTCATCCCCCGACGGCGGTGTGGCGCCGCAGTCCCCGGACCCACAGCGCGTGCGCGATCAGCAGCAGCAGCACGACCCAACCGGCTTGGAGGGCGAGGCCCTCGGACGCCTCGGCCGGCCCGATGCGGCCGGTGAGGATCGCGGCCGGGAAGTACATCTGGTAATAGAAAGGCAGGAAGCGGGCGACTTCGTGGAGGGCAGGCGGGAGCAGGTCCAGCGGGAAGATCTGCCCGCCGAGCACCGCCTCCACCGCCATCGAGAGCACGACCAGCCCTTGGATCTCGAGGAACCAGAAGGTCAGCAGCCCGAAGCAGTAGGCGATGGTGAACTGGACGAGCGCGGATAGCACCAGCGCCGGCAACGCTGCCACGAGGCGCCAGGGCTCGCTGGGGAACGCCATTGCGTCGTGGATAAACGGGTACGCCGCGGCGAGGGGCAGCAGGATGAGCGCGCCGGAGACCAGCCGGGCGGCGGCGAAGATGCTCAAGCGGTAGAGAAAGTAGTTGATCGGTTTGAGCAGGAACTGGTTGATCAGGCCCTGACGGATCTCCTCGCTGATCTGGTAGTCCTCGTTGAACGCGCTGATCAGGAACTGGAGAAACAAAATGGTCGTGAAGTAGGTGAGCGTCTGCCGGAGGTCGAAGCCGCCCACCTGCTCCCGCCCCGCGAAGGCCGCGCCCCAGAGGATGAAGACGGCGGCGAGGTGAAACAGGGAGAAAAATCCACGCACGGCGAAGTTCCAGCGGTACACGAGGCTGCCTTGGAGCCCGAGCAGGAACGCTTGGCGGTACTTGCCGGCGGCGCGCAGCATCGCTGGCCTCAGGGCTCCAGACCGAAGCGCTTCACCACCTCGTCCGCCAGACCCCGGTAGGCGGTGGATCCCAGCCCCTGCGGATCGTAGGCGAGGATCGGCTTGCCGAAGCTCGGCGCCTCGCTGAGACGGATGGTCCGGGGGATCAGCGTGTCGAAAACCTTGCCCGGCAGGTGCTGGCGCACCTCCTCCACCACCTGGCGCGCGAGTTTGGTGCGGCCGTCGTACATTGTCATCACGACCCCGCCCAGCTCAAGGCGGTCGTTGAGGTGCGCTGCCTTGAGCCGCTCCGCGTTGCGGAGAATCTGGCCGAGGCCCTCAAGGGCCAAGTACTCGCACTGGAGGGTGATGAGCAGGTAATCCGCGGCCGCTAGGCTGTTCATCGAGAGCAGGCCCAGCGCGGGCGGGCAGTCGATGAGGATCACGCGGTAGCCGTTGGAGTCGCGCACCGGTTCGAGCACCCGCCGCAGCCGCGCGAGGTAATCCTGCCCTTGTGTCAGCTCGATCTCCGCGGCGGCAAGGTCCTCCTCGCTCGGAATCAGAGCGAGGCACTCGTGCGCTGTCGGGGTGATCATGTCGAACGCCGAGCCCTCCCCATGCAGCGGTCCGTAGAGGCTGCGCCCGACCTGCTTCTCCACGCCCACCGCGCTCGTCGCGTTGGCCTGCGGATCTAGGTCCACAAGCAGCGTGTGGATCTTCCGCTCGGCCAGCGCCGCGGCGAGGTTGACCGCGGTGGTGGTCTTGCCGACGCCCCCCTTTTGGTTGGCGATGGAGAATACGAGGGTGGGCATCTGTGGCGTCGCTGATAGGCGCTGCCGCGCGCGGCGGCAAGCGCGGCTTCGCCCCTTCCCGCTGGGGCCCGTTCCCCGCCCGCGCTTCACTCCGGGGATGGAATCACCGCCGGTCGGCCCGGGGACGCCGGCCACTCCCGGTCCTTCGGGCGAATTCTCCGGGGAGTTGACGTTGCCCGGCGGCCCCGGCCTGTGCGTGCGTCCGATCCGCCCCGCCGGCGAGGCCTGCCTCCCGCGGCTCCACGCCGGGCTCTCCCACTCTAGCGTCTATCAGCGCTATTTCCGGCCGATCCCCGTCGCCCAGCACGCCCGGCTCAGCCACCGGCGCGGCTTTGCCCTGCGCGCGGGCGCCGGCGGCGAGGTCACCGCAGAACGGGACCTCGTCCCTTCCGCGCGGCCGGATTGAAGCGCGGTGGCCCGCTTAACCGCCACCGAGGCGCGACCAGACGACCGTCAGGCGCTCGCGCAGCAGGCGGGCGCTCGCGGGCGGCAGCACCGCGGGGGTGAGCGGGACGTTCTTGGTGTCCTCGCGGTCGAGCTGGTCGGGCAGCCGGCCGTACTTGTAATCGCGGTCCAGCCCGCCGTCGGGCGCGAGGCGGACGCCGGGGAACCCCGGGCGGGGTACGGACAGGTAGAACTGGTCGCGGGCGATCACCGGGTTTTCCCCCGCTCCGAGCCGCAACCGGGCCCGGGCGAGCTCACGGAACAATTCCCGCGCGGTGAGGGTGGCGGGATCGACGAAGGCGAGGCGGGGCGAGACGACGGCCCGCCACGACGGATCCGCGGCGAGTTCCGCGAAGGCCTGCTCGATCTCCGTCTTGGCAAGCGGATAGTGGGTGCAGCCGAGTACCACGGTCTCGAGCGGCCGGCCGGGGCGCAGCTCGCGGTAGGCCTCTGCCAGCGCGCGCACCTCGCGGCGCGCGTAGACCGCGACCGGCTCGGTGAAGGCCGCGTCCCCCTCGATCGCCCCAGCGAGCGTCGCGCTGCCCTGCTGCGCGATGGGCGGCGGGCCGAAACCCGCGCGGCCGAGGGTGGCGCCGATGGTCCGCGGGTACACGCCGCTGGCGCAGGTCCCGACGGTAGCCATCACGCCGATGCCGCCGGCGGGATTGGTCTCGAGCACGCCGCGCGCGCCGGCCTCCACCACGCCCACCACGATGACGGGGACGCCCCACGCTGCGACGGCGGCGCGGATGTCCTCGAGGCCGTAGGCGGTGGCGGTGTTGCAGGCGATGACCACCGCCTTGACCGGGGGCTTCGCGAAGTGGGGCGCGTCGCCCCGGGCCGGCCACGCGCGGCGGCCGAGGAGGAAGATCGTGTCCTTCAGGATCAGCTCGCGCAGGTAGTCGGTGCGGCCCGCGGCCCCGTAGTTGCCGTAGGGCATATTGGCTTGGTCCCCGAAATACACGAAGCGCTCTTTGGCGAAGTCCGGCACGCCGTCCGGGCCGAGTTCGAGGGTCTGGTTGTTGAAGGCGTCGAGCGAGAGGATCGCCTCCAGAACGGTCAGCCCGCCGATCCCGGAGTCGAAGACGCCGATCGGCAGGCGCCGCACGGCGGCGGGATCGGTCCAGGCCCCGGCGTCGAAGGTGAAGGCCGCGCGGCCGTCGCCCGCGGCGCGACGGACAAGGGTGCCGGTTTCCGCCCCCGCGGCGCAGGCGGCGAGGAGGACCGGTAACAGGAGGGGGAGCAGGCGCATCGGGGATGGATCAAGGGCGCGCCCGGGCGCGGGCAAGCGGGGCGAAAAAAAGCCCCCCGCGCGGGCGGAGGGCGGAGGCTCACTTCTTTGCCGGTACCGGCGCGGCGGGAGCGGCGGCGGGCGTCGACTTGATGTCGAGCAGCTCGACGTCGAACACAAGGGTCGAGCTGGGGGGGATGCCGGGCCGGCCGTCGTCACCGTAGCCGAGCTGCGGCGGGACATGGAGGCGGATCTTGCCCCCCTTGTTCATCTTCTGGATGCCCTCGGTCCAGCCGGGGATGACTTGGTTAAGAGGAAACTCGGCCGGCTCGCCGCGCTTGATCGAGCTGTCGAATTCCGTGCCGTCGATCAGCTTGCCCACGTAGTGTACGCGCACCGTGTCGGTGGCCTTGGGGGCGGGGCCGGGGCCGACCGAGGTGATCTCGTAGCGGAGCCCACTGGGCAGCTCGACCACGGCCTTGTTCTCGCGGAGCTTGGTGAAGTACGTCTCGTTCACCGCCGAGTTCTTGGTCTTCAGCTTCGCGGCGTAGGCGCTCTGCTTCCTCTGCATGAAGTCGTCCATCGGGGGCCCGATCTTCTCCAGCTCGTAGGGCGAGTCCTTGCCGGCGGCGGCCGAGCGAAAGCCCTTGATCAGCGTCTCCAGCTCATCGTTCGAGAACTCCAGCTCGCCGAGGCCGACGCGCTTGCCGATGAACCAGCCGAACTCCTCGAGGATCTGGGCGTCGGTGAACGTGGGTTTGGCGGCCGCGGCAGCGCCGGGGACGGTGATCTTCGCCTCCTGCGCGGCAAGGGAGTCGGCCCCGAGCAGGGCCAGGCTGAAAAGGGGGAGGAACGGGAACTTCATGGATCGAGGTGAGTGAAAGGGAGCGCGGTCGCAAGGGGCGGTCCGCGGAGCGGCAAGAAGTGCCAGCCGTTCCGGCGGAAGGCAATCTCGTTCTCCCCGCTTGTGCCGGCGGCCACCCGCGCCCACGGTGAAAGCACCCTTCCGATGCACCCCGCGCAATTCTGGACGAGTCCCGACGGCCAAATCCTTTCGGTCAGGAACAAGGACGAGCGATCGGTGCGCGTCACCCTCGCCTTCTGGCCGCGCCACCCGGCCGAGCTCGAGGCCCTCCGCCCGCTCCTCCCGCGCCTGCGCTTCTCCCTCCGCAGCTCCCTCGCGCGGATCGGCCTCGAGGTGACCCTGACCGGCCCCCTCCGCGCCGAGGGCGGTCGCCTCGAACTCGACGCTGAGGCCTTCCTCTATGACCCCAGCTTCCCGCACGCCGCCTTCTGGAAAAAGCTCCTACGCGTCGGCGCCCCGGCCGGCCGCCTCTACCACGCGCCTGCCGAAGCCAAGCTCACCACCGCCGAGATCTGGAACGCCCTAAAGGCGAACCAGCTCAAACTGCCCAACACCATCAGCATCGACTCCGAGGGCCGGGTCTATCTGACCCCCCACCAGGTAGCCTACACGCTCAGCCCCAAGCTGCAGCGGGGCGACCTAGAGCGCGTCGTCTCTGGCGTGCTTGGGCGCGGGTTCCTCGATCGCGTGCAGGTACGCCGCGAGGCGGCCCCGCTGACGATCGCGCCGCGCGCCGGCATCCTCACCAGCTGCTCGATGTACCTGAAGGAGCACTACGTCGTGCTCAACCAGGGCGAGGGCAACTTCGGCATCCATACCAGCGCGGTCCTGCTCGACCCGTTGAAGACCTTCGGGACTAACGTGATGCTCGAGATCTACAACCCCGGCGAGCAGCCCGTGGTCAACCCCCTCGTCTCCGTCGAGGTGTTCCGCGCGCCGCAGGTCGAGGACCCGGAGGTGCGGACCCTCGCCCGCAAGCGCACCCGCCTGCTCGCGACCGCCGCCGGCCTGTTCAAGGCGATGGACGACTGCCCCGCCTGCGTCGCCGACGAAGCGCGCCCCCGCACCCGGCTGTCCGTGCGCGGCCAGTCTGGGGCGGTCGACAACCGCGCGCTCGTGGTGCGCGCTGGCGCGGACGTCCGCCGGCTCCTGGAAGCGAAGCGCAGCTCTCTCGGCCACCGCACGATGATCCAAGCCCTCGACGCGGCCGATCCCGGCGCCGACACGCTGGTCACGGAATACTTCCCGGGGCTGATGGAGCAGGTGGAGCTCTTCGCCCGCCTGCCCGAGCTGGGCCTGCGGCGCGTCGTGTTCCGCCAGGCCTCGCGCACCCACGGGTACTTCTTCTCCAGCCACGCCCACGGGCGGCTCGACACCCTCCGTTCCCTGGGCATCGACGCCTACTGGTACGACGAAACGACGCGGGACCTCTACGTCCACACCTACAAGCGGGAGCGCGGCTTCTTCGTGCGCGAGGAGGTCGCCCGCCGGTTCAACGAGTCCACCATCCTGGCTTTTTACGGCTCCGCGGTGAACCTCGATCCGGGCGATGCCGGCCGCATCTCCGCGCTGGTGGACAAAGTGACGGGCTTCATCGGCCACAACCTCGGCGTGCTGACGGGCGGCGGTGGCGGGGTGATGCGCCTCGCTACTGAGCAGGCGCGGGCCAAGGGCGCGCTTACCGGCGCGTGCTTCTTGCAGTTGGAGGCCCAGCCCCCGGAGCTCGGCGTGGACTTTTTCAACACGTTCCAGGAGGACTCGCGTCACTTCCGGCAAAAGTGGTTCGAGGCGGCGGATTTCTGCGTCTTCAACGTCGGCGGCGTGGGTACCCTCGAGGAGGTCGGCATCGAGCTCTGCAACCTCAAGCTGGGGATTCGTCCGCGCGTGCCCTACGTCTTCTTCAACGCTGAGTTCTGGCAGGACCTCCGCCGCCAGCTGCGCTTGATGATCAAGCAGGGCCGCGCCCCAGCGTGGATGACCGACTACATTCTCTTCACTGACGATCCCGACGAGGTCGTGGCCTTTTACCGCCGCAAACTGCAGGTGCTCTGACGCCGCGCCAAATTGGGGGTTGCGCCGCCCTGACCCCTACCCATCGTGGACGCTGGCCAGGTGCCATGCATGGGTAGGCGCGTGAACTCCGCCAGGACCGGAAGGTAGCAACGGTGACGACGTTGATCCAGTGCCGTGGAGTGCCTGGCCACTTTTTTTGCCCGCCGCTGGCGCCCGGGACCGCAGGCGACGATTTCGACTCGCGCCGCCCCGTCCGCCCCGCTCAACCTCCCCGCGCTTGTCCTCCGCCTACCAGGTCATCGCCCGCAAGTGGCGCCCCCGCACGTTCGCCGACGTCGTCGGCCAGGACCACGCGGTGCGCACGCTCCGGAACGCGATCGCCCGCCAGCGGATCGCCCACGCCTACCTGTTTGTGGGACCCCGCGGCACCGGCAAGACCTCCATCGCCCGCATTTTCGCCAAGGCCCTCAACTGCACCGGCGGCCCCAAAGCCGACTTCGACCCGGCCGATCCCGCCTGCATCGCCATCGCCGAGGGCTCCCACCTTGATGTGATCGAGATCGACGGCGCCTCCAACAACGGCGTCGATCAGGTCCGCGACCTCCGGGAGACCGTCCGCTACGCGCCCGCCCAAGGCCGGTTCAAGGTCTACATTATCGACGAGGTCCATATGCTCTCGGCGGCCGCGTTCAACGCGCTGCTGAAGACCCTTGAGGAGCCGCCAGCCCACGTGAAGTTCATCTTCGCGACCACCGACCCGCAGAAGGTCCTGCCGACGATCGTCTCGCGCTGCCAGCGCTTCGACCTCAAGCCGATCCCCGAGGAGCTGATCGTGACCCGGCTCCAGCTGATCTCCGCGGCCGAGGGCATCCAGGCCGATCCCGCCGCGCTGGCGTGCATCGCCCGGCTGGCCGACGGCGGGATGCGCGACGCGCAGTCGATCCTCGACCAGATGATCTCGTTCTGCGGGACCACGGTGACCGAGCCCGACGTGCTCGAAGTCTACGGCCTCGTCTCCGCCGCGCAGGTCGGGGAGCTCGCCGGGGCCGTGGCCGCCGGGGACCAGCGGCGCATCGTCGCGCTGGTCGATGCCTGCGACGCCGCGGGCCGCGACTTGGTGCGCCTGCTCACCGACCTGCAGGCCGTGTTCCGGGCGGCGCTGCTGGACGCGATCGCGCGGGGCGGCCGCAGCGACGCGCTCGGCGGCATCGCCCTGACGACCGAGCAGTTGACCCGGCTCCTCGACGCGCTGCGCGAGGGGGAGGGCGGGGTGAAGCTCGGGCTGGCCGAGAAGATCAACTTTGAGGTCACGCTCCTCCGCGCGGTCGAGGCGAGCCGCGCCCGCGCGATCGACAGCCTGCTCAAGGAGTTGACCGCCCTGGCCGAGGAGGCCCCGGCGGCCGAGGAAAAAAAAAAGGCCTGATTGACCGGCTGGAGGTCCGCTTAGCCTCCGCTGCCGCCGCGCGCGCGCAGCCGTCGCTGTCCGTCGCCCCGCCGGAAAACCCCGCCGCCGCGGCCGCCCCGCCTGCAGTTTCGCTTCCGCCCGCAACGGAGCCAGTGCCCGTTAAGCCGTCCACTCCCGTCGAGGCCGCCCCGCCCGGCGAGTCCGATCCCGCTTGGCCGGATGAGTCGGCGGAGGCGCAGTTCCTCGCGGGGGCTCGCGAGCGCGGCGAGGCGGTGTCGGCCACGCCGACGCCAGCCGCGGAACCCAAGGCCGCGGAAACAGAGCTGGCCTGCCCCATGCCTGAGCTCGACGACCTGGTCGCGCGCCTTCCCCCCGCGGTGAGGGAAACCCTGGACGAGCTGTTCCGCGCGCGTTTCGTGCGCGTCACCCGTCTGCCCCGGAAGACCCTGACGGCGGCCAAGGGTTGAGCCTCGGCCGTCGGACCGGCGCCCCGCTTCAGACGGCGTGCAGGGCGCGCTTGTCCACGGCGAGCGCGGCCTCCTTGACCGCCTCGCTCAGCGTCGGATGGGCGTGGATGGTGCGGGCGAGATCCTCGGCGCTGCCGCCGTACTCAAGGTGGGTGACAACCTCGCTGATCAGTTCCCCGGCGTTGGGGCCGAGGATCTGGGCGCCGAGCAGGCGGTCGGTGGTGGCGTCCGCGATGAGCTTCACGAAGCCCTCGGCGGAACCGGCGGCCAGGGCACGGCCGTTCGCAGCGAAGTTGAAGCGGCCGATGCGCACCGCGCGGCCGGCGGCCTGGGCGGCCTCCTCGCCGAGCCCCACCGAGGCGACCTCCGGATGCGTGTAGATGATGGCGGGCACGAGGTCCCAGTTCACGTGGCCGGCGCGCCCGGCGATCCACTCCGCCACGGCCACGCCGTCCTCCTCGGCCTTGTGCGCGAGCATCGGCCCGGCCACGACGTCACCGATCGCCCAAATGCCCGGCGCGCTGGTGCGCAGGTGGCCGTCTAACCGGATGCGCCGCCGCTCGTCCAACTCGACGCCTGCACGCTCGAGGCCGAGCCCCTCGGTGTAGGGCCGCCGGCCGACGGCGACCAGCACCCGGTCAGCGGGGAGCTCGAGCGTCTGGCCGCCGCGCTCGGCGGTGAGCACCGCGGGGGAGCCGGGGCGCAGGCCGGTCACCTTGGCGCCGGCCTCGATCCGCAGGCCTTGCTTCTGCAGCATTCGGGTAAACGCGCGCCCGACGTCCTCGTCAAACGAGGCGGCGATCCGCGGGAGCGATTCCACCACCGTGACCTCGCTGCCCAGCCGGGCCCAGACTGAGCCGAGTTCGAGGCCGATCGCCCCGCCGCCCACCACGACCAGCTTGCCGGGCACCTCGGGCAGGGCGATCGCGTGGTCGCTGGAGATTACCGTCCGGCCGTCGAAGCGCAGGAAGGGTAGCTCCACGGGCGCGGAGCCCGTCGCGATCACCACGTGCGCGGCCTCGAGCGCCTGCGTGGCGCCGTCCGCGCCCGTGACCGAGAGGGTCTTGGGACCGGTGAAGGCGGCGTGGCCCGTGACCACCGTGACGCCGCGGGCCGCGGCGAGCTGGGCGACGCCCCCGGCGAGACGGGAGACGATCTCGTCCTTGCGCCGCAGCAAGGCGGCCAGGTCGAGGCTTACCCCGCCGAGGCGGATGCCGTGGGCCGCGGCGTCATGCCGGGCCCAGGCGAAGTGCTCGCTGGAATGCAGGAGCGCCTTGGACGGGATGCACCCGACGTTAAGGCAAGTTCCGCCAAGGGCGGGGCGTTTCTCCACCAGCGCGACCTCGAGGCCGAGCTGGGCTGCGCGGAACGCGCAGACGTAACCGCCGGGTCCGGCACCGATCACGATCAGGTCGAAGCGGGTCATCGCGGGGCGGGTCATAGGCCGATCAGCACGCGGGCAGGATCCTCGATCGCCTGCTTCACCTTGACTAGGAAGGTCACCGCCTCGCGGCCGTCGATCAGGCGGTGGTCGTAGCTCAGCGCGAGGTACATCATTGGGCGGATGACGACCTGCCCGTTGGCCGCGATGGGCCGCTCGTTGATGGCGTGGAGCCCGAGGATGGCGCTCTGTGGCGGGTTGATGATCGGCGTTGAGAGCATCGAGCCGAAGACGCCGCCATTGGTGATCGTGAACACGCCGCCCTCGAGGTCCCCGAGCGTGATGCGGCCCTCGCGCGCGCGCGTGGCCGCGTCGGCGATCCCTTTCTCCACCTCCGCGAGGCCAAGCCGATCGCAGCCGCGGATCACCGGCACCATCAGCCCGCGGTCGGTGGAGACCGCGACGCCGACGTCGTAGTAGTGGTTCTCCACCAGCGTCTCGCCGTCGAGCTGGACGTTCACCGCGGGCACCTCGCGCAGGGCGTGGACGACGGCCTTGGTGAAGAAGGACATAAACCCGAGCTTGAGGCCGTGGCGCTTGACGAACTCGTCCTGGTAACGCGCGCGCAGGGCCATCACGGCGGACATATCGACCTCGTTGAACGTGGTGAGCATCGCGGCCTGGTGCTGGGCAGTGACGAGGCGCTGCGCTAGCCGGGCGCGCAGGGGGGAAAGCTTGCGGCGTGTCTGGCGGGCGGCCGGGGCCGCGGACGTCGCGGGCGCAGCCGGCGCGGGGGCTGGCGCGGCGGGGGCCGCGGGCGAAGCGGCCGCGACGGCGAGCAGGTCTCCCTTGGTGACGCGGCCAGCCTTGCCGGTGCCGCTGACCTTCGCAGGGTCGAGGCCGGTTTCCGCGGCCACGCGTCGGGCGGCGGGCGATCCCGTCGCGGGAACTGCGGCGGCGGCCGGGGTGGGAGCGGGGTTTGTGGCGGTTGCGCCGACCTCGATCGTGGCGACGACTTGGCCGATGCGGACCTCATCGCCG
>VHCI01000089.1 GCA_016871775.1 Verrucomicrobiota bacterium | reverse complement strand
TTCAGCAGAGGGTAAGAACGGCCCGCACGATCGGCAGCGTACCGCAGCGGGACGCGGGTCGTTGGGATGAGGCACGAGATCAGCGGCGGCCCACGGATGGCAAGCGCGAGCCGGCGTCCCGATGCCAGAGAGACAGGGAAAGAAATGGCGCACCCGTAGGGAGTCGAACCCCAAACCTTCTGATCCGTAGTCAGATGCTCTATCCAATTGAGCTACGGGTGCGTTGCAGGGGCGGAGAAAGCGAGTTTCCGCGCATCAGCGCAAGCGAGAAGTTATGCGCGAGCCTCAGCTAATGAGAAGGCGCCACACCGTCGCTACCCCGAAGGTCAGAACCAATCCCATACCCACCGGCAGGAGCGCGGCCAGAGCCGTCCACCGGGCGCTGCCCGTCTCTTTGTAAATGGTATAGAGCGTGGTGCTGCACGGATTGTGGAGCAGACTGAACAACATAAGGTTCACCGCTGTCAGCACGGTCCAACCGCCCGCGCGCAGGACCTCGCCGACGAACGCTGGGGAGTCCGCCTGCACCATTACCCCCGCCCCCTCGCCCACTCCGGCCAATCGGGCCACGAGCGCGGTCAGCATCAGGATCGTCGGGATCACGATTTCGTTGGCCGGAATCGCGATCAGGTACGCCAGCAAGATCACTCCGTTGAGTCCCAGCGCGAGGCCGAAGGGATCCATCCCGGCAATCAGGAACTCCGCCACGCTGCCCTCGCCAAACCGGACATTCGCGACCAGCCAGATGACGGCCCCCGCGGGCGCCGCAAAGACCACCGCACGCCACAGCACGAGCAGGGTGCGGTCGAGGACGGAAGTGTACAGCGTCTGCCAGAGCCGCGGCGGACGATACGGCGGCAATTCCAGGCTGAAGGTGGAGACCTGCCCCTTCAGCACGGTGCGCGAAAGCAGCCACGCCACGAGGAAGGTGCAGCCGAGGCCAAGCAGCGCGACGCCGGCGACGGCCCCCGCAGAGACGAGGCCCGCAAAATGCGCTGGCACGAGGCTGCCGAGGAAGATCGTCGCGATGAGGATCTGAGTGGGCCAGCGGCCGTTGCAGAGCGCGAAATTATTGGTAAGAATGGCGATCAGCCGTTCGCGGGGACTGTCGATGATCCGGGTGGAGACCACCCCCGCCGCGTTGCAGCCGAAGCCCATCATCGTGCTCATCGCCTGTTTGCCGTGGGCGCCCGCGCGCTTGAAGAGCGCGTCCAGATTAAAAGCCACGCGCGGGATGTAGCCGAAGTCCTCCAAGAGCGTGAACAGCGGGAAGAAAATCGCCATCGGCGGGAGCATCACGCTGATCACCCAAGCGGTGGACAGGTAAACGCCGTCCACCAGCAGGCCTCGGAGCCACCCCGGGAACCCGGCCGCGTCCGCCAGCCCGCGCAGCCAAGGGTGGCCGTTTTCCACGAGAATCCCCGCCAGCCCTTGCGACGGCACATTCGCGCCGGCAATGGTCAGCCAGAACATAAACGTGAACAGCAGGAGCATCACCGGCAGTCCCCAGATCCGGCTGGTGACGATCCGGTCTAGCGTGCGGTCGAACGTAGGACGCGCCGGGCGTTCGGGCCGCGAGACGGAGCGCTCCGCGATGCGGCCGGCGTCCGCATAAAGCGCCTCCACCAAGTGCTCGTGGATGTCGCCAGGGATGCCTGCCCGCAGGCGACGGGCGTGGGCAAGGATCTCCTCGACGGCGGGAGCCGAGGCCGGTGCGGGGGAAGCAGGGTTCATCGGGCAGACAGCGAGGATTCGCGGAGGACGCCCTCGGAACCGCGGGCGGCGCGTTCCGCCAAGGCGGAAAGTTCCCCGCGGCGGAGGGCCTCGGCCACGCGCTCGTCGCCGCCGAGCAGCCGCATCGCGATCCAGCGGGCGTTCGGCAGCCCCGGATAGGCCTGCTCGATCCGGGCGGTGAGATCAACGAGGGCCGCGCGGATGACGGGCGGCTCTTGGCTCAAGCGGTAACCGAAGCCGCGGACCTTCCGTGCCGCCATCTCGGCGATCGCGGCCAGCAACTCGGGTAATCCACGGCCGAAACGAGCGGCGGTGGCGATCACAGGGACGCCCAGATCACGCGTCAACTGGCGCTCGTCCACCTGGATGCCATGGCGCGCCGCCTCGTCGATCAGGTTGAGGCAGACCACCGCCCGTTCCGTGATCTCGAGCACCTGCAGCACGAGATTCAGATTTCGCTCGAGGCGCGTCGCATCCGCGACGACCACGGTGACGTCCGGACGCCCGAAGAGGATGAAGTCGCGGGCGACCTCCTCATCGGGGCTGGTGGAAAGCAAGGAATAGGTGCCTGGGAGGTCTACTAGCTGGAAGCGTCGGTCCGCAAAGGCGAAACCGCCCTCGGCGCGGGCGACGGTCTTACCCGGCCAGTTGCCGGTGTGCTGGCGAAGTCCGGTGAGGGCGTTAAAAACAGTGCTCTTCCCCGTGTTGGGGTTGCCGGCGAGAGCGACGACGTGGTCCCAAGGGCCGGGCTGCAGCCCCAGCTTGTGCAGCCGGGCCGCGCGGTAGACCTCGCAATCCACGCAGGCGGCGGCGGCCGGGGCGGGGCGGGACGGCGTGCTCACGCCGCACCTCCCGGCAGCGGGCCCACCCGCACGTAGCGGGCCTGTTCGCGGCGCAACGCTACCAGGCTGCCCCGCACCTCATAGGCGGTCGGGTCACCCCCGGGGCCGGAGAGCGCACTTTCCACGATAGATCCAGGCACAAAGCCGAGATCGAGCAAACGACGACGTTCCGCACCGCGGCAGGCTCCGGTCAGCCCGAGCAGCCGGGCCCTGCCGCCGGCGGGCACCTCATGGAGGAAGCGTTCCCCGCGCAGCGCGGCGGCAGTCACCCCAGGCAGGGAAAGGACCGAAAGCTGGCGGGCCGTTCCGGGATTGAGAGCGTATTCGGCGCCGTCCGCCCACAAGCGAATCTTAGCATCGTCGCGGGAGACGATGTAGGCGCGCATCCCGGGCCGCAGGCCGAGGCGCAGTAGGTGCCCGTAAACGGTCTCGGGCTCGTCCTCAATATGATGGATCTGGAAGGGCTGTTCCGGCGAAAACTCCTCAAGGGCGGCGCCAGCTTCCGCGGCCAGACCGTCGCCCGAGGCCGGAATCCAGTCCCCATGTGGATCGAAGAGCGGATGGCCCAGCTGGGCGGCCAGCGCGGCAGTCTCGGCGGGGGTGAGGCGGTGCTCCGCCCGCTCCGCGAGCCGATGCCAGCGCACCTCCGGTTCGCCGGTGCGCTCCGCGAGATAACTTTCCCACAGCCGGTGTGTGCGAACCACGTGCAGGGCGATCTCGCGGCCGGCGGGCCGCAGCCGCAGCCGGCCACTCTCGACCGCGGCCAGTCCCTCACGCTCTAACTCCGACACGATCTCGGCGGCGACTCCATCGCTCACCCGCAGCGCCCCCGCGAGGCTCAGCAGCGAGGCCACCGCGCCCTCCGCCTCGCTCTTCAGCAGATGTTTCAGGGCATCCTCCCGCAACTCCCGCTCCCTTCGCTTCCGCTCACGCTGCCACCAAGCCAGCAGCCCCCAGCGCGGCCACACGATCAGCATCGCTGGGCCCAGAGCCAGAAGCGCCCACAGCGCGGGCTTCATGAGCTCCTCCCTTGGAGGAACCGTCGTTGGCTGGCTAACCGCATGCCGAAGATCCAAAGCCCCTATTTTGAATTGTCAAAATATATCCTTGGCAGGTTCCAATCCGCGGGCCAACACTCACTCCATGGCCACAATTGCAGTGGAGAACTACCTGAAGCACGCCCTGCTGCTGGCGGAACGCTCCCCGGACGGCCTGGTCCCGATGGGAAAGATAGCAACTGCCCTCGACGTGGTGCCGGGAACCGCCACGACGATGGTCAAGGCGCTGGCGGACTCCGGCCTTGTTCTCCACGAGCCCCGGCGCGGGCTGCGCCTCACCGCCGCCGGTCACCGGGTTGCCCTCAACGTGCTGCGCAAGCACCGGCTAGTCGAAACCTTCCTCGTCAACGTGCTCAAGATGGACTGGTCGCAGGTGCACGCGGAGGCGGAGCAATTGGAGCACGCGATCTCGGACGTGGTGCTCGGCCGATTGGACGCCCTGCTGGGTCATCCGGCGACCGACCCGCACGGCGATCCCATCCCCAGCGTCGAAGGGACCCTGAGCTCAGCCGTTTACGCCACCTTGGCCACCTGCGCGACGGAGGTCTCTCTCCGCGTGGTGCGGGTGACCGACCAGTCGGCTGACTTCCTGACCTTTGCGGAGGCGCACGGCCTGCGCCCGGGCGCGGTGGCGCACGTCGCCGAACGCAACTTGACCGCGGGGCTGGTCACCTTACGCCGCCCCCGGGGCAAACCTTTCGCCCTTAGCCTCGCCGCGGCCGGAAAGATTGGGGTGGCTCCCGCCGAGGCCGGCTGAGCCGGCGAGTGATCACCAGTCCCAGTTGAAGCGCAGGGAGTGGATCCAGTCAGGGGCCCGGCGGTTCAGGCCGCGCTGGATCTGATAATCAATCTCGAGCCCATCCCAGGGCCGCAGCAAGGCCCCGGCGCCGACTGTGCCCTCGCGGGCAGCCCACGCGCCTGACGCCGCGGCCAAGGTCACCTCGGCGTAGGCAGAGAGCAACCGGAACAAGTCCCGGCGCGCGTAGGCGGCGCCGCTCCACTGGTAGCGGCGGCCATCTGCACTTGAGGCGGAGTTCCAATGAAGCATCGCACCGGTCACGACCCCGGCCGGCCCCGTGCTCGCCCAAGGTAAAATCAAGCCACCGTCCATCCGCTCGCTGCCGAGCCCGGCGGTTGAAGTGGGGAGGCGCACGTAGGGGATCAGGGCGAGGGCGGCGGCGCCGGAGTCCAGGCGCCAGAAGGTCCATTTGGTCCGGAGGCGGACATCGCCGAAGCCGGCGTCCGAGTCCCTCTGGCCGCCGAGGGAAACCGACTGGCGCAGGAAGAGGTCGACGCCCACCTGCAGGTCGAGCGATCGGGTGAGACCAGTGGTAAGCAGGGTTGAGCCCACCGCGAGCGCGTCCAGCGTCCCTCCGTCGGCACCGTCGCGTCCGACCGCGAGGCGCACCCCGTCCACCTCCAGCAGCACGCGCCCAGGCGCGACGGTATGCGGGGATTCGGTGACTTGGGCGGCCAACGGGAAGCCGGCCAGGCAGAGCGCGCAGGACAGCAGCAGAGAAGACAAGGGGCGGCGCATGTTCCAAGTGAAACTTTCCGGCGACGGGTGCAGCCGGCGAGGAGAAAATGGAGTGGGCGCGAGCCAATTCCCCCTTGCGCGGGCTGCGCGGCGGGGCCCAGATTCCGCCCGATGTCGCAGGGTTTTGCCCGCCTTGTATTCGCCTTCACGGGCCTCTTTTTCGGGGCTTTCTTCCTCTGGCCAGTGTTGCAGATCATGCGAGGAGGTTTCGTGGATGCGGACGGCCGCTTCACCCTTTCCTACCTTGGTGCGATCCTTGCAGATCCGCACCACGTCGGGGCGTTGGGCAACTCGCTGCTGCTGGCGGCGACCACCACGTGCCTCGCTCTTGGCCTCGCGTTGCCCTTGGCGTGGGTGAGCGACCGTTTCCGATTCCCGGGCAAGGCCTTGCTGGGGGCGCTGATTTTGGTCCCGATGATTTTGCCCCCCTTCGTCGGGGCGATCGGCATCAAGCAGATCTTCGGGCAGTACGGGGCCCTCAATTGCCTGCTGCAACTGGCGGGGTTGCTAGAGCCCGGAGAGACAATCGACTGGTTTGCGCGCCACCAGTTCTGGGGCATCGCGGCCGTGCAGGCCCTGTCGCTCTACCCGATCATCTACCTTAATTCGGTAGCGGCGCTGGCAAACGTGGATCCGGCGATGGAGGAGGCGGCGCAGAATCTGGGTTGTACAGGGTTCCGGCGCTTCCGGCGAATCACTCTGCCGCTGATCCGGCCCGGACTGTTCGCGGGGGGCACCATTGTCTTCATTTGGGCCTTCACTGAGCTAGGGACACCGCTCGTGTTTGACTACGACCGCGTCACAAGCGTCCAGATTTATCACGGTTTGAAGGACATCGGGATGAATCCCCTCCCCTTCGCGCTGGTGGCCGTGATGCTGGTCGCCTCCGTGGGCCTCTATGCGGTGAGCAAGCTGCTGTTCGGCCGGTCCAGCCACGCGATGATGGCCAAGGCGACCTCGGCCAGCGGCGCGCAGGCGCTGCCGGCGGGACGCGCTTGGCTTTGCACCGGGCTGTTCGCCGGGATCACGTTCCTCGCGGTACTGCCCCATTTGGGCGTGATTCTGGTGGCGTTCGCGGAGGACTGGTACGGCTCGGTCCTGCCCACCCGCTACACGCTGGAGAACTTCGAGTTGGCGCTAGGCCACGACCTGACGGTTTCCGCGATCGCAAATAGCCTGCGCTTCGCGAGCATCTCCGCAGTGATCGACATCGTGCTCGGGGTTGCGATCGCCTACGTGGTTGTGCGCAGCCGGATCGCCGGGCGGCAGGTGCTGGACTTCCTCGCGATGCTGCCCCTAGCGGTGCCCGGTCTGGTGCTGGCCTTCGGCTATCTGGCGATGGCGCAGGACGGGCGATTCTTCTCATTCCTCAATCCGACGCGAGATCCGACAATCTTGCTGATCATCGCCTATTCGGTGCGCCGGCTGCCGTACGTGGTCCGCTCGGCCGCGGCCGGGTTCCAGCAGACCAGTGAAACCCTGGAAGAGGCGGCGCAGAACCTCGGTTGCCCGCCCCTCAAGGCAACCATCAAGATCACCCTGCCGCTCATCGCCGCGAACCTGATTGCAGGCGGCTTGCTGGCCTTCGCCTTCGCGATGCTGGAGGTCAGCGATTCGCTCATCCTAGCGCAGAAGCAGGCCTATTATCCGATCACCAAGGCGATCCTCGAACTCTTCCAGCTGTTGGGGGACGGAAAGTTCATCGCCAGCGCGCTGGGCGTCTGGGCGATGGTGTTTCTCGGGGTGACCATCGCGGGACTTTCGCTGCTGCTGGGTCGTCGCTTGGGCGCCCTCTTTCGCGTCTGAACCGCCGATGCCGACCCTGTTGCTTGCCTCGCTGATCTGGGCCTGCTCGTTCGGCCTGATCAAGCGCAACTTGGCCGGGGTGGATCCCGCCTGGGTGACCGCGGCTCGGCTCGGGCTCGCGGCGCTGGTATTCCTGCCGTTCGTGCGCCCACGGGCGTTGGGGTTCCGCAGCGCCGCGACCCTCGCCGGCATCGGAGCGCTCCAGTTCGGGGTGATGTACGTCCTCTACCTCGAGAGCTTCCAGCACCTGCGGGCGCACGAGGTCGCGCTATTCACGCTAACCACGCCTCTGTTTGTGACGTTGCTGGCTGATCTGCGGGCGCGGCGTCTCCGGCCGTGGGCGCTGGGAGCCTCCCTCCTCGCGATCGCGGGCGCCGCGCTGCTGGTGAACCGAGCGGCGGATTTCGCCGTAACGCTGCGCGGGGTCCTGCTGGTGCAGGGGGCCAATCTCGCGTTTTCGGCCGGCCAGCTGGCCTATCGCGACTGGAGCCGTGACCGCCCGAACCTGCCGGACCACGAGGCGATGGGGCTGCTCTATGGCGGCGGAATGCTGCCCGCGCTGCTCCTGATCGCCCGCCAACCCGTCCCGCCCCGGCTGGACGGCGGCCAGGTCCTCACCGTGGCCTACCTAGGGCTCATCGCTTCCGGCTTGGGCTTCTACCTTTGGAACGCGGGCGCCCGCCGGTGCGGCACGGGCACTCTCGCGGTGATGAACAATGCCAAGGTTCCCTTGGGCGTGGCCGCGTCCCTGCTGCTCTTTGGGGAAACAGCCGAGCTGGGGCCGCTGCTCCTGAGCCTGCTGGCGATGACCGCGGCCTTGCTGCTTGCAGAACGGGGGCGCCCGGCGACGCCTTGAGTTTCCCGGGCGGGCGCCGGAGGGGCCATAGCTGGTCCGGCTCAGCCCCTCGCGTAGAAGGCGTTGATCTTGTCCGCGACGTCTCGGAAGCCGATGTCCTCGCTGTAGATCACCTTGTACTCTTCGATGGCGAGGTCCGCCTTGCCCATCGCCTCGAAGCAGGCCCCGAGCTCATAAATGACCTCTTTCTTGGCGTCATCCATCGCCGTGAGCTCGTTCTTGGCAAGCGTGAGCTGGGCGACGGCGAGGTCAAAGAGGCGCTTTGTTTTGAAGCAGCGGCCGAGGCCGACGAGCGAGTTGACTCGGACGGCGGGCCCCTTCTGGGACTGCTGGAACTGGGCGATCGCGGCATCGACCTGGCCGGATTCGAGCAGCAGCCCGCCAAGCGCGAAGCGAGCCGGATAGTCGTTCGGATAGCGCTCCACGTAGCGCCGGGTCTCGGTGAGCTTGAAGTCCGTAAGCTCCTTGCGGGCCGCCTCGAGGCGGGCTTGGGCGGCGGCGTCACCGGGGGCGCCGGCCACAGCGGCCTCGGCGGCCTTCGTGTGCTGCTCGATCACCGCGGTCGCCAGTTCGGATTCCTGCTTCTCGAGCGCGGCGTCGGCCCGGCCGGCCGGCTGCTCCCGCGCCTTGCGGACCCACACGAGCGACTCGTCGAGGTTGCCCATCTGCCGGTAGGCCTGCGCCACCGTGCGGTAGTGGTTGAGATTGTTGGGCTCCTTGGCGACCCGCGCGAGAGCCTCCTCCAGCAGCCGGTTGCCCATCGTGTCGCCGGTCACGACCTTCGCCGCCTGCTCCAGCGAGACGGCCTGGGCCTCGTCGCGCAGCTTGTCTCGGAACGAGGCTTGGTCGTCCCACTTGTGCTTGCCGACCGTCTGGGCCACGGAGGCCTTCCGCATCAGGTTCTGGGCGTCGGCATCAGCCGGTCGGTCGCGGAGGATGTCATCGGCCACCTTGAGCGCCTCCGCCGGCTTGCCGGCGGCGAGCCAGGCCTCGGCTAGGGCGAGCAGGTTGGCGCGGTTGGCCGGTTCCTGTTCCCGGACGGCTTCGAGGGCGAACGCCACCGTCTCCGGCAAGTTCAGGCCCTTGGCCGCCTCGGCGAGCAACTTGAGGGCGCCCACGCTGGTCGGATCCTTCTCCAGCAAGCCCTCGGCCGCCTCCAACATCTGGGCGGGCTCCTTCTTGGCCGCGGTCAGGAGCACGGGCGCCGCGGAGAGGCCGGACAGCGCGCGACCGACGAAGCCACCGCCCTTGCCGCGATGCGCGCGGAGTTGGGCCACCCGGCGGAGTTTGCGGACCGGCAGACACCCGGGCTGCATCCGCAGCACCTGTTCGGTGACCTCGATCACGTACTCGAGGTTACCCCGATCCAGCGCGACCCGCGCGTTCTCGATCAGCTTCTGATGTCGGGGGTCCAGGGAAGCGACGGCAATCTCAGGCATACGTCTAGAACCAAGGGCGCGGGATCCGCGGCGGTCAACGTCAGAGTCCGTCTAACACACTCACTGTCCGACAGCTGTAACCTTTTCGGCCCCTAACCGTCCGCCGCGATCCCCTCGGCCTGCGCCGCTGCGGCCAGCTGCGACAAGCCAGCGGCCACGTCCGCATCCGACGGCCCCTCCACGAGCAGACGCAGCAGCGGCTCGGTGCCCGAATACCGGACCAGAACCCGGCCGCGCCCGGCTAGGCTGCCTTCGAGAGCCGCGATCGCCCCGGAGAGGACGGGCAGATTGGCCAGCGGCGGCCGCGCCCGGACCCGGATCGCCGCGGTCCGCTGCGGGAAACGCTCCCATTGACGCCGCAGTTGGGAAAGGGGCTCACCGCGGCGCCGCATCACTTCCAAAACGCGCAGCGCCGCGACCAGGCCGTCGCCCGTGGGCGAGACGTCCCCGCAGACGATATGCCCGGAGGTCTCGCCGCCAAGCGTGGCGCCTTCCGCCCGCATTCGCGCGATGACCTGACGGTCCCCGGTCGCGGTCCGCAGGACCCGGCCGCCACGGCGGGCGATGGTGGCGTCGACCCCGAGGTTGCTCTGTTCCGTAACCACCAGCGTGCGCCCTGGGAGCGCATTGCGGTCGAGCGCGTCGAGGGCGAGCAGCGTGATTAGATCATCCCCATCGAGCAGGGTCCCGGTTTCATCGGCGAGGACGAGACGGTCACCATCGCCATCGTGGGCCAGCCCGACTCGTGCTCCGGTGGATTTGACCGTAGCGCACATTTTTCCTGGGTGCTCACTGCCGACCCCGTCGTTGATGTTGGTGCCGTCCGGCGCAATGCCGAGGGAGATCACCTCGGCGCCGAGTTGGCGCAGCACTGCGGGTGTCGTTTCCGCCGTGGCGCCGTGGGCGCAATCCACGACCAGCCGCCACCCGATGAGGGCACCCACCGGTAGGAGGGTCGCCGCCCAGTCACGATACGCTTGCGCCGCGGGACTCTCCGCGAGCTCGGGGAAGGCCTGCGGCCCGGGCGCGGCTGGCAGACAATTCTCGATCGCGGCCTCATCGGCGTCCATGAGCTTCCGCCCCCCGCGGGTGAAGAACTTGATGCCGTTATCGCTGGCGGGATTATGGGAGGCCGTGAGCGCGACCCCGAGGGCAGCGCCGCGGGTCTGAACCGCACGGGCGACCGCCGGCGTGGGCATAACCCCCAACGAAACCGGCCGCAGGCCCGCAGCGGAGATCCCGGCGGCAACCGCGGCCAGCAGCGACGGGCCAGAGGCTCGAGTATCGCGTGCGAGTAACGCTTCGACGGGCGCATCGGCCCCAAAGGACCAAGTGGCGGCGGACCAGCCGAGGCGGAAGGCAAAGGCCTCGTTCATCACGGGGCCGCCATATGGCCCGCGGACCCCGTCCGTGCCGAAGTAGCGCCGGCTCACGCGCGAAAGAACTCGCGGACCGCCGCGAGCTTGCGCTGGACCGCGCCGCCCCGGAGCAGGTCCCGGGCAGGTTCCAACCCGGCGCGCACGGTAGCCACCCGTCCGGTGAGCCAAAGGCCCGTTGCGGCGTTGAGAACCACCGTATCCTCCAGCCCCCGGGGCGCCGTGCCCGCCAGCAAGCTCTCCACTCGCGCGAGGTTCTCCGCCAGCTCGCCGCCGACAAGGTCGGCGAAGGGCGCGGGCGCCAGACCGAAGTCCGCCGCGTGCCAAGTGCCCGCGACCTCCCGCCGCGCCCCCACGCCGCGGACGAGATTCCCCGTGGCGGACGTAAGCTCGTCGATGCCCCGGCCCGGCTCGATGGTGCCGTGCACGACCAGTCCTGCGCGTGTGCCGAGCGCGTCGAGCGCGCCGGCCAGCACCGCCACGAGCTCGGGCGAAAAGGTGCCGACGAGCGCGTGAGCCGGGCGCCCCGGGTTGATCAGCGGGCCCAGAATGTTGAAGACAGTACGCTGGCCCCGCTGCGCGAGCGCGCGGCGCACGGGGGCAATCAGACGGAAGGCCGGGTGGTAGGCGGGGGCGAAGAGGAAGGCGAAACCGAGTTCGCGGAGGGCGCCGCGCAGGCGCTCTTCCCCGGCCTCGATGTCCACCCCAAGGCCTGCCAGCAGGTCCGCGCTGCCGCAGCGGGAGGTGATGCCACGGTTGCCGTGCTTGATCACGGGAACACCCGCGCTCGCGAGCACCAGCACCACCACGCTGGACACGTTGAAGCCACCAGAGTGGTCCCCGCCCGTGCCGACGATGTCGATCGCCCGTCCGGACCATTCGCCAAGCCCGGGATCCCGGGCCCGGTCGCGGAAAGCCACTGCGAAGGCCGCCACCTCCGCCGGCGTCTCGCCGCGCCGCGCCAGGGCGGTCAGGAACGCGCCCTTGTCGGCCTCCGTCTCCTCAGGGCCAGCGAGCGCGTCCGCGATCCCTTGCACTTCCGCCGCGGTGAGTTCCCGCCCGGCGGCCACCTCGGGAGTCAGTTCAGCAAGCAGGGGCATCCGGGCCAGCGAACGCCCCCGCATCGCGCCCGCCAACCAAATTCCGTCCGACAAAACCCACTTGCCTAGAAAGGTGGCCCCCGCGGAGGATTCCGTCTAAATGATCATCCGACCCAAGGTTCGCGGCTTCGTCTGCGTCACCGCCCATCCCGAGGGCTGCGCGGCGCACGTTCAGGAGTGGATCGACCACGTTAAGGCAAAGGGCCCCGTCGCCCGCGGCCCCAGGCGGGTGCTCGTAATCGGGGCCTCCACCGGCTACGGCCTCGCCTCGCGCATCACCGCGGCTTTCGGCTCGGGTGCTGCCACCGTGGGCGTTTTCTTCGAACGGCCCTCCGAGGAAGGACGCCCCGCCACCCCAGGCTGGTACAACACCCTTGCCTTCACGCGCGCCGCCCGCGCGGCCGGACTGAAGGCCTTCAACCTGAACGGCGACGCCTTTTCGGACGACATCAAGCGCCAGGCCCTCGCGACGATCCGCGCTGAGCTCGGCCAGGTGGATCTCGTCGTCTACTCCCTCGCTTCCCCACGCCGCGCCCACCACCGCACCGGGGTCGTCCACCGCTCGGTCCTCAAGCCGGTCGGACAACCTTTCACAAATCGGACGGTCGACACGGACAAGGGCATTGTCACTGAAGTGACGATCGAGCCGGCCACCGAGGCGGAGATCGCCGATACGGTGGCGGTGATGGGCGGCGAGGATTGGGAGCTCTGGATGAATGCGCTCGCGGAGGGAGTCCTGCTCGCCCCGGGGGCACAGTCGGTAGCCTATTCCTACGTTGGGCCGGAGGTGACGTGGGCGATCTACAAGAATGGGACCGTCGGGCTGGCCAAGAACGATCTCGAGCGCGCGGCCCGCAACATCGATTCCCTCCTGAAGCTGAACGGCGGCGGCCGGGCCTTTGTCTCCGTGAACAAGGCCCTCGTGACGCAGGCCAGCTCGGCGATCCCGGTGGTGCCATTATACATTGCCATCCTGTACAAGGTCATGAAGGCGGCCGGCAGCCACGAGGGCTGCATCGAGCAGATGCAGCGGCTGTTCGCCACCGAGTTGTACGGGGAGCGTCCGCCGCGCTTTGACGAGGCCGGGCGCGTGCGTGTCGACGACTGGGAGATGCGGCCGGAAATCCAGCGGGCCGTGCGCGAGATCTGGCCGCGGGTCACCACGGAAAACCTAGCCCAGGAGACGGACATTGCCGGCTTTCGTTCCGAGTTCCTGAAGCTTTTCGGCTTCGGCTTGCCCGGGATCAATTACGAATCCGAGACCGAGCCGCACCATCCGATGATCTGAGGGTCGTCCCGTGCGCGCCGTGCTGCAACGCGTCTCCGCGGCGCACGTCTCCGTGGACGGCGAGGAGATCGGTGCGATCGGTCCCGGCCTGCTGATCCTGCTGGGCGTGGCGGCCGAGGACACCGAGGAGGATGCTCGCTGGCTGGTCGGGAGGATTCTGGCCTTGCGGATTTTCGCGGACGAGGCGGGAAGGCTGGATTGCAGCCTGGTCGATACCGGCGGCGGGTTGCTGGTGGTAAGCCAGTTCACGCTGTTGGCGAGTTTGCGGAAGGGCAAACGGCCATCCTATCATCCTGCGGCCCGTCCGGAGGTCGCGCGGCCGCTGTACGAGCGCTTTTGCGGGTTGGCGGCCGAAGGTCTGGGTCGGCCGGTCGCGATGGGCCGCTTTGGCGCGGAGATGGAGGTGAGTTCGGTCAACGCCGGCCCGGTCACCCTGATCCTGGACTCGCGGCGGCGGGACTGAGGGCGCGTCCACGCTAATCTCGTTTGCATTGGGAAACCTTCCCGTTCTCAAGGGGTCCTATTGGGAACAATTCCCCAGCCCGGGTGCCTTTACTCGGACTAAAATTTTCCTAAAAACCTAGCACACAGTGTTTAATAAAATAGTGCCGCTTTGGCACGCACTGTGCAAAGTTTGTGAACACACCAAAATGCAAACCCCGTTCCCCCTCCCCCCCCAAGGTGCGGAGCCGCTCTTCACCCGCGCTCGCCGCCAACACCGGCTGCAGCGGTTTCTGGAAACGTTCGAGCGGACCGCGCTGCCGAGCCTGAACCTGCCGACCGAGTTGGCGTCCCACCGCGGCCCGGTTCCGACGGAGTTTCGCCCCAGCGGCGAGCGCCCGGCCTGATCCCGCAGCGGAAGCCTCGGGCTCAGGTCGGCACCGTGAGAGGCCGACCGTTGTCCTTGGACCCCAGCGCCAACAGAAAGGGTGCGGCCCTTCGCGCCCAGACCTCCGGCGTCGGGTAGTCCCCCGCGCCTTCGCCCCAGCACGAGCGGAGGAGTTCCGTGTCGATCACGCCGGGATTGAGCGGGACCGCCGCCATCCCGGCGGGCAATTCGGCCGCCAGCGCGCGGGTGAGCCCCTCGATCGCCCACTTGGACATACAGTAGGAGGCCACCTGCGGGGCGACGCTCCGGCCCCAGCCGGAGCTTAGGTTGACGATAACGCCGAGGCCCCGCGCAACCATCGAGGGCACAAAGTGACGGATCACATTCTGCACGCCGCGGATGTTTGCGTCCACCAACCGCGTGAACTCCCGGTCATCCTGCTCCCAAAGCGGCGCCCGCCGATTGATGACCGCGGCGTTGTTGATCAGCAAGTCCGGGGGCTGATCGTGCTCAAGCACCTTGGCGGCCCAGAGCGCTACCTTCGCATCGAGCCCGACATCGACGCAGGTGAAGTCGTGGGGCGCCCCGTGGCTCATCCGGAGGTCGAAGATGGCCCCACCCGTGCGGCCGCAGCCAATGACCGTGTGCCCCGCGGCGATGAACTCCCCGACCAACGCCCGGCCGAGACCCCGGGTAACTCCGGTGATGACAATCTTCATAGGCGATTGCGCAGCGTGCGCGGAGCGGCGGCGCCGAGGCGAGCCGGAACCGGCGCCCCGCTGGGCAATGGCGTTGCCAGCCGGGGCTCGCGCCTGCTGGTCTATCCCGGATGAAGTTACCCG
>VHCI01000088.1 GCA_016871775.1 Verrucomicrobiota bacterium | reverse complement strand
TGCGCAACATCCTGAAGTTCACGGCGGAAAAGGCCGGCTGGGGGAAGAAGAAGTTCGCCCGCGGCTCCGGTGCCGGCATCGCCTTCCACTTCAGTCATCAGGGCTACTTCGCGCAGGTCGCCGAGGTGACCGTCTCCAAGGAAGGCCAGCTACGCGTCGACCGGTTTGTGACGGGCGGCGACGTCGGCCGCCAGATCGTGAACCTGAGCGGCGCCGAGAACCAGGTGGAGGGCTCGGTGGTCGACGGCCTCGGCGCGCTCCTGACCCAGGAGCTGAACATCGAGCGCGGCCGCGTGGTCCAGGGCAACTTCCACGAGTACCCCCTGATCCGCATCACCGAGGCGCCCGCGAGGATCGAGACGCACTTCCTGTCGACCGACCACCCGACCACGGGCATCGGCGAGCCGGCGATCCCGCCGGTGGCGCCGGCGGTGTGCAACGCGATCTTCGCGGCCACCGGCAACCGCGTGCGGCAGATGCCGCTCTCGCGCGTCGACCTGCGCTGGACCTGAGCCACTCTGCCGGTCCCGCGCGGGCGGGACGGGGCGGGCCGCGGCTCAGAACGGGCGGGTGTAGACCATGAGCACCGCCACGGAGGCGATGGCAATGGCGGCGACCGCGAGGGCGCCGGTTGCGCCGCGACGGCGGTAACCGAGGCCCGCGAGAGCGGACAGGGCGAGCCAGCACGCGAGTTTCACGAAGAGCCAGCCGGGCCAGCCCACCTTGAGTTTGGCCTGTAGGCCGAAGCCGCCGAGCACCACCAGGAAACTGGCAATACCGGCGATTATGAGCACGCGCCTGCGGGTCTCGGGCGGGGCGGCGAAGGCGTAGAACGTGTAGCCGGTCAGCACGAGGACGGACACGAGGTGCAGGATCTGGTAGAAGGTGACGCTCATGGGTGGCTCGGAAGTGTACCCGGTTCCGCCGGGCGTCCACTCTTTTCCCGCCGGCGCAGGGAAGGCCGCCCGGCCTATTCCACGTTGGCCATCTGCTCGCGCACCCGCTCGAGCTCGTTCTTCAGCTCGAGGACGGCGCGGGAGATGGTGAGGTCGTTGGCCTTGCTGCCGATCGTGTTCACCTCGCGGCCGATCTCCTGCAGCAGGAACTCGGCCCGGCGGCCGACCTCACCCTCAGCGCGCAGCAGGCCGGCGAACTGCTCGAAATGGCTCCGCAGGCGGGTGAGTTCCTCGGCGACGTCGCAGCGGTCGGCGAAGAGCGCGATCTCGCGCAGCACGCGTTCGTCCTCCAGGTCCAGCTCGAGTCCCGCCTCGCGCAGGCGGCGGTGGAGCTGCCCGCGGTACAGCACCGGCACCTGCGGCGCCCGGACCGCGATCACCTCGACTTGCCGGTGCAAGTTCTCGGCCCGCTGGATGAAGTCGACCAGCAGGGCCTCACCCTCGCGGGCGCGCATTGCCGCGAAGCCACGCAGGGCCTCCCCGAGGGCCTCCCGCACCACGGGCTCAGCCACCTCCGGCGACGGCAGCCGCCGCGCGCGCCGCTGCGAACTCAGGATCGACCACAGCAGCTCCGCCGAGGGCCGGAACTCCACGCTCTCGCGCAACGCGAAGGCCTGCAGCCGGTCCAGCGCCGCGCCGGCCGCCTCGTCGTCCCACGCCGCTGTCTCCGCCGCAGGGTCACCCGTGACCTCGACGTCGACGTGCACCTTGCCGCGGCTCGCCGCCCCGCGGACCAGCTCTCCCATCGCGGCCTCCAGGGAGGACCACGATTCCGGGAGCGCGAACGTCAAATCGAGGCTGCGGCGGTTCACCGAGCTGACCTGCACGGTGAGAGTGTGGCCCTCGAGCTCGGCGGTGGCCCGCCCGTAGCCGGTCATGCTCCGCATCGCGGGTCAGCGCCGGCCGAGGAGGGCCTGCACCTGTTGGACGTCCTTGTCGCCGCGGCCGGAGAGGTTGATCACCAGCACCTCGTCGCGCCGCATCGCGCGGGCGCGCTTGAGGCCGTGAACGAGCGCGTGGGTACTCTCGAGGGCCGGGATGATGCCCTCCAGGCGCGAGCAGAGCTGGAAGACCTCCAGCACCTCGTCGTCCCCCGCGTGCGCGAACTCGATGCGACCCTGCTCGCGGTAGAAAGCGTGCTCGGGCCCGATCGCGGCGTAATCGAGGCCGGCGCTCACCGAGTGGGTCAACTCGATCTGGCCGTCGTCGTTCTGGAGGATGAAGGTCTTGCAGCCCTGAAGGACGCCGAGCTTGCCGCCCTCGAAGCGGGCGGCGTGTTCGCCCCGGCGGATGCCACGGCCGCCGGCCTCGACGCCCACCAGCCGGACGCCGGGCTCGTCAAGGAACTCGAAGAAGAAACCCATCGCGTTGGAGCCGCCGCCAACACAGGCGATCATCTCGTCCGGCAGGCGGCCCTCGCGGGCGAGGATCTGCTCGCGCGTTTCCTGGCCGATCACCCGGTGGAAATCGCGGACCATCATCGGGTACGGGTGGGAGCCGAGGGCCGAGCCGAGGATGTAGTGCGTGCCGCGAACGTTGGTCACCCAGTCGCGCATCGCCTCGTTGATCGCCTCTTTGAGGGTCTTCTGGCCGGCCTCGACGCCGCGGACCTCGGCGCCCATCAGGCGCATTCGGAAGACGTTGAGCGCCTGGCGCTCCATATCGACGGCGCCCATATACACCACGCAGGCGAGGCCGAACTTCGCGCAGACCGCGGCGGTGGCGACGCCATGCTGGCCGGCGCCAGTCTCGGCGATGATGCGCTGCTTGCCCATCCGGCGGGCGAGGAGCGCCTGGCCGAGAGCGTTGTTGATCTTGTGGGCGCCGGTGTGGAGCAGGTCCTCGCGCTTCAGGTAGATTTTCGCGCCCCCGCAGTGGGCGGTCAGTCGCTCGGCGAAGTAGAGCTCGGTCGGGCGGCCCGCGAACTCCTTGAGGTGGTGGCGCAGCTCGCGGTAGAAGGCCGGGTCCTCGCGGGCCACGGCGTAGGCCGCGCCGAGGTCGTGGAGCGCGGTCATCAGCGTCTCCGGGACGAACACGCCGCCGTAGCGGCCGAAATGGCCGCCCGGGTCGGGCTGGCGGAGACGGGGGGGGGGCGCTTCGGCGACGGCAGACATCTGGGGAGACGCAACGCCCGGCGCGCTGGATGGCAAACTGTTTCCCGCCTTCAGCGGACGGCGTGGGCGCGGATGTAGTCGCGGATCGCGCCCGCGTCGGCCGGCAGCCGGTGGCGGGCGATCGGGCGGGACTTGAGCGCCTCGAGGCTCGGGTGCACCGGCTCAAGGCCGATCGCGGCGCGGAGCGTGTCGGGAAACTTGGCCGGGCTGGCCGTCGCGAGGACGACGCTGGGCCGGTCGGCCGCCAGATCTTGGAAGCCGCAGGCGGTATGCGGGTCGGCGACGTAGCCGAACTCGCGGTGGACCCGGGCGATGAGCCCCGGGATCTCGGCGTCCGTGGCGCGGGAGGCGCGGAGGCCGTCGGCGCGGAAGCCAGGGAGGCGCACGGCGCCGTCACGGCGGAAGGCGGCCATCACCTCGCGCACCCGGGCGGGGTCGCGGTCGACGGCGTAATACAGGAAGCGCTCGAAGTTGGAGGCGACCTGGATGTCCATCGAGGGGGCGAGGCTGGGCTGGACGGCGCCAAGCCGGTATTCGCCGGTGGTGAAGAGCCGGTGGAGGATGTCGTTCTGGTTGGTGGCGACGCGGAAGCCAACGAGGGGCACGCCCATCCGACGGAGCAGCCAGCCCGCGAACACGTTGCCGAAGTTGCCCGTGGGGACGACAAACTCCGCCGTGTCGCGCTCGGCCGGCGGTAGGCGCAGCCAGGCCCAGAGGTAGTAGACGCACTGGGCGAGGATACGCGCGAGGTTGATCGAGTTGACCGCTGACAGCCGGTGCCGGACGCGGAAGTCCTGGTCGGCGAAGATCTCCTTCAGGGCGGCCTGGGCGTCGTCGAAGGTGCCGTCGACCGCGAGGGCGTGCACGTTGGCGGCGCCGGAGCAGGCCATCTGGCGCTCCTGCAGCGGGGAAACCCGGCCAAAGGGATAGAGAATGAAGATGGCGGTACCGGGACGTCCGAGCAGACCGTGGATAGCGGCGGCTCCGGTGTCGCCGGAGGTGGCGCCAAGGACGTTGATTGCCTCGCCCCGGACGCGGCACTGGTGGCCGTAGAGCTCGCCGAGCAGCTGGAGCGCGAAGTCCTTGAAGGCGAGGGTCGGCCCGTGGAACAGCTCGAGCACGTGCAGCCCGGGCCGGAGCGTGCGCAGGGGGGCGATGTCCGGGTGCGTGAAGCGCGGATGGCTCGCAACGACGAGCGCGCGCAGCGTGGCGGGAGGGATGTCAGTGGCGAAGTGGCCGAGGAACTCCGCGCAGAGCCCGGGGTAATCGAGCGCGGCGAGGCGCGGGAGGTCGCCGGAGAGGTCCGGGAGCGATTCGGGCAGGTAGAGTCCGCCGTCCGGCGCAAGGCCGGTGGCGACGGCATCGCCAAAACCGAGCGGCGGCGTCTGCCCGCGGGTGCTGAGGAACCGCATCAATCGGGTCCTCAGCCGGCGTCGAGGCCGAAGGCAGCGTGGGCAGCGCGGGCTGCCTCGTCGGCGCGGTCCCGGGCGATGATGACCGAGATCTTGATCTCCGAGGTGCTGATCAGCTCGAGGTTGATGCCGGCGCGGGCGAGCGCGTCAAAGAGCGTGGCGGCGACCCCGCTGTGGGTGCGCATCCCGACGCCGACCACCGAGAGCTTGGCGATGTGCTCGTCGAAGCAGATCTCCCCGCCAGTCTCACGGAGGGCAGGCGCGAGGGCGGCCACGGCGCGGTCCTTCTCCGAAAGCGGGACGGTGAACGACAGGTTCGCCAGCCCGCCGCGGCCGACGTTCTGCACGATCATGTCCACGTTGATGCTGGCCTCGGCCAGCGCGCGGAAAACGCGGGCGGCGGAGCCGGGCTTGTCGGCGATGCTGCTAACGACGACCTTGGCCTGATCCTTGTCGACCGCGACGCCGCGGACGACGACCTTCTCCATATAGGCGACTTCCTGTTTCACGATGGTACCTGGGTTTTGGTTGAAGGCGGAGCGGACCTCAAACACGACGCCGTACTTGGCTGCGAACTCGACCGAGCGGGTCTGCATCACCTTGGAGCCGAGCGAGGCAAGCTCAAGCATCTCGTCGTAGCTGATCTCCGGCAGCTTGCGGGCGGCAGCGACCACGCGGGGATCCGCGGTGTAGACCCCGTCGACGTCGGTGTAGATCTCGCACTTGTCGGCCGAGATGGCGGCGGCGAGGGCGATGGCAGTGAGGTCGGAGCCGCCACGGCCGAGGGTGGTCACCTGGCCATCGTCGTTGATGCCCTGGAAGCCGGCGACGATGACGACGTTGCCACCGGCGAGGTCCTTCTCGAGCGGGGCGGCGTTGATCGTGCGGATCTTGGCCTTGGTATGGACCTTGTCGGTGAAGATGCCGGCCTGCGCACCAGTATAGCTCACGGCGCGGACGCCGATGCCGTGGAGGGCCATCGCAGTGAGGGCGATCGTCTCCTGCTCGCCGATGGCGAGGAGCTGGTCGAGCTCGCGCTCGCTCGGCAGGGGGCAGAGGGCCTTGGCGCGGGCGATGAGCTCGTTGGTGACGCCGGCGCGGGCGGAGACAACGACCACCAGCTCGTTCCCGGCGTCGCGGGCGGACTTGATGCGGGAGGCGACGTTCCTGATGCGGTCGACGTCACCCACGGAGGTACCGCCGTATTTCTGGACGATGCGAGCCATACGGTGAGGGTCAGGCGCCGAAGTCGCCGATGCGCAGCAGCACCGGGTCCTCGAGGACGGAGGCGAGCGCGCGGAGCCCGCGCAGGGTGCGCCCGAGCGCGCGTTCGTCGCTCTCGTGGGTCGTGAGCACGAGCGAGGCGGCGCGCGCGCGCGCGGAGGGGCCCTGGGTGACGGTAGCGATGCTCACCTGGTGCCGGGCCATCGCGGAAGCGATCCGGGCCAGCACCCCAGGTTCATCGCACACCGTGAGGCGCACATAGTAACGACTACGGATGCGCTCGGGCGGGGCCGGGCGGCAGGCCGCGGGGGCCGGCGCAGGGGCGAGGGCCGCCGGCGCCGGGCGGCCGCCGCGGAGCAGCAGGGCGGCGTCCGCGAGGTCCGCCAGCACCGCGCTGGCGGTGGCGTCGCGGCCGGCGCCACGTCCGCTGTAAAGCGTGGTGCCGACGACGTCCCCGGTGACGGACACCGCGTTGAAGACGCCACTCACCCGGGCGATCACGCTGCCGGCGGGCAGCAGCGCGGGGTGGACGCGCACCGAGAGCTCGTCGCGGGTGTGGTCGCGGGTGATGACGGCGAGCAGCTTGATCCCGTAGCCGAGCGCCGCCGCATGGCGGAAGTCCGTGGGCGTGAGGCGGGTGATGCCCTCGACGATCATCCGGTTCGTGGGCACCCAGACGCCGTGGGCGAGCCAAGCGAGAACGGCCGCCTTGTGGGCGGTGTCCCAGCCCTCGACGTCGAGGGACTCGTCGGCCTCCGCGTAGCCCAGCCGCTTGGCCTCCGCGAGGACTTCGGCGTAATGGGCGGCCCGCTCCTCCATCTGGGTAAGGATGTAATTGCAGGTGCCGTTAAGGATCCCGTAGATGAGCGGGAAGCGGTTGGCGACCAAGCCCTCGCGAAGGGCCTTCACGATCGGGATACCGCCGGCGACGGACGCCTCGAACAGGAATTGGCCGCCGTGACGGCGGGCGGTGGCGAGGAGCTCGGGCCCGTGCTCGCAGATTAGGGCCTTGTTGGCGGAGACAACCACCTTACCCAGCCGCAGCGCGGCGAGCGTGACCTCGCGGGCTAGGCCAATGCCCCCCATCAGCTCACAGACCACGGGCACGGCGGGATCGCGGGCGATTGCCAGCGGATCGGTGCCAAGCACGCCGCGCGGGAGGCGGACATCGCGCCGGCGCCGCGCATCCCGCACGGCCACGCGGGTGACGCGGAGATCCACCCCGAGGCGGGCGCGGAGGAGGGCGCGGTTGGCCTCGAGATGCTGCCAGACGCCTTGGCCGACCGTGCCGAAGCCGCAGAGACCGAGGGGAAGGCTGGGCAGGGAGCTCATCGCCGATTCAGGTCTTGGGTCCGGAGCCCAGCCGCGGCTCCGAGCCGGCGAGGAGCCGGGAGATGTTGGTCCGATGGCGGAGGATGACAAAGCTGGCGGAGCCGCAGGCCACGCCGATCAGGAGGCCGGAGCGGCCCAGCACGATTGAAGCGGTGGCGAGGGCGACGGCGCCGAGCATCGAGGAGAGGGCAACGTAGCGAAAAAGCGCCAGCGTTAGTCCGAAGACGACGAGCGCGCACCCGGCGCCCGCGGGGAGCAGGACGGCGAACCCGCCGGCCGCTGTGGCAACGGACTTGCCGCCGCGGAACCCGGTGAAGCAGGAGAAACTGTGGCCGAGCAGCGCCCCCACGAGGCAGATCGTGCTCAGCAGTTCGAGGGCCCCCGCGCCGAACGGGCAATGCTCCGGTCCCAGCCAGAGCAGCAGCGGGAACAGGCCCGCCGCAAGCGCGCCCTTAGCGGCGTCGAGGAACAACACCAGCGACCCGGGGCCCGGCCCCAGCGCCCGGCGGACATTGGTGGCGCCCGCATTGCCGCTGCCCACCTTGAAGATGTCGACCCCCTTGGCGCGCGCCACCACGTAGGCGAACGGCAACGCCCCCAGCAGGTAGCCGGCGCCGGCGGCGAGGAAGTAGACGGGACTCATCGCGGGGAGCGGGCGCTCAGAGCTGCACGAACTTCGCCATCCGGATGGCGGCATGCCCCTTGATCTCGCGGCGGGCGGCCTCGCCCGGCTCGGTGTCCACGCGCACCACCATGTAAGCCGTGCCGCCCGGGGTGAGGCGCGAGAGCGACATATCGGCGATGTTGACGTCGGCGCGTCCGAGGATCGAGCCGACCGTGCCAACCATCCCGGGCTGGTCGATGTTCTCCAGCACCAGAAGCTTCCCCTCGGCGGCGACCTCGACCTCGCGGCCGTTGATCCCGACGATGCGTGGCACGTTAGCCTTCCCGATCAGCGTGCCCGCCGCCGAGTGCACCTGCCCCTCCGGGGTGATCGCCTCGACCTGGATCAGCTCGCTGTAATCCGCCTCGTCGGCAGACTGCGTCACCTCCGCGCGGATGCCGAGGCGCTGGAGAAGGACGGGGGCGTTGACGAAGTTGACCTCCTCGCCGCTGATGCGGCGCAGGAAGCCCCGCTCGATGGCGCGGGTGACCCCGTTAGTGTCGTGCTGGACCAGCTTGCCCCAATAGGTGATGCGGAGCTGGGCGATCTGCGGCGGGGCGATCTGCTGGACGAGGGTGCCCAGCTTGGCGCCGAGGTCGAGGTAGGGCCCGAGCACCTGGAGCGTGGCCGCGTCGATCGAGGGCACGTTGACGGCATTGCGGATCACCCCCCCCCGCAGGACGTCCGCGATCTGCTCAGCGATCTCAATGCCTACAGACTCCTGAGCCTCCGCGGTCGAGGCGCCGAGGTGGGGCGTGAGGACGACGTTGGCCAGCGCGCGCAGCTCGCTGTCCTTGGCGAGAGGTTCGTCCTCGAAGACGTCGAGCCCGGCCGCCGCGACCTGGCCAGACTTGAGCGCGGCGATGAGAGCGCTCTCCTTAATGATGCCGCCGCGGGCGCAGTTGAAGATCCGGAGCCCGCGCTTGCAGCGGGCGAACGCCGCCTCGTCGATCATATACCGCGTGTCCTCGGTCAGCGGCATATGGACCGTGATGTAGTCGGCCTGCCGGAGGACTTCGTCGAGCGAGACGCCTTCGACCTGCATCGCCTTGGCGCGGCTGGGGGCGAGGTAGGGGTCGTAGGCGAGAACGCGCATCCCGAAGGCCAAGGCGCGCTTGGCGACCTCGCCGCCGATACGGCCGAGCCCGACAATGCCGAGGGTCTTGCGGAAGAGTTCGATGCCGGAGAATGACTTGCGGTCCCAATGGCCGGCCCGCATCGAGGCGCAGGCTTGGGGCACCGGGCGCGCGCCGCAAAGCAAGTGGGTGAAGGTGAGTTCGGCGGTGGCGATGGTGTTGCCCGCGGGCGTGTTCATCACGACCACGCCGTGGTTGGTCGCAGCCTCCACGTCCACATTGTCAACCCCTACCCCGGCGCGGCCGACCACCTTCAGCAGAGGCGCCGCGGGGAAGACCTCCGCGGTGATCCGGGTCTCGGAGCGCACCGCGATGGCATGCACATCGCGCACCAGCTCGAGCACCCTCTCAGGAGAGGAGCCATAAGCCTCGACCACCTCAAAGCCCGGCTGCTGGCGCAGCAAGGCAACTCCCTTCGGCGAGATCTTGTCGGCAACGAGGACTTTCATCAGGAAAAATGGCTTTGAGCGAAATCCCGGCCGACGACCCAAGCAAGGAAAAGGTTTGGCCGCGGGCGGGTGAAAAAAACTCGGAGCGATGCGCTCCGCCTTTGACAACCGCGGGCGCACGCGGCCATCTCGACCGTCAATCGCCTTGGGCCGTCCCGCCCCCGCCGCCAGCGTTAGATGATGATGAGTCCCCCACCCCCGCTTCGCCTCCGGTTGGCTCTCGCGCTTGCCCCCGCCCTCCTGCTCCTCGTCGGCTGCGGCGGCCAGGCTCCCGCCAGCGGCGGGGGCAAGGCGGGCAAGGGCGCCAAGGGCGGCACCGCCCCCGTGCTGGTCGCGACGGCGGAACGCAAGGTCGTCCCCCTCGCCATCGAGGCGATCGGGGCGGTCGAGCCGATCCGCACCACCGCGGTCCGCTCTCAGGTCACTGGCACCCTCCTGAAGCGGGTCATCCGCGAGGGGCAGGACGTCAAGCAGGGCGACCTGCTCTTCGAGATCGATCCCCGCCCGTTCCGCAACGCGCTGCAGTCGGCCGAGGCCGAGCTCCAGAAGGTGCGGGTGCAGCTGGAGACCGCCCGGGCGCAGGTGGCCCGGTACCGGGGCCTGTCCGCGGACCAGATGGTGTCGAGGGAGCAATTTGAGAGGATCAACGACGCCGCACGCGCGCTCGAGGCCGAATCGCTGTCCGTGGAGTCGCGGCTCGCGACCGCCCGGATCCAGCTCGAGTACTGCTCGATCCGCGCCCCCCTCGCCGGCCGGGCCGGCCAGATCACCCTCCACGAGGGCGACATCGTGCGCGGCAATGACACCGGCGCGCCCCTCACCACCATCCATCAGCTGAGCCCGATCAATGTCACCTTCGGCGTGCCCCAGCAGTACCTTGGGGCCCTGCAGCGCTACCGCGCGTCCGGCCAGCTCGCCGTCGCCGCCACTCCGCCCGGCGCGGACGAGAAGCCCGAGCAGGGCGAACTGACCTTTCTGGACAACGCGGTCGAGTCCGCCACCGGAACCCTCCGCCTCAAGGCCGCCTTCCCCAACGCCGCGCAGCGGCTCTGGCCCGGGCAGTTCGTGAACGTGGCGCTGACCCTCGCCAACCCCGAAGTGATCGCGATCCCCGCCAGCGCCCTCCAGACCTCGCAGGCCGGCCAGCACGTCTTCGTGGTGAAGGCTGACCGCACCGCCGAGCTCCGGCCCGTGACCGTCGAGCGGACCGTGGGTCTGGAGGCGGTCATCACCAAGGGCCTGGCGCCGGGCGAAACGCTCGTCACCGAGGGCCAGCTGCGGGTGGTGCCGGGCCGCGCGGTCGACATCCGCGACCCGGCGGGCGGCCCCCGCCCTGCCACGAGGTCCGCCAAGGGCCCGAAGGAGGGCAAGGGCGGGCAGGAGGCGACGCAGCCGTGAACATTCCCGAACCCTTCATCCACCGCCCGGTGATGACGACCCTCGTCACCGCCGCCATCACGATCTTCGGGTGGATGGCCTACCAGAAGCTGCCGGTCAACGACCTGCCCAGCGTCGACTTCCCCACCATCTCCGTCTCGGCGAGCCTGCCCGGGGCCAGCCCGGAGACGATGGCCGCCTCGGTGGCCACCCCGCTGGAGCAGCAGTTCTCCAGCGTCGCCGGCATCGAGGCGATGACGTCCGTCAGCTCCCTCGGCAGCACGCAGATCTCGATCCAGTTCAACCTCGACCGGAACATCGACGCAGCGGCCCAGGATGTTCAGTCGGCGATCGCGGCCGTCCAGCGCCGGCTCCCGCGGGACATGCCGAACCCGCCGACGCTGCGGAAGAACAACCCGGCGGAAGACTCGATCATGCTCCTTTCGCTGACCTCCGAGACGCTGATCCTGTCGGAAGTGAACGAGTACGCTGAGACGGTCCTCGCCCAGCGGATCTCGACCGTCGACGGCGTCTCGCAGGTGGGCGTGCTCGGCGCCCAGAAGTACGCGGTGCGCGTGCGGCTGGATCCGCGGGCGCTGGCCGCGCGGGGCATTGGCATCGACGAGGTGCGCTCCGCCCTCGACAACAACAACGTTAACCTACCGGCCGGCACGATCGACGGCGCGCACAAGGCGACGACCTTGCTGGCGACCGGGCAGTTGCGGAACGCGGAAGGGTTCCGGCAGGTAATCGTGAGCTACCGCAACGGCGCGGCGGTGCGCTTGGGTGACGTGGCGCGGGTGGAGGACGGGGTGGAAAACGAGAAGTCAGCCAGCTGGTTCGACCAGCGCCTTCGCGAAGACGGCACCGCGGATCCCGGCTTAGCCACCGGGGTGAACCCGCGCCGGGCCATCCTGCTCTCCGTTCAGCGCCAGCCGGGGATGAATACCATCGCGGTCGTCAACGGGATCAAGGCGCTGCTCCCAGCGTTCCAGGCGCAGCTGCCGGACTCGATCAAGCTGGAGGTCTTACTCGACCGCTCGGAGGCGATCCGGGAGTCGGTCCGCGACGTGAAGTCCCACCTGCTGATGGCGATCCTCCTCGTGGTGCTGGTGATCTTCCTGTTCCTCCGCAGCCTCTCGGCCACGATCATCCCGAGCGTCGCAATGCCGATCGCCATCATCGGCACCTTCGGGGTGATGTACTTCTGCGGCTTCAGCATCAACAACATCTCCCTGCTGGCCCTTACCCTCTCGGTGGGCTTCGTGGTCGACGACGCCATCGTGATGCTGGAGAACATCGTCCGCCACATTGAGGCGGGCGATCACCCGATGACCGCCGCGCTGAAGGGCTCCCGCGAGATCGGCTTTACCATCGTGTCGATGACCATCTCCCTAGTGGCAGTGTTCATCCCCGTGCTGTTCATGGGCGGGATCCTCGGCCGCCTGCTGCACGAGTTCGCCGTGACGATCGGTGCCGCGATTTTGGTCTCCGGCGTGGTCTCGCTGACGCTCACCCCGATGCTGTGCAGCCGCTTCCTGCGGCCCCGCGCTCACGACCACCGGCCGGGACGTTTCTACGTCGCGATGGAGCGGGTCTTCGACGCCAGCGTTCGCCTCTACGAGCGCACGCTGCGCAACTCCCTCCGCTTCCGAGGCACCGTGCTCGCGGTAGCCGCGGCGACGGTCGGTCTGACCCTCTGGCTGCTAGCCATCGTGCCCAAGGGCTTCATCCCCACGGAGGACGGCGGCCGCCTGATGGTCTCGATCGAGGGCGCGCAGGACGCCTCCTTCGAGGCAATGGTGCGCAACCAGCGGGCGGTGATCGCCGCGGTGTGGCGCAACCCCCACGTCGACAACGTCTCGGCCTCAGTCGGCTCCTTCGGGCGCTCCGGTGGCGGCAGCGGCAACACCGGACGGATGTACATCGGTCTCGTGTCGCGCGACCGGCGGCCCCACGCCAGCGTCGTGGCGCAGCAGCTCCGTGCGGAGACCGCCGCCATCCCGGGCGTGAAGGTGTTCCCGCAGGTGCCGCCGGCCATCCGGCTGCAGAGCCGGGGCGCCTCCTCGGTCTTCCAGTACACGCTTTCCGGCAGCGATCTGCAGGAGCTGTACAAGATCACGCCGGAGATGCTTGACCGCGTGCGGGGGATCCCGGGGGTGATCGACGTCAACTCCGACCTCCAGATCACCAGCCCGCAGCTGATCATCGACATCGACCGCGACAAGGCCTCGTCGCTCGGGCTCAACGCCCATCAGGTCGAGGACACCCTTTACAGCGCGTTCGGCTCCCGGCAGGTCTCGACCATCTACACCTCGACCAACCAGTACGCGGTCATCCTTGAGCTAGACTCGAAGTACCAGCGCGACCCCGCCGCGCTCTCGCTGCTCTACCTGCGTAACCGCGAGGGGCGCCTGATCCCCTTGGAAGCGGTCTCGCGCCTCCGGCCCACGGTGGGGCCGCTGACGGTCGCTCACATGGGCCAAGTGCCGGCGGTGACGATCACCTTCAATCTCGCTGACGGCACCGCGCTGAGCGAGGCAACAAACGAGATCGAGCGGATCGCCCGCGAGGTGCTGCCGCCGACGGTGTCCGGTACCTTTCAGGGCGCCGCCGCCGCGTTCACCAGCTCACTTAACGGCCTCGGCTGGCTGCTGCTGGTCGCCGTGCTGGTGATCTACCTCGTCCTCGGGATGCTCTACGAGGACTTCATCCACCCGATCACGATTCTCTCCGGCCTGCCGGCGGCGACTTTCGGGGCGATCGCCACGCTGCTGGCCTTCGGGCAGGAGCTGAACATCTACGGCTATGTCGGGCTGATCATGCTGATCGGCATCGTGAAGAAGAACGCGATCATGATGATCGACTTCGCCCTCGACGCGCAGCGCCAGCACGGCAAGGCGCCGGCCGACGCCATCTTCGAGGCCTGCATCGTGCGCTTCCGGCCGATCATGATGACGACCTTCGCGGCCCTCGCCGGCACCTTGCCGATCGCGCTCGGCTGGGGAGCCGGCGCCGATTCGCGCCGCACCCTCGGGCTCGCCGTCTGCGGCGGGCTCGTCGTTTCCCAGCTGCTGACCCTCTACATCACCCCGGTCTTCTATCTCTACTTAGAGCGCTTCGCCCGCCACCTCACCCCGCGGTCCGCGGCCGACTACGAGCGGGAAGCCGCGGCCGCCGCCCAGCCCCGGATCGCCAAATGAGCCTGCCCCGCCGCCTGCTCCTGCTCGCCTTCCTCGCCGCCGGCGCCGCTGCGGGCGCCGCGCCGGCCAAGTGGGCCGCGTCAATCGACGCCTTCACCCGGGCCGACGCCGCGAACCCGCCGCCGCGCGAGGCCGTGCTCTTCGTGGGCAGCTCCTCGATCGTGCGCTGGAAGAGCCTCGCCCGGGATTTCCCGGACGTGCCGGTGATCAACCGCGGGTTCGGCGGCTCGGGACTGGCCGACAGCGTCCACTACCTCGACCGCCTCGTGCTTCCGCACCAGCCGCGCGTGGTGGTACTCTACGCTGGGGAGAACGACCTGCAGGCCGGCGCCACCGCGGAGGAGGTGCACGCGCGCTTCCAGGCCTTCCGTCAGGGGCTCCACGCCGCCCTGCCCCAGACCCGGCTGGTGTTCATCGCGATCAAGCCCAGCCCATCCCGCGCGAAGATCCGCGCCCAGATCGACCGGGCCAACGCGCTCATCGCGGCCACCTGCCGCGAGGATCCGCGGCTGGCCTTCGCCGACGTCGTGCCCTCGATGCTCGACGCCGCCGGGCAGCCGCGCCCGGAGCTGTTCGTCGCGGACCGGCTGCACCTCAGCGAGGCCGGGTACGCTCTCTGGCGGCCGATCGTCGCGCCCCTCCTGCGTTGAGCGCGCGGCCGCGGCACGGCGCGCTTGCCCGGAGCGGTGGCGCGCCGCTGAATGCCCCGTGGTCCCGCCCCCCAATTCCCCCGCCGCGCGCCTCGCGCGCCAAGTCCAGTTCCTGGTCGAGTGCGACCGCCTGAAGGAGATCTGCCGGCAGACGCTCGTCATCGGCAGCCGCCGCCGCGAGAACGACGCCGAACACTCCT
>VHCI01000087.1 GCA_016871775.1 Verrucomicrobiota bacterium | reverse complement strand
TGTCACAGGAACCCGCCGCGGTGCTCGAGGAGTACGGCATCAAGGACCCCGGCCAGGCCAGCTACGCGCGCAACTGCCTCCTCGCCCGCCGCCTCGCCGAGCGCGGCGTCCGCTTCGTCCAACTGTTCCACGAGGCGTGGGACCAGCACGGCGACCTCACCAAGGCCATCAAGCGCAACTGCGAGGACACTGACCGGCCCAGCGCGGCCCTGGTGCGCGACCTGAAGCGCCGCGGGCTCCTCGACGACACGCTCGTCATCTGGGGCGGGGAGTTCGGCCGCACCCCGATGGTTCAAGGCGGCAACGACGGGCGAGACCATCACAACCGCTCCTTCACGATGTGGATGGCCGGCGGCGGCCTGAAGCGCGGCCACGTCCACGGCGCGACCGACGAGCTCGGCTTCAACGTCGTGCGCGATCCCGTGCACGTTCACGACCTCAACGCGACGCTCCTGCACCTGCTGGGCCTCGAGCACACCCGGCTCACCTACCGCTTTCAGGGTCGCGACTTCCGCCTGACCGACGTCCACGGCCACGTGGTGAAGAACCTGATCGCTTGAGCCCGATCTCCCTCAGCCGCCGCCACGCCCTTGCTGCCCTCGCCGGCGGCGCCGCCTCTTTCCTCCCCGGGGCCACCGCGCCGGCCGCCGCGCCCGCCAGTCCTCGGGTGCGCCTCGCCGTGGCCTCCTACTCCTACTGGCACTTCCGCACGCCCAAGGTCCCGATCGAGACGGTCATGGACCGCGCCGCTGAGCTCGGCTTCTCCGGGGTGGACATCCTGCACCGCCAGATGGAACTGCCCGAGCGCGGGCCGCTCGACGCCGCCGGCCGGGCCTACCTGCGCCGCCTCCGCCGGCACGCGTTCCGCCGCGGCCTCGCCATCTGCTGCCTTTCGACCCACCAAAGCTTCGTCAAGGCCGACCCCGCGGAGCTCACCGCCGAGGTCCAGCACACGCACCGCTGCCTCGAGGTTGCCCGCGAGCTCGGCTGCGCCTCGATCCGGGTCAACACCGGCCGATGGGGCACGATTCGCAGCTTCGACGACCTGATGGCGAACCGCGGCATCGAGCCGGTGCTCCCCGGCCGGACCGAGGACGAGGGGTTCAAGTGGTGCGCCGAGGGCCTCGCGCGCTGCCTGCCCAAGGCCGAGGAGTGCGGCGTCGTCCTCGCCCTCGAGAACCACTGGGGCCTCGCCCGCACCGCCGCTGGGCTCCTGCGCCTGCTCGGGCAGTTCGACTCGCCGTGGCTAGGGGCGCTGATGGACACCGGAAACTTCCTCGACGACATCTACCCGCAACTCGAGGCGATCGCCCCGCGCACCGTCTACGTCCAGGCCAAGACCTACCCGGGCGGCGGCGAGTGGTACACGCTCGATTTGGATTACCCCCGCATCGCCGGGATGCTTGCCGCCGCCGGCTACTCGGGTTGGGTCGCCCTTGAGATGGAGGGCAAGGAGGACCCCGCCACCGCAGTGCCGCGCAGCCTCGAGGTCCTCCGCCGCGCCTTCGGTTGAACCCTTTTCCCCTGATGCGCCCCCTCGCCCTCCTTGCCCTGCTGCTCGGACCCGTCGCCGCCCTCGCGGCGGAGAAATTCCCCGTCATCGCCCGCGAGGACCTCGTGCAGGCGCTGGCCGCCGGCCCGGTGACTCTCATCGACGCCAATGGTTCGTCCTCCTTCCGCGGCGGTCGACTGCCCGGCGCCATCGACTACGCGGCCCGCAGGGCAGACCTTGCTCGCCTCCTCCCGGCGGACAAGGGTGCCCTCATCGTGGCCTACTGCGGCAGTGAAGCCTGCCCCTCCTGGCGCGCCGCTGCGAACGCAGCCGCCACGCTCGGCTATACCAACGTCCGCCACTTCAAAGCCGGTCTTGCCGGCTGGCGCCAGGCGGGCGGCCCGCTTGAGCGCGACTAGCGCCGCGCCCGGGCCGACCGGGCTTAGCGTTCGGGACCAGCGGCCGTCTCCGCCCGCCAGTGGAACACACAGACCGTGAGCGGCGGAAGCGTCACCAGCAGAGACTGGCCGCAGCCGTCCCACGGCACTTGCTCCGCGGTGCGCCCGCCCTCGTTGCCAAGGCCGGTCCCGCCGTAGTGCTCGCTGTTGGTGTTCAACACCTCGCGCCAATGGCCCCGGCGGGGCACCCCCACGCGCTGCTCGCGCCAGACGCCCCCGAAGTGGCCCACCACCGCGTAGAGGGATTCCTCCGCGGCGTCGGTCCGTAGGAAAGCGAGCACGTTCGCGTCGGCGGCGTCGCAATTGAGCCAGCGGAACCCGCGGGGATCGAGGTCGTGCTCGCCCAGCGCGGGATCGCCGGTGAGCATCCGGTTGAGGTCACGGACCAGCCGCCGCACGCCCTCGTGGTCGAGGTACTGGCAGAGGTGCCAGTCGAGGCTCCGGTCGTGGGCCCATTCGCGCGACTGCGCGAAATCACTGCCCATAAAGAGCAGTTTTTTACCCGGCCACATCCACGCGTGCGCGTAAAGTGCGCGGAGGTGCGCCGCCTTTTCCGCGATGTGCCACGCGCCCATCTTGAGCAGCATCGAGCTCTTCCCGTGCACCACCTCATCGTGGGAGTACACGGTGATGAAGTTCTCCGCGTACTGGTAAAGCATCCCGAAGGTCAGGTCCGAATGGTGGTAACGCCGGACCACGGGCTCCTTGCCGAAGTAGCGCAGGGTGTCGTGCATCAGCCCCATGTTCCACTTGTAGTCGAAGCCCAGCCCGCCCTGCGCCGTGGGCCGGCTCACCCCAGGAAAGGAGGTGCTCTCCTCCGCAATCATCAGGACGCCCGGGTGGTAGTGGTGCACCGCGTCGTTCACCCGCCGCAGGAAATCAATCGCCTCCAGATTCTCCCGCCCGCCGTGGCGATTGGGGATCCACTCGCCCTCGCGCCGAGAGTAGTCGAGGTAAAGCATCGAGGCCACCGCGTCCACGCGCAGGCCGTCGAGGTGGTAGCGCTCCAGCCACGCGAGGGCGTTCGCGATCAGAAAGCAGCGGACCTCGTTGCGCCCGTAATTGAAAATCAGCGTGCCCCAATCCATGTGCGCCCCCTGCCGCGGGTCGGCGTGCTCGTACAGGTGGGTGCCGTCAAACTCGGCCAGCGCGAAGCTGTCGCGCGGGAAGTGCGCCGGCACCCAGTCCAAAATCACGCCAAGACCGCGCTGGTGCAGGTGGTCGACAAACCACGCGAAGTCCTCCGGCGGCCCGAACCGGTGCGTGGGCGCGAAGAAGCCCGTAACCTGGTAGCCCCACGAGCCCTCAAACGGGTGCTCCGCCAAGGGCATGAGCTCGACGTGGGTGAAGCCCATCTCGAGCGCGTGGTCCGCCAGCTGGGGGGCCAGCTCCCGGTAGTTCAGCGGGCGGTCCGCGTCCTCCGGGCGGCGCTTCCAGGAGCCGAGGTGCACCTCGTAGATGCAGAGCGGCCGATCGAGCCGCCCGGCTTGCGCGCGCCGGCGCGCCATCCACGCGTCGTCGCCCCAACGGTGCCGCCCCGGGTTGCATACGATCGCGGCGTTGTTCGGCGGGCCCTCGAAGCGCGTCCCGTAGGGATCGGTCTTCAGGCGCACGTGGCCGCGCTGGTCGCGGAGCTCGAACTTGTAGAGTTCACCCTCCTCCAGCCCCGGAATGAACAGTTCCCACACCCCCGAGGAACCCAGCGGCCTCATCGGGTGGTAGCGGCCGTCCCAACCGTTGAAGGTCCCCACGACAGACACCCGCGCCGCCGCTGGGGCCCACACCGCGAACGCCACCCCCGGGACGCCGCCGGGAGCGCGCAGATGCGCCCCCAGCTTGTCGAAGGCCCGGTGCTCGTTGCCCTCGTTGAACAGGTATAGGTCCTGCGCATCGAGGGTGGGCAGGAAGGAATACGGATCCGAGAACTGGCGCAGCTCGCCGTTGTGGCGCCGCACCCGCAACTGATAACGGAAAACCTCGGTCCGCCGCGGCAGGAACACCTCGAACAACCCCTCCGACGCTACCCGCGCCATCGGGTGCGACCGGGCGGGCCGCGCGTCGACCTCGACCAGCTCACACGACTCCGCATCCCTCAGGAACGCTCGCACCACGACCCCGCGGACGCGGCCGCGCCTGTGCGGATGCATGCCCAACACGCCGTGCGGCGCCGCGTGGCGCGCGCCAAGGAGCGCGGAAAACTCGGAATCGTCCAGAACCACCCCTCGACCATGGTGGCCGCGCCCCCCGGAGGCGAGCCCGCGTGACGCGCCCGGCACGGGCTTGCCCCGCCGCCCCCCCGACCGTTTCCTCCGCCCGTGCCTCGCCGCCTGCCGCTCCTCCTCGCCCTGCTCTGCGCCGCCCCCGCCGCGCCGGCCGCGACGCCGCCCCCCGTCGAGCTCTCCGGCGACACGCTCGACCTCGGCCTCAGCACCGGCGGCAATCTCGTCTACCGCGGCAACGCCCGCGTCACCGGCGACGGCTTCCAGCTCGCGGCCGATGAGATCCGCCTCGAGGGTGAGACCGACACCTTCCACGCCCGCGGCCGAGTGGTGCTGACGTTGACCGGCGCCCGCCTGCTGGCCAAGGAGCTGACCCTCCGACGCCGCGATGGCCGCTTCGAGGCCCGCGAGGTCCGCCTCGGTTCGCCGCCGTACTTCGCCACCGCCAACGAGGCCGCGGGCACCCGCGCGGAGGTCACCCTGCGCGGCGCCCAGGTCTCCCTCGGCGAGCCCGGTCCCTGGCGACCCACCCTCACCGCGGCCGAACTCGTGGTGCTGCCCGGCAAGGGGATCCGCACCGCCGGCGCGGCTCTCGGCGTCGGCGACTTCCGTCCGTTCGCGCTGCGCGGCGCCCGCTACGACCTTGACCAGCCGTTGCCCCTCTCGCTCGGTCTCGGGGGTGGTTTCCGCCGTTCGCTCGGCCTGTTCGGGGAGGCCCGCGCCCTCCTCCCGGTCCGGCCCGATCTCGGTCTCGGCGGCGAACTCGGGCTCTACACCTCCCGCGGGGTGATGATCGGACCCGTCGCCCGGTACGCGGACCCATCCCCGGACGACCGCTGGAGCGGCAACCTCAGCTCGGGCTACATCCGGGACCACGGGGACCGCCTGACGGATCTCCTCGGCCGCCCCATCAACGCCGACCGCGGACTCCTCGCGTGGGAACACCGGCAGCGTATCCCGAGCGGCACGACCATCGCCGCCCAGTTGAACTGGTGGTCCGACTCCGAGGTGCTCCGCGACTTCCGGCCGCGCGCCTTCTTGCCCGTGCAGGTGCCCGACTCCTTCGTCGAGATCGCGCACCCGGGCCCCAACTCCTTCCTCACGTTTCTTACGCGGCTGCAACCGAACCGGTTCCACGCGGTGCAAGAGCGCCGGCCGGAACTCCGCTTCGACGCCCTCCCCACTCCCCTCGCCCTTGGCGTGTGGCAGCGCGGCGAGGCTTCCTTCGCGCGCCTCCGCGAGGATCCCCCGGGCGGCGGCCCGCGCCTCGCGGCCGACCGCCTCGACGCCTACTACGGTCTCTCCCGACCTTGGGCCCCCGCCCCGTGGTTCTCCTTCACGCCGGTCGCCGGCGGCCGGCTCACCCACTACACCAACCTCCGTCGCGGCGAGGACCGGCCCGGCAACCAGCTGCGCCTGCTCGGCGAGGCCGGCTTCGATGCCGCCCTGCGCCTGAGCGGGACCTTTGACGTTCGCGATCCCATCTGGAAGATCGAAGGTCTACGCCACCTGCTCACGCCACGCCTCTCCTACCGCCACTTCCCCGGCGCCGACCGCGGGCGCGGCCTGATTCCCCGCATCGACCGGCAGGCCTTCAGCACCTACCTGCCGCCCCTCGGGCTTGGCGAGACCCGCCACCTCGACGACCTGCGTGCCACCCGCACGTTTCGCCTCGGCCTCGGCAATCTTCTTCAGACCCGCGATCCCGCCGAGGGCGTCCGCGAGCTCCTGCGCCTCGACCTAGCCGGCGACCTCACGGTGGGCCCGCGCCCCCCGGAGGGCCGCTTCGCCGCCGTCCACACGGAACTCTCCACCCGCCCGGCCCCCTGGCTGGAACTCGACGCGCTTCAGGTCTGGTCCGCCCGCGGGGACGGCCTGCGCGAATTCAACACCGGGATCACCCTGCGCGAGGGTGACCGCTGGTCCCTCCGCTGGGGCAACAATTTCCTGCGCCGAGAACTGGAGGATTATGCGGTCGACGGGCGCGCCCGCCTGCGCGAGGGGCTCGAGTTCATCACCCGACTTCAGTACGACGCCCGCCGCCGCCGCTTCAACGAGCAGACCTACGGCCTCGCCTTCGCCGTGGCCAACACCTGGCTCGTCACCAGCTCCGTGAGCGTCTACGCGGGCCGCAAACGCGAGAGCAGCTTCGGCTTCGACCTCCGCGTCGACGCCCTGCGCTTCTGAGCGCCGTGGGCATCGCCGCCAGCCAGGGCCGGGTCTACCTCGAGCTCGCCCGTGCCCTCCAGCCGCACTGGCGGGGCGACTTCGCCCTGCCCGCGCGCCTCCAGCGCCTCCTTGCCGCCCGCCCCGGCTGCGGCTCCCGCGACCGCCGCCTCTACCGGGAACTGATCTACACCACCCTCCGCCACCTGCCTTGGATCGAGCCCTGCCTCGCGACGGACCCCGACGAGGCGCTGCGCCGCGCCGCCTGGCTCTCCGCCGCGATTCCCGCCACCACCGCCTTCCGCGCCGCCTGGGCCACCGGCGAACCACCCGCGAGGGATCCCAGTGAACTGCTGCCCGCCTGGTTCCGCCCGGAGGCACCTGCCCTGTTCACGCCGGAGGAGGCCGCCGCCCAAGCTCGCCGCGCGCCACTCTGGGTGCGCCTGCAAACCGCCGACCCGGTCTCCGTCCACGCTGAACTCCGCGCCCGCGGCTGGCCGTTCTCCCCTTCCCCCATCCTCGCCGATGCCCTCCGGCTCGAGGCGGAGGCGGACCTGACCACGACCGAGGCCTGGCGCACCGGCCAGCTTGAGGTGCAGGACCTCGGTTCCCAGCTCCTGCTCACGAGCATCGGCCTTGCGCCTGGCGGCCACTGGCTCGACGCCTGCGCGGGCGCCGGCGGCAAGTCCCTCCAACTCGCCCGCCTGCTCGGCTCTGCCGGCTCGGTCGAGGCCACGGACATCCGCCCCGCGGCCTTGGCCGAGTTGCGCGAGCGCGCCACCCGCGCTGGTCTCGCGAACGTTCGCATCACGAGGCGCCCCTCCCGCACCGCCTACGATGGGGTGCTCTTGGACGCCCCCTGCAGCGGCACCGGCACGTGGCGGCGCGCCCCGCACTTGAAATGGGTCACGCGTCCCGAGCACCTCGCCCGCGCTGCCGCGCGGCAGGCGGAGCTCCTCCGCCAGCTGGCCCCGCGCGTCCGGCCCGGCGGACTCCTCGTCTACGCCACCTGCTCCCTCGCCCAAAGCGAGAATGCCGCCGTTGTCACCGGGTTTCTTCAGGAGCATCGCGCCTTCACCCCGCAACCGCTTGCGACAGACTTCCACTTCACGCCCGCGGAGGGCGGCCTGACCATCTGGCCCGCGCGCCACGACACGGACGGATTTTTCGTGGCCGCCCTGCGTCGGGGCTGAATTCCCTTGCGGCAGCCCCCCCCGCTCCAACCATCCCCGCGTGGTTCCCGACTCCGATTACCGCATCAAGCTCCAGGTCTTCGAGGGCCCGCTCGACCTGCTGCTCTTCCTCATCCGGAAGAACGAGCTGGATATCTACGACATCCCGATCGAGTCGGTTACCCGCCAGTTCATCGCCGCCCTCCACGCGATGCAGCGGCTGGACCTCGACGTGGCCGGGGAATTCTTCGTGATGGCCGCCACCTTGATGGAGATCAAAAGCCGGCTCCTGCTCCCCAAGGGCCAGCACGCGGTCGATCCGAACGCGGAGGACGAGGAGGTCGATCCCCGGTGGGAACTCGTCCACCAGCTCATCCAATACCGGAAATTCAAGGACGCGGCCGGAGACCTCGCCGGCCTCATCGAGACGCGCGAGGGTTACCTGCCAAGGCTCGTGCCCGCCGCCAGCGGCCTAGAGACCGCGCGCCGCCTCCGGCAGGTCGACCGCATCGAGCTTTGGAACACCTTCACCACCGTCCTCCGCCGCCTCGCCGAGAAGCTGGTCGTGGGCGAAATCCACGACGAGGTGGTCACGGTGGCCGACCAGATGGAATGGCTGCTGGCGCGCCTCCCCGCCAGCAGTGCGATCACCTTCACGCAGCTGTTCCCGGAAGGCACGACGCTGCGCCGCCTCGTTGCGACCTTCCTCGCGATGCTCGAGCTCACCCGCATCCGGAAGGTGCGCGTCCGCCAGGACGAGGCTTTCGCCGACATCCTGCTGGAGCCGGTGACTGACCAGCCGCCCGCACCGCTCGTGCTCGAGCCGGAGGTTACCGCACCCGAGGCGGCCGCGCCTGCGGCGAAGACCGCCGCCGCGGCTGATCCCGCGCTCGAAAACCCACTTGAAACCTCTCCGAACCCACCCACGGTGACCGCGTGAACAAAAAGCCGCAACGTCCCCGTCCCGCCCAGCGCCCCCGGATCAGCAGCATTCTCGGGGTGGGGCTCGACCACGGGGACGGCCACAAGCGCATCACCACCGGGGAGAAGTTTGCGCTCGTCGGCGGCTCGCAGGAAACCCACGAGGCGATGACGGAGACGATGCTCAAGACCTTCGAGGAGCTGAAGCGACGCTCAAAGCCGCTCGAGACCGTCGACCCGCGCGAGCTCGGCGAAATCATAGAAAAGTCCCGGCCCGGCTGACTTGAAAGGGACCACCCCCAACTCCCCCGACCGCCTCGCCGCGGAGCCGGAAGCCTGCCCCTCGTGGTTGGTGGGCCTCTGCGGGGTCGCCGCCGCCACCTCGCTCCTCTTCACCCTCCTCCTCTTCCTCAACCGCTGAACGTATGTCCGCCCAAGTCGCCCACCTCACCACCGAATCCTTCGCCGCCGTCGTCGCCGCCTCGGGCACCACGCCCGTGCTCGTCGATTTCTGGGCCCCCTGGTGCGGCCCCTGCAAGGCGATCGCGCCCATCCTCGACGAGCTCGCCACGGAAATGGCCGGCAAGGTGGCCATCGGGAAGGTGAACATCGATGACCACGACGCCGTGGCCGCGCAGCACGGCATCCGCGCCATCCCCACGATGATTCTGTTCAAGGGCGGCCAAGCGGTCGAGACGATCGTCGGGATGACCTCGAAGGCCAACCTCAAGGCGAAGCTCGCGGCCCACGTGGGCTGAGCCCCTGCCGGCGGGCCAAAATCAGGCCGCCAACCCCGCCGCGAAAAGCAACCCGAACCCGGCGAGCAAACGCCCGGCCGCGCCCAGCAACGCGATCAACTCCATTGGGTCGCTCGTCCGCGCCAGCCGGCGTCCGTGAAGGAACGCTGCCGGGGCCAGTATCACCGGCAGGAGCACGCTCGGCCCGTACCCCGCCAGCCAGAAGCCCACCGGCACCGCAAAGGCTACCGCTGCGGAAAGCGCGAACTGAATCCGCGCGGCCCGCCTCCCCCAGCGCACGACCAACGTGCGCTTGCCCGCCCTCGCGTCAGTCGCGACATCCCGGTAATTATTCACGACCAGAATGTTCGCCGCAAGCAGGCCCACCGGCACTCCCGCCCAGAACGCAGGCCAACCCCAGACCCCGGTCTGGACCAAGACCGTGCCGCCGACCGCCACCAGCCCGAAGAAAAGGAATACGAACAGGTCGCCCAACCCGTGGTAGGCCAGCGGATACGGGCCGCTGGTGTAGGCGGCACCGCTCAGGATGCTCGCCACCCCGATCACCAGCAGCCAGGGGCCGCCCCACGCGACGAGCCCGAGCCCGGTGGCGAACGCCAGCACGAAGGTCAGGACGGCCGCGCGACGCATCGCGGCCGGACTGATCAGCCCCGCGGCCACCGCCCGCCGCGGCCCGACTCGCTCCGCCGTATCCGCACCTCGCCAGTGGTCCGCGTAGTCGTTCACATAATTGGTGCCCACCTGCACGAGCCCGGCGAACCCGAGGCACAGCAGCGCGGCGGCCGGCTGGAGACGCCCTTCGTGCGCCGCGAGGCCGGAGCCCACCGCGACCGGCGCCAACGCCGCCGGCAAGGTCCGCGGCCGGGCGGCCTCCCACCAAAGGGCCAGACCGGAGCCGCTCACTGGTCCCGGCTCCCCCGGCGGGTGAAGATCATCAGCGGCCGACGCACCATCAAGCTGAGCAGCACCGGGGAAAAGGCCGCCAGCCCTATCACGACCGCAGGAATACTAAGAGCGCCCTTGAACAGGCGGTCGAATCCCAGCAGCAGGAGCGCGTAAACCGAAAGGAAACCCTGCGCGTTGCTGATGACCGCGTTCACCACCCAGATGCCGATAAAAGCGAACGCCGCCGACTGATACCCCACCACTCCGACCGCCAGCCCGCTCAGAAAGAAGATCGGGGGGAAAAACGACACCTTCACCTTCTCGTAGCGGATCGACTGGATCACCACCGCCAGCAGCGTGATCAGGAACTTCAGCCCCAGCACTGCGAGCGCCATCCTCCCGCCCGCGGCGGGATCCGCGGCCAGGGCCGGCGGCACCTCAAAACCGCCCCACAAAGCCACCCCGCCCGCCCCGGCCCGCACGAGATCGAGGTAATTGCGCGGCTTACGGAACTCCACCGCCGGCACGATCCGCGGGTCGCCCGGCTCACGGTCCTTCCACGGCTCCAGAATCCGCTGGCTGCCGCCGGAACGCCGCCGCTTGCGCCGCAACAGGGATCCGCCCGCGCGCAGGGCGTTTCGCGGAAACCACAGCGCCACCAGAACGAGAGCAAATTGGAGGGTCAGGATCTTCATCGGCGGCGCCGCCCATCTGGTGGAGTGTTCAGCCGCGCTGCAACGCTTTCATCATTCCGGTCGATAGGCCTCCCCGACCGACACGCCCAGCTCCGCCTCGAGTTCCCGGATCCGCTGCAGCACCAGTTCCGCGCCGGCGCCTGGATCCCCCGCCGGCAGCGCCGGATGGATCTCCCGCAGCCACACGAGGGCCTCCGCCCGCCGGCCCGCCCGCCGCAACACCTCCGCCCGCAGCCGCGCCACGTAGAACGGCGCCCGCGGCCGCGCCCACGCCTCCCGGTACGCCGCCGCCGCCGCCAGCGGATCCCCCCGCCGGTTCAGGTGGATGTTCGCCTCCTCCACCCAGAGGTCGACGCTCTCGGGGTGACGCCGCCGCGCCGCGGCCAGCAACTCCAGCGCCTCCGCCGCCTGCGCGTCGTTGACCGCGCGCTGCGCCGCCGCCGGCACCGCCTCGTAGCCCCCCGCCGACTCGATCCGCCACGCCGGGAAATCGTACGCCAGGATCCTCGCGGCATTCAGCCAGAAGTAGACCGGCCGCGGGTCGACCGTCGTGACCAAGCGCGCGAACGCCTCCGTCCCCGCCAGATCCCGGCGCTCCCAGCGCGCGTACATCTGGATCCACGCCGCGTCTGCCACCAGGGCCCGGAATCCACCCAGCAGCGCCAAGGTCACCCCCTGCCCCGCCACCGCCACCCCCGGTTCCAGCCGCAGGGACGGCTCCCGCTCCCGGCGCTGCCGCCGCGCCTCCGCCACCAAAGGATCTAGCACCTGCCCCGCCAGCGCGAGTCCGGCGCAAACCAGCAGCGCGAGCCCGAGCCTAGATTTCACGGCGCCGGAAACTCAGGATCGCCAGCAGCCCTGCCGCCAGGGCCCACCCCAACCCGTAGGCCGTCAACCGCAACCACGTCCCCGGCGCCGGCAGGTCCGCGGCCGCCAGGGAGTCCGCCAAGCTCAGCATCTGGAAGTTCGGGAACATCCCGCCGAACAGTCCACCCAGCGCTGCCCCAACCGCCGATCCGGCGCGCGTGTAGGCCTCCTGCGCCAGATGCTGCAGGTGACAGATGACAAGCACCCCGAAGCCGCAGACGACCGCGAAGACCTGGGTCCGCGCGAAACTCGCCACCAGCAGGGTGAAGGCGGCCAGCACCACCAGCCGCAGCCACTGCAGCCAGCCGCCCAGCGCCACCATCGCGTAACTCACCGCCCTTCCCCCGCGAAAACCCTCCGGATCGAGCGCCATCAGTTCGCCCTCTCGCACCCAGAGGACCGCCGCCAGCAGCCCCGTCAGCAAGGCGCAGAACAGCGCCGTGAGCAGGGCTACGCCCACCAGCTTGCCCAACAGAAACTCCGCCCGCCACACCGGCTTCGCCAGCAGGGTCAGCGCGGTGCGGTTCTCGATCTCACTGAAGAACAGCTGCGCCGTGGCCGCGATGGTCAGGGTCGAACCAAAGAGGGTCATCGCGCCAAAACCGCAGTCCGCGATGAACTTCAGCTCCGGCGCCCCGAAATTGAAATCCTGCAGGCCCCGCGCCCCGAGCACTAGCGCCAGCGCCAGCCCCACAAACAGGTGCAGCAGGCGCTGCCGCACCGCCTCCCGCAGGGTGTTCTGCGCGACCAAGCCCAGCCGGAGGAACGAGAACGGCGCGCCGTTCACGCTTCCGTGCCCTCCCCTTTGCCCCGCCCCACCCGCTCCAGAAAAACCGCATCCAATCCCCGCCCTGCCGCCGCCACGCCGTGCAGCCCCCGCCCCCGCGCCGCCAGCCACGCCCGCAACTCCGTGACCTGCGCCTCATCCAAGCGGTCCACCTCCAGCTGCTGCCGACCCGTGCCCCCCGCCAAATCCGCCACCGTGCCCTCGGCAACCAGGCGCCCCCCGGCCAAGATCGCCACCCGGTCGCACAGCGCCTCCATCTGGCCCAGCAGATGCGAGGTGAGCAGCACCGTCTTACCCGCATCGCGCAGGCCGCGGATCAGGTCCGCCATCGCCGCCGAGCCCACCGGGTCGACCCCCGCCGTCGGCTCATCGAGAATCAGCAGCCGCGGATCGTGCACCAGCGCCTGCGCCAACCCGATCCGCTGCAGCATCCCCTTGGAATAGGTCTCCACCGCGCGGTCAGCCGCCGCAGTCATCCCCACCTGCGCCACCACCGTTTCCACTCGCCCGGCGAGTTCCCGCCGCCCCAGCCCGCACAGCCGCCCGTAAAAGCCCACCAGCTCCCGCCCGGTCAGGTGCCGGTAAAAGTACGGCGCCTCCGGCAGGTAACCCACGTCTCGCCGCGCGGCGACCTCCCCGCTCGGCCGGCCGAAGATCCGGCACTCGCCAGCGGACGGCAGCACCAGCCCCAGCAGCGCCTTGATCGTCGTGCTCTTGCCCGAGCCGTTGGGCCCCAGCAGCCCGTAGATTACCCCCGCGCGAACCGTGAGATCGAGGTGGTCGACCGCGCGCAACCTCACCCCGCGCAGCCCCACCGGAAAATCCTTGACCAGCCCGCGCGCCTCTAGCGCGGGCGCCACCGCTAGGACTGGAGCGGCCCCCTCCACCTAGCGGATAACGAAGCCGCTGAACTGCGGCGCCCGGCGCGCCGCGGACCGCTCCATCTTCCGGATGTGGCCGTGCATCCGTTCGCCCACCGCGGCGAGAAACGCCTCCAGCGCCCCAGCCTCGCCCTCGGCTTCGAGGCGCACCCGGCCATCCGCCAGGTTCTGCACGAAGCCGGCCACCTCAAACTCACGCGCCACCTGCAGCACCGCGTGCCGGAAACCCACGCCCTGCACGTGGCCCGTGTAGTGCACCATTTCGTGAAGGACCTCCACCATTCTGACACCGTAAAACCTGCCTGCCTGGATTCAACCCGCAAACTTACCGCCTTTTGGTTTGCATCTGCCTGCCTCCGCACCGACGGTCCACCAGCGATGAGCAACTCCGACTCCGGCGAAACGGGCGACGAGCACTGGGAAGAACGCGGCGAGCTCGCTTGGAACGAGTTCGATTGGGAACGCTACCTTCGCGGCCAAGAGGGCGCCGTGATCCGCTACCTTCGCCTCTACGAAGAGGCCGGCGAGCGCCCGGACCGCATCGATCACGTCGCCGAACGGATGGACTGGGGCGCCGAAGACTGGACCTCCGAGGAGGGCGGTGAAGGGAGCGAGGAGCCGGCCGACGTCGATGACGAAATCTACACCCTCCACAAGAACCCGATCTACATCGCGACCCGTGCACTCTACCTGAGCCTGACCCGCCCTTGGGAGAATCTGGCCGCCGAGCCGCGCCACGTGCCCCAGGCCAACGCGGTGCGGCTGCTGGTGCGCCTGCACCGGGGTGAGGCGGAGGCGATCGAGGCGATCCACGCGCTCGATTTCGGGGATTACGCCTTGGCGGTGACCCTCTTCAAGCGCTCCCTCGCGACCTTGAACGGCCTGCTCGCGGAGATGCAGACGCCGGCGCTCGCCGCAGGCTGCGCGGCGGCGTGGCGGGAGATGGCCCTGCCGCGCGTCTTCGATCTGCGCGAGATCTGGCTACGGGTGATCGCGGAGTGCCGCGACGAGCTCGAGCAGATGGGCGACGAGGGCTAGCCGGAAATCGGCCTTGCACTTTGGCGGCCCGCCGATTGCTCTCTGGTCTTCCGTGACCGGAGAGATGGCTGAGTGGTCGAAAGCGGCGCTTTGCTAAAGCGTTGTAGGGGTTTAAATCCCTACCGAGGGTTCGAATCCCTCTCTCTCCGCCACCTTTACAGAGGAGAGGTGGTTTAGTCCTGCCAGATTCCTGCCAGTTCTGTTTGCTTCCCGACCCTGTGAGAGGGACGCCGGAACTGCTCCACCTTTGATGTCAGTCTGAGACGCTGGTTGATGTGGTGGGTTTGGCGGTGACGGGGTACGGATTTTCGAGCCACCCCTAAGTTCGGTCTGGGTGATGGGTTGAGGTTGATACGACTGACGCTGGTTGTCCATCCCTGGCGGAGGGAAGGCCCGGCTCGGCGGGCCTGACCGGAG
>VHCI01000086.1 GCA_016871775.1 Verrucomicrobiota bacterium | reverse complement strand
ACCCCTCCGCCCCGCCGATGAGCGCACCGGAGACCGAGCGTTGGTCGTGGGGCCGAGACCTCCCGCTCACGGCGGTGCTCTGCGGCCTCGCCGCCTATGCCGACTGGTTCGCCCCTGGCGTCTTCTTCGGGCATTCGCTGGTGCTCGGGACGATGTTTTACCTCGTCGGGGTCCGGCTGGTGGGCCCGTACGCCGCGCTGGCCGTGCTGGCGGCGGGCACGGCCACGCTCACCGCGAAGTGGCAGCAGCCCTTCTCCGCCCTCCTGATCGCCCTCGAGGGCCTCGCCGTGGCGGGCGCGTGGCGCGACGTGATCCGCCCGGTGCTCAACGTCTACGGCTGGATCCTGCTGTTCGCGCTCGCCACCGCGTTCATCGCCTCGCTCTTCGCCACCTGGTCCGTCCGCGACCTGCTCGCCGGCTGGCAGGCCCTGATCCAGTTCTCCCTCGCCCCCTCCGGCCACGGCGCGCTCCTCGAGGACTCCTCCCGGCTGCGGCGCCTCCCGCTGGAGTTCCGCGACGTCATGCGCCGCCTCGCCGAGATGGCCCGCCGCCTCGACTCCGAGACCCGCAAGCGCGAGCAGCTCCTCCGGGAACTCGAATCCCGCGTGCAGGAGCGCACGCGCGAGCTCGAGCAGGTGATGCTGGCCGCCAGGTCCGCCGACCGCGCCAAGGGCGCCTTCCTCGCGACCGTCACCCACGAGCTGCGCACCCCGCTCACCTCCATCATCACCGGCACCCGCCTGCTGCGGATGGGCTGGAAGGACCGCAACGACGTCGTCGAGCGCACCCTGTCCACGCTGGAGAAGTCCAGCCAGGTCCTGATGGGCGTCATCTCGGACGTGCTCGACTACTCCAAGCTCGAGTCGGGGGTGATCCACCTCGAGGTAACGCGCTTCCGGCCCGCGGACATCCTTGGGGACGTGGCCGCGATCCTCGAGCCGGCGGCGCGCAAAGCCAACCTCGAGCTGCGGGTCGCGCCCGGGCATCCGCCGGACCTGGAATGGAGCGGCGACGTGCCGCGGCTGCGCCAGGTGCTGCTCAACCTCGCCGGCAACGCGGTGAAGTTCACCAATGGTCCCACGGTCGAGATCGCCAGCCAGGTCGTCTTCGCGGGGGACGAGGCGCGACTCTGGTTCCACGTGACCGATCAGGGCCCGGGCATCCCCGCGGACCGGCGGGAGGCGATCTTCGAGCCCTTCGTGCAGCTCGAGACCAACCAGGTGATGTCGCAGGCCGGAACCGGCCTCGGCCTCAGCATCTGCCGCCGGCTGGTGCAGGCGATGGGCGGCGACCTCACGCTCGCGAGCGAGCTCGGCCGCGGCTCGCGCTTCAGCTGCTGGATCCCGCGCGAACCGCCGCCCAACCTGCCCCGGCCGCCCGCGGCGGCCGCGCTTCAGAAGGAATAGGTGGTGGTGAACCGGAGCTCGCGCGGCTGGATCAGATCGAAGCGCGTGTAACCAAGCCCCCGCCCGCCCGGCACCTGGAACCCGTCCGGCGCCGCGACCCCCGTGGCGAGGCGCGACGGGACGATGCCCCCGCGGTCGAGCGCGTTGCTCACGTTCAGCTGCAGGCGCAGGCGCCCGGGCGCGCCGGGCACCCGCAGCGAGTAGGCGAACAGCAGGTCCACCGCCGTGAGCACCCGGCCCGTGATCTCCCGCCCGGCCGCGTCCGCGCCGATCACGTTGGCGCTCCGCCAACGCCACCCACCGCCAACGGTCAACCCGGCCAGCCGGCCCGCGCGGAAATCGTAGGCGGAGAAGAAGCTGACCTTGTGCGGCCGCACCCCCCAGCGCTTCTGCTGCGCCTCCTTCTCGTCATTCAGCGTCTCCACCAGGTCGAAGATCTCCTGCGCGAGGGTCACGCCGGTCGAGGTCGTCAGCGTGCCCGGGTCCGCCGCGGGACTCTGCCGCGCCAGGCTGATCCAGCGCGCGACGGCCCCCTCGGGGGCGTACGCCGCCGGGTCGACCCGGTAACGGCCGGCGGCATCCTGCGTCACCCCCTGGATGAGCGTCACCGGGTCCGACGGCCGCAGCCCGTACCAGTCGATCGCCTCCTGGGCGAGGCCGACGCGGCCGGAATCGGTGTACGAGTAATTGACGACCAGCCGCCACTGCCGCGTGAGGTTGGCGGTGAGCCGCGCCTCGTAGCCCTCGGCGTCGAAGTCGTTCGAGATCGAGTTCACCGGCGGGGTATTGGCCCGGCGGATCGGCTCCCACTGCGCGGCCGTGTACGGGCGGCCCGGGCCGACCAGCACGCCCTCGAACGCCTGCATCACCCGCACGTTGCGGTCGCGGAGGAGGTTCGCGACCGGGGCCGTGACCCGCCCGCGCTCGCTGCCCTCGAAATACACCAGCCGGGCGTTGAGGCGGCCCTGCAGGAGGTCGAACCCGAGCCCGTAGTCCTCGCCGCGCCCCTTCGACAACGGGGCGAGGTTGCCCTCCGGGAAGGTGGTCCGCGCCAGCGGCGGCACGCCCACGTTGGACGAGCGGTTGGCGATCGCCGAAAGCCAGTCGGTGACGTGGAACACGATCCCCGCGGTGCGAGTGCGGCCCTCCATCCGGTTGACCGTGCCCTTCGCCGGATCCGGGTCCACGACGTCGCCGCGCACGGGATCATTGCGGTAGGCGAGCTGGGTGTTGCGCACCTGGTCATCGCGGAAGCCGTAGGTCGTGACGATGCGGCCGTCCCAGAAGAAGCTTTGCGCCGCGCCGAGCGTGGAATCGATGCGCTGTATCATCCCGCCGTTGTCCGCCCCGCCCGCGGCCACGTTGGCGTAGGCCGTGCCGAAGCTCCGGCCGTCGAAGTTCACGGTCGCCGGCAGGCGGCGCCAGTCGCCCGCGCGGTAGGTGCCGAAATCGCCCTCGGTCAGGTAATGGCGCACGGTGATCCGGTTGTTCACGCTGGAGGCGTCCGCGTTGTAGGGGCGGCCCGCCAGCACGAGCCAGGAATTGGCGCGGATGTCCGTCACATCCGTGCGCGACCGCGCGCCGGCGAGGCGGTGGCGCCGGAGCCAGCGCCAGCGCGGCTCCCAAGTGTAGGAGGCGGAGAGCCGGTTCTCACGGGTCTCGCCAGAGTGGACATCCCGGGTCCAGCTGCCGTCGAAATACAGGCGGCCGGCGTAGGGGTTCGGCGGGCCGTCGATGCCGAGCGTGCGGTTGGGGTCGCCGCGCAGCAGGGGGCTGTTGCCGTTCATCAGGTTCACCTCGGCCAGCGTGCGCTGGTAGTTCTGGGCCAGGTTCAAAATGAGCCCCCGCACCGGCTGCCAGTCGAGGGTCAGCGTGTGGTTGCTGAGGGTCTGGTCGCGGTACATCCCCGGGCCGGCCCCGTTGCCATTGAGCGGGTACAGCGCCGGGTCGCGGATCCGCATCACGCCGGCCGTGACCCCGGGCGTGCCGTCCGGCGAGCGCACCGCGGAGGAGTTGTAACTGCCCGAGAGGAAGGTGCCGATCGCGTCGAACACGGCCCCGTTGTTCTCGATGAACACGGCCCGCCGGTTCAGGCCGCCCCGGGTGCCGTCGCGGCCCGTGACCCCCAGGGCCTGCATCGCCGCGGTGGGCGCCACCAGCGCCGGGGTGAAGGTGACGGCGTTCACCCCCCGCGCCTGCCGGTTGTCGTACCACGCGAGCACCTGCTCCATATCCGAGAACGAGCGGATCACCGCGTTCTTGTCCCGGCCGGTCTCGCCCATCGCGGTCAGGGTGAGGTTCCGGCGCGGACGCCACACCACGGAGCCGAAGAGCCGCCGCTTGTCCTGGAAATCGAACGCGCGCCAGCCCCCGCTGTCCTGGTGCAGGGCCGAGAGCGCGACGGCGAGGCGGTCCTTGGCCAGCACCCGGTTCACGTCCAGCTCGGCGCGCTGGCGGCTCCACGAGCCCGCGCTGAGGCGGATCGCGCCGCTGTGCCGGTGGGTCTCGGCGACCTTCGAGGTCTGGTTGAGCAGGCCGCCGGGGGAACCGATGCCGAAGAGGATGCTGTTGGGCCCGCGGGCATCCTCGAACCGCCCCACGCGATAGGGATCCGGCGGGGTGATGCTGGGGAAGTAATCCATCCCCAACCCCGCGATCAGCCCCCGGCTCTGCACGCCCGCGGTCAACGCGTGCCCGCCGATGATGCGGTTCTGCTCCGAACTCGCGCCCTGCGAGTTGGTGTCCATCTCGCCGTTCACGGTGTACTCCATCAGCTCCCGGAGATCGGTGATCGCGAGGTCATCGAGGAACTCCCGGGTGAACACCGCGACCGAGCCCGCGGTGTCACGCAGGCGGGTGTTCAACCGGCTGCCGGCAAGGGTGTTCTCGGCGGCATAGCCCACGTCGGTGCTGGTGCTGACGACGAACGGGCTCAGCTCGACGGGCGGCGCCGCGGGCGCGGGCGCGGCGGCCCAGGCAAGGGCCGGGACGCAGCCCAGCAGGCAGGCGAGACGAACAGGGGTAAGGGGCATCGGGGCGGGGGCACCGGCCACCACGACCGGCGGACCCAGCCGTGCCGCGTCCAGCGGGCAAGGTCAATCCCCACCGGCTGACGGAGCCCGTCCCCGTCAAACGGACCGGCTCAGGCCGCGGCCGGCCAACGGTGGCGACGGGAACGGGCGGACCGGGGATGCGGCCGGGAACCGGCCCGGCGGTGGCGGGCGGGACCGGCGTGGAAGCCGTGGTCGTCCTCGCACCCGTCCCGCGCGCGGGTCACCGCGAAATACGTCACCACCGCGGCGGCGGCCGCGAGGACCAGCAAGGGAGGAGATGAGCGTTGTCATAGACGGAAGCGTTGCAGCTTCCCTCTAGATGCGCCCGCCCCGCGCCGCCGCCAGCGGGAACGCCCCGGGGCGCGGCCTTTGACAGTTTCTAAACAATTGCCATCGCCCGGCCCCGCGCGGGCCGCGGGAATCGGCCCAGCTCAGGCCGCGCGGTCCGCGTAGGACCCGGCCGGCAACCTCGCCGCGCCGCGGGGCGCCACCGGCACCAGCGCGTGGAACCCAGCCGCATCCTCGAAGCCCTCGGGGGCGTCCGCCACGGCCCGGCAGGTGAGCACCACGGCGGCAACGGACAACACGAGGAGGGCAGCGAGGAAAATGGTCATCGGCGGAGGGGTTACGCGCCCCACCCTTCCCGCCCCGCGCGGCGCCGCCAGCGGAAACCCGCCCGCCGCTTTTCTCACAAATCCGGCACAGGGAAGTCAGCCGCCGACTCCTACTGCCCGGCCCGCCAGCAGGCGCCGGGCGACAGTCACCGCGTTGGTGAAGCTGGTGCCCCGGGCCCGCCCCTGGCCCGCGATGCCAAACGCCGTGCCGTGGTCGGGGCTGGTCCGCACGTGGGGCAGGCCGAGGGTCACGTTTACCGCTTCGTCGAAATCGATCAGCTTCAGCGGCGCGAGGCCTTGGTCGTGGTACAGCGCGATCACCGCATCAAACTCCCCCCGCAGGGCCCGAGCAAAGAGAGTGTCGCCCGGCTGGCAGCGCGAGAGCCCCGGGAACTCGGCGCGGAGGTGGTCCAGCGCCGGGTCAAGAAGATCGCGCTCCTCGTGGCCCAGCAGGCCCTCCTCCCCGGCGTGGGGATTCAGGCCGCACACGCCGACCCGGGGAGCGGCGATGCCCTCGGCCCGGCACAAGGTGTCCGCAGCCGCCGCCGCCCGGCGCAGCAGGTGGGTCCCTAGGCGACGCGGCACCTCTTGCAGAGGAATGTGCCACGTCGCGAGCACCACTCGCAGCTTGCCCCCGCAGAACGCCATCACGGGCTCGCCACCCCATCGGGCCGCGAAGAACTCGGTCTGGCCAGGATACGCGTAGCCGATGCGCGCGAGCTCCGCCTTGCTCACCGGCCCGGTCACGACCCCCGCGAACTCACCCTTGAGGCACCCGGCCGCGGCCCGCTCCATCGCGGCCCACGCCACCAGCGCCCCCTCCCCCGTCGGCCGGCCCGGCACCGCCGCGAATTCCTCCAGCCCGACGGCCACGCGCCGGCCTCCCGGCGGCAGGGTCGCGAGCCAACGCGCCGGCCCGATGATCGCCACCCCGGCCGCCTCGGCGGTATGTTCCGCTAACCAACGGGCAATAATCTCCGGGCCCACGCCCGCGGGATCCCCGCACGTGAACGCCAGCGGCCGGACCGCGCTCACTCGGCCTCCCCCGCCTCCGCCCGCCGCGCCCGGGCGAAACTCCGCCGGCCCCCCGCGAAGAACTCTAGGAACCGCCGCGCCTCGGCGGTCGCGAAGCCCCCGACCGCCCGCCGCGCCGCCGCCACCTCCCGAATGTTGCCCGGCGTGAAGTAAACCTCCTGGAACGCCCGCTTCAGCTCCACCAACGCCGCCCGCGGCACGCCACGGCGCCGCAAGCCTACCAGGTTCAGGCCGATCACCGCGTCCCGCTCCGCGACAAGGGCGAATGGCGGCACATCCCGGGTCAGCGACGCGTGGCCCGCCACCATCACGCCCTCGCCAATGCGGCAAAACTGGTGGACCGCCGCCCCGCCCCCGATAAAGGTGTGCGCCCCCACCGCCACGTGCCCCGCCAGCAACACCGCGTTCGCCAGCACCACGTGGTCGCCCACCTCGCAGTCGTGGCCCACATGGCTTGCCGCCATCAGGCAGGCGCCCGCACCTACGGTCGTCCAACCGCCCGCGTGGATCGAGCGGTTCACGGTCGCGTGCTCGCGGATCACCGCCCCGGCGCCCACGCGCACGCCGCTCACCGTGGCGGGGTCGAACTTGAGGTACTGGGGATCACCGCCGACGACCGCGAAGGGATGCACCACCACCCCGTCGCCCAGCTCGGCGTGACGGGTGATGACGGCATGCGCCATCACGGTGCAGCCCGCGCCTAAGCGCGCACCAGGCTCGATCAGGGCCGTGGGATGAATCGCGCCGGACATCTCAGGCACGGGTGCGACGCACCCCGCCGGACAACAGGTCCAGCTGGGGATCCTTCAGGAGATCGTAATTTTTCAGCAGCCGCATTACCTGCAGAGTATCACTCTTGCTGTAATTCTGGTTGATCTCGATCTTCTCAAGCAGATCCAAAAGCATCGCGCGGAACGAGAGGATCGCGTCCACCCCCGCCGCCTTGAGCATCTCCACGCTCTGGGAACGGAACGGTTCCGAGGTGGGCAGGCTGGGCAGGACCAGGATCTTGGTCAGCCCCTGCGCATCCGCTCCGGGGAGATCCGAGGGGAAAAGCCGCGCGGCCTCCTTGAGCACCCCCTGCTGCAGGAAATTGAAGATCTCCGGGCTGCTCTTGAGCATCGTGGGCGTGAACACGTTGGTATGCCAGCCCTTCACCGCGACAATCGCCCGGTGGATGTAGGGCAGCTCGGTCGAAAACAGAAAAAACTCCGGGCGCCGCGCCTCGGGCTGCCACCCCGGATTGAACACGATCAGGTCGATCTCCTCCTCCGCCGCCTTCCGCCGCGACTGGACCTGGTACTTGCGCGCCTGCCGAACGAGGAAGCCGTTCTGCTCGAAGTACTCGCGGACGATGCCTTCGTCGATGGCGGACATGCTTCGCTCAGCCCAGCAGGGCCCGCCGGGCAGCGCAATGCCGTTTCCCGCCCGGCTAGGCCGCCCCTACCGCGCGGAACGCCGCCTCGACCGGCGGCAGCGGCACCCCGCCCCGCGTCGCCGCCTCACCCACCGCCGCCAGCACCACGAATCGCAACCCGCCCGCGCGCACCTTCTTGTCCCGCCGCATCGCCGCCAGCAGCTCCGCCCACGGCAACGGCCGCGCCAGCCGCACCGGCAGGCGGTGCGCCGTGAGCACTCGCTCCACCCGGCCCACCACGCCCGCCGGCACCAGCCCGAGATCCACCGAAAGCCGCGCCGCCGCGCTCAGGCCAATCGCCACCGCCTCGCCGTGCAGGTACTCGCCGTAGCCCGCCACGTTCTCGACCGCGTGACCAAAGGTGTGGCCTAGGTTTAGTAGCGCACGCCCGCCATCCGCCGCCAGCTCCCGCTCGTCCGCCTCGACGATCCGCGCCTTTAACGCGCAGCACCGCCGGATCAGGTCTGGCAAGTCCGCGCTCGACCGATCCACCGCACCCGCCTCCAGTCGCGCGAACAGGGCCGCGTCCCCCAGCAGACCGTATTTCACGACCTCCGCCATCCCGGCCGCGAACTCGCGCGCCGGCAGCGTCGCCAGCAGGCCCGTGTCGATGTAAACCGCCCGCGGCTGGTGGAAGGCGCCGACTAGGTTCTTGCCGGCCGGGACATTGATCCCCGTCTTCCCGCCCACGGAACTATCAACCATCGCGAGCAGGGTCGTCGGCACCTGCAGGAAATCCACCCCGCGCAGCCACGCGGCCGCCGCAAACCCGGCCAGATCGCCGATCACCCCGCCGCCATACGCCACCACCACGCCGCCGCGATCCAGGCGTTCCGCGGCCAGAAACGCCAACACCCGCTCCAGCCCGGCCAACGACTTCGCACTCTCGCCCGGCGGCAGGGCGAGCACCGGCGCGGCCCCGAAGACCTCCGCGATGAAAGCACCCTGCGCCGCCCGCACGGCCTCGTCCGTCACCACCGCCACCCGCCGCCCCTGCGCTGTCAGCCGCGCCAGTTCCTCCCGCAGCGCTGGCCCCAGCCGATCCCCGAAGTGGATTGGATAAGCGCGTGCGCCCAACTGGACCGTGAGGGGAGCGACCATACGTCGGATTAAGCCCCGCGCACCGGGCGCGTCGAGCGGAACCTTGGCCGGCCCACCCGGCCCCGCCCCACGCGACCACACTCACCCCTCAGCTTGCCGCTTGACGAATAGCGACTAAGTCTCATTACCATCGATCTTGATTAAAGCGACTGACTCTCAGTAGCGACTAAAACCAAGCTTTTCTCTGCGTGCTGCAGTTTTTTAGCCAACTTAAGCTTTCTTTCAGCCCCCGCCGGCAGGGTCGCCCCACCCTTGCCTGGCTCTGGGTCGCGACGCCTTTGTTTGCCGCTGCAGAGCCTTCGCCGCCTCCGCTCCAGCTGCCCCGCTTCCAGGTCGAGGCCGAGGCGGAGTTCGATCACGTGGTTCAGGGCCCGTTCCTCCCTGGCGTCCAAGGCGCCAAGATCAACGCCGGCAAAAAGACCACCATCCTCGACTTCGACGGCCAGCCCCGGATCAACGGCAACAACTACCGCCAAGCGCTCGCGGAGGCGCCTGGGCTAATCCTCAGTGAGGAGACTTCCCCCCTTATCAGCATCGGTTACCGCGGGCTGGAGCCCCACCGCGCGCAGTTCACTCAGGTGCTCAAGGACGGTATCCCGATCCACGCCGACCAGTTCGGCTACCCCGAAGCGTACTACACGCCACCCCTCGACACGGTCGACCGCATCGAATTCATCCGCGGCGGGGCCGCGCTGCTCTACGGACCCCAGCCCGGCGGGGCCCTCAACTACGTCACCCACCGGCCACGCCTGGACTGCGGCTTCTCCGGCTCCTCGCTGCACACGGTCGGATCCGATGGCTACTACTCCACCTTCAGCCACCTCGACGGCACCGTTGGTCGCGTGGGCTACTATGGTTATCTTAGCCACCGGCAGTCCGACGGCATCCGCTCGGCCAACGGCGACTACCGCCTAACCTCCTGGTTGGGCCGGCTCGCGCTCGACGCCACGAGCGCCTCGCGCTGGCTGCTCAATCTGGAGACCTACGCGGAGGAACACGGCGAACCCGGCGGGCTGACCTTCGCCTCCGGCCCCGGCACCGTGAACTATCTCGCCGACCGCCGCGCGCCCTCGCGCCTCCACGACCGCTTCAACCTCGAGCGGGACGCCGCCTCGCTAATCTGGGAGCACGACCTCGCCGCAGGCACCTTCGCCTGGCGCGCTTGGGCCATCGACTACACCCGCGCCTCCCGCCGCCAGGGCGGCGGCGGCTTCGGCACCCTGCCCACCGGCCCCGCTTCCCAGACCAACACCCAGGAACTGCAGCAGTTCCGCACCCTCGGCACCGAGGCCCGCCTCCGGCTCGACTGGGGCCCGGCCGCGCGCCACATCCTCAGCACCGGCGCCCAGCTCTACGGCAGCACCTCCCCGCGCACCGACCGCCGCGGCACCTCGCCCACGGCGACCACTGGCACCATCCAGACCCAGTCCCGCCGGAAGGTCTTCTACGCCCCGGTCTACGCGGAAAACCTTTTCCGCTGGGGCGCGTTCACCCTCACGCCGGGCCTCCGCCTCGAGCAGGTCCGCCAATCCGTCCGCGAGGAGATCAACCTCGCCAAGGCCGCCGCCGGCAACCTGCTGGCGGACCGCACGGACACCAACACGGAGCCGCTCCTCGGCCTCGCCGCGACCTGGGAACCAGCCCGCGGCGCCCAAGCCTACCTGAACGCCTCCGAGAGCTTCCGCCCTGTAATCTTTACCCAAGCCGTGCCGAATGGCGCCACGCAGATCGTGAACACGGACCTCGCCCCCGCCCGCGCCCGCCAGTTGGAACTAGGCTACCGCTCCCAGACGGCCTCCGGCCTTGTCCTGGACGCGAGCCTGTTCCACCTCGAGTTCTCCGATCAGGTCGGCACGGTCGCTCTTCCCGGTGGACGCTCCAGCCTCATCAACGTTGGGCGCTCCGTGCACCGCGGCCTCGAGGCCTCATTGCGGCAGGAACTGCTGCGGTCGCGCCCGGCCGGTGCCACCTCGCTCCAGCTCTACGCCAACGCCCTGCTCCTCGATGCGTCCTTCCGCGAAGGCGCCTTCGCCGGTCGCCGGCCCCAGTACGCCCCCCGCCACCTCGTCCGCACCGGGCTCCTGTTCTCCCGCGGTTCGGGGCTCAAAATCGGCCTGTCCGGCACCTTTGTCGGCTCCAGCCACGCGGATGACACCAACACCGAACAGCGCCGCGTGCCGGCTCACGCCGTCTGGGACCTGACGGCCGAGTGGCGCGTGCCGGGCACCGCGATCCGGGTGATCGGGGGCGTGAACAACCTCCTCGACGAGGATTACTACAGCCGGGTGCGAGCCGACGGCATCGATCCGGCGCCACGCCGCCACGGCTACTTTGGCGCCGCGATCGAGTTCTGAGCCGAAAACTAAAGGGGTGTCGCCGGCACCCTCGATCATCCGCGCGCGCCCGCGCCACCGCGCAGAAAGGAGTGGATTCCGCGCGGACGCCAGGTGTTTGATAAACGCCCCTCCCTCCAGCCATTCCTGGCCTGCGCCCATCGAAGACCTTCGCCCTTTTCCCGATGAAGAAAGCCCGCGCCCACTTCCCTGCCGTTCCCGTGATTCCCTACGAGGGTCCCGGCAGCGACAATCCCCTCGCCTTCCGGCACTATAACCCGGACGAGGTCATCGATGGCCGGACGATGGCCGAGCACCTGCGCTTCTCCATCGCCTATTGGCACGCGTTCCGCGGCACTGGCTCGGATCCGTTCGGCCCAGGCACGATCGTCCGCCCGTGGGAAGCCGGCCGCGATCCGGTCAGCGTGGCCAAGGTGCGCCTCGAGGCGGCCTTCGAGTTCTTTCAGAAGATCCGGGCCCCCTTCTACTGTTTCCACGACCGCGACATCGCCCCCGAGGGCCGGACCCTGGCTGAGTCCAACCGCATCCTCGACCAAGTCGCCACCCACGCGCGCGCCCTGCAGAAGTCGACCGGCGTGAAGCTCCTGTGGGGCACCGCGAACCTGTTCTCGAACCCGCGCTATATGTGCGGCGCCGCAACGAACCCCGACGCCCACGTCTTCGCCTACGCGGCCGCGCAGGTGAAGCAGGCAATGGAGGTGACCCAGCGCCTCGGCGGGGAAAACTACGTTTTCTGGGGTGGTCGCGAGGGCTATGAGACGCTCCTCAACACCGACCTGAAGCGGGAGCAGGAGCACCTCGCCCGCTTCCTCCACCTCGCCGTCGCCCACGCCAGGGCCATCGGCTTCAAGGGCCAGTTCCTCATCGAGCCGAAGCCGAAGGAGCCCACCAAGCACCAGTACGACTTCGACGTCGCCAGCGGCATCGCGTTCCTCCGCACCTACGGGCTCGAGCGGTACTTCAAATTCAACATCGAGACCAACCACGCCACCCTCGCCGGCCACACCTTCCCGCATGAGATCGAGGTCGCCGCCGCCGCCGGGATGCTCGGCTCCATCGACGCCAACGCCGGGGACCTGCTCCTCGGCTGGGACACCGACCAGTTTAACACCGACGTGCGCGAGCTCACCCTTGCCATGATCTCCATTCTGCGCGCCGGCGGCCTCGGCCGCGGCGGGTTTAACTTCGACGCCAAGCTGCGCCGGCCCTCCATCGACCCGGAGGACCTCTTCCACGCGCACATCGGCGGGATGGACGCCTACGCCCTCGCCTTCAAGCTCGCCCGCCGGATCCTCGCCGAGGGGAAGTTCGAGACCTTCGTGCGCGAGCGCTACGCCAGCTTCGACGCCGGCTTCGGCCGCGACATCGAGCGCGGCAAGGCCGACTTCCGCTCCCTCGAGAAGCTGGTCCTGACCAAGCTCGGGGAACCGACGCCCCGCTCCGGCCGCCAAGAGTACCTCGAGAACCTGCTGCTCTCGTACCTCCACCGCTGACCGCGCCGGCCCGCCAGTCCGTCCCCGATGTTCCGGAGCCTCCGGCCGGTCCTCCTGCTCGTTCTCCTCGCTCTCCTTACCGGGGGCTGCACCTCCGTCTCCTCGCGCCGGGTCGTCGACCTCTCGCGGTTCCAGCGCTTCTTTGTCGAGACCCGGCTGAACGAGAATCACCGGCTCGACGAGGCCTTCGTGGCCGCGCTGCGCCGCCAGGGCCGGGTGGCGGAGTGTGGGCCGCGGACGATGATGCCGCCGGATACTGAGGTGATCGTGACCTACGACGCGCGGTGGACGTGGGATTTCCGGAACTACCTGATCGAGCTGAACGTGGCGTTCCACACGGTCTCCCCGCCGAAGAAGCTCGCCGACGCCCGCCGTTACCAGCCCTCACTGCTGCCGAAGCCGCCCGAGGAGGTCGTACGCGGCCTGGTAGAACCGCTGTTCCGGCCCTGAGCGGCGCGGTGTGCTTGGGCCTCGCGACCAGCACGAAAACACGCGCTTTGGTGTAATCACCGGGGCGGCCCACCTTCGCCAAGGCTACGGCGGGCAGGCACGCCCCAGCTACAACCGCCTCAGGCGATCAGGTCCTTCACCACCTCGCCGGCGACGCCGGTGAGGCGCACGTCGAGGCCTTGGAACTTGGTGTTCAACCGCCGGTGGTCGATGCCCAGCAGGGCCAGCATCGTCGCGTGGAGGTCGTGCACGTTCACCACGTTCTCCGCCGCCCGGTAACCCAGCTCATCTGTCGCCCCGTAAGTCATGCCGCCCTTCACACCCCCGCCCGCCATAAACACGCTGAAGCTCAGGATGTGGTGGTCGCGGCCCGTGCCCTGCCCCATCGGAGTCCGCCCGAACTCCCCGCCCCACAGGATCAGGGTGTCATCCAGCATCCCCCGCTGCTTCAGGTCCTTGATCAGCGCCGCCGTAGGCCGATCCACCTCGCTCGCGCCCGACCGCATCCCGCGCTCGAGGTCGGAGTGGTGGTCCCACGCCCGGTGATAGAGCTGGATCATCCGCACGCCGCGCTCCGCCAGCCGCCGCGCCAAGAGGCAGTTCGAGGCATAACTGCCGTCGCCCGGCTCCTTGATGCCGTACTGTTCGAGCGTCGCCGGCGATTCCCCGGAGAAGTTCGTCAACTCCGGCACGCTCGCCTGCATCCGGAACGCCATCTCATACTGCGCGATCCGAGTGGCCACCTCGGGATCCCGCACCTCCTCGCCCAGCAGGCCGTTCAGGCGCCGGATCTCTTCCACCACCTGCCGCTGGGTGCTCTGGCAGACCCCCTCCGGGTTACCGATGTAATGCACCGCCTCGCCGCGCGACTGCAACTGGATCCCCTGGAACCGGCTCGGCAGCACGCCGCTCGACCACTGCCGCGCCGAAATCGGCTGCTGGCCCAGCTGGCCCTGCGAGGTCAGGACGATGAAACCCGGCAGATTCTGCGACTCCGCGCCCAGCCCGTACAACAGCCACGACCCCATACTCGGCCGGCCCTTGATGATGGAGCCGGTGTTCATGAATGCGTGCGCGGTATCGTGATTGATCTGCTCCGTCTGCATCGAGCGGATCACGCACAGGTCGTCCGCCACGGTCCCGAGCTCCGGGAACAACTCGCTGATCTCGATGCCCGACCGCCCGTGCCGCGCGAACCCCGTGAAAGCCCCGCGCGCCTTCAGCTCCGTGTTCTGCAGCTGCGCCAGCTGCTGACCCGCGGTGAACGATTCGGGGAACGGCTGCCCGTGCAGCTCCTTCAGCTTCGGCTTCCAGTCGAAGGTCTCGAACTGCGACGGCCCACCCGCCATGCACAGGAAGATTACCCGCTTCGCCTTCACCGGGAAATGCGGCGCCGCCAGCGCCCCGTTCCATCCCGGCGGCCGCCCGACCGCACCCGAAGACGCCCCCAGCCGCGGCTGCAACAAGGCGAACGCGAGCCCGCCCAGGCCGTAGGCGCTCTGCGTGAGGAAGGCGCGGCGGTTTACGCTCAAGGCGTGGGTGATGGGGTCCATCGGGAAGGGAGGCTTTCGGCTCAGGGCTTCAGTAACGGGTGATGGTCTCCTGCAGGTTCAGGATGACCCGCGCGACCTGGGTCCAGGCCGCGTGCTCGGCGGGATCACCGGACGCGGATGGCGCGAACCCCACACCGAGCAGCTTGCGCGCCTCCTCCGGCTGCGCCCGGTAATGTTCCCGCTGCGCCGCGAGGAGCGTCCGCAGGCCGCCGCGCTCGACGTCCCGCGGCGCCCGCGCCACCGCCATCGCGAACGCCCGCGCCAACCGCGCGTCATCACCCGTGGCCGACTCGCCCAGGAGCCGCGCCGCGAACAGCCGCGCCGCCTCCACGAAGGTAGGATCGTTGAGAAGCGTCAGCGCCTGCTGAGGCGTGTTGCTGACCACCCGCTGGGCCGCGCACTCGTCCCGCGCCGGGGCATCGAAGTTCGCCAACATCGGATGCAGGAAGGTGCGCTGCCAGTGCATAT
>VHCI01000085.1 GCA_016871775.1 Verrucomicrobiota bacterium | reverse complement strand
GTTTCGCGCCGCTGAACTCGCCGAGCACGCCGCCGCGCTGCTTGAGACCCCTACCGCCCGCGTCGGCGAACGCATCGAGGCCCTCGTCGCCGCCCGCGCTCTGGTCCGCCACGACCCGCCCGGCGACGCCCCTCCCCTCCCCGGCTCCGGGATGATCCAACTACCCACGCACGACCGCGCCGAGCAGCGCATCGCGGGCGCCATCACCCGGCTGACCCGCGTGCCGAGCGGCCTGCCGCCCATCCGCCTCGACGCAGCCGTGACGTGGGCCGAGGAACGCGCCGGCTTCACGTTCCACCCGCTCCAGCGCGACGCCGTCCGCACCGCCCTCGCGAGCAAGGTCTCCGTCCTGACCGGCGGCCCCGGCACCGGCAAGACCACCATCCTCCGCGCCCTGGTCGACATCCTCCGCGCCAAGAAGGCCCGCGTGCACCTCGCCGCCCCTACCGGCCGCGCCGCGCAGCGCCTCGCCGAGACCACCGGCGGCTTTGCCTCCACCCTTCACCGGCTCCTCCGCTTTGACGCGAGCCAAGGGGGGTTCGACGCCAACGAGCACAAGCCCCTCGCCACGGACTTCCTCGTGGTGGACGAGGCCTCGATGCTCGACTCACGCCTCGCCGCCGCCCTCGTGGCCGCAGTCCCGTCCCGCGCCCACCTGCTACTGGTAGGCGACACCGACCAACTCCCCAGCGTAGGCGCCGGCAACGTGCTTAAGGACCTCATCGCCACGGGCGCGGTCCCCGTCACCCGCCTCGCCGTCATTTACCGCCAGCAGGGCCAGAGCCGCATCGTGACCACCGCCCACGCGATCAACGCGGGCGACCCTGCCCTGCCGCCCGCGGTCTCCTCGGTGGCCGAGATCCCGGTCTGGGCCGACCTGACGTTCGTGACCGCCACGGACCAGGAGGACTGCGTGCGCAAGGTGGTCGAGCTCTGCACCGAGTACGTGCCGCGGCACTGGGCCTCGTTCCGCCCCGCAGCGGACGTGCAGTTGCTCGCCCCGATGCACAAGGGCCTTGCCGGTGTCGGCAACCTGAACCTCCGCCTACAGGAGGCCCTCAACGGCACCGCCCGCGGCCTGCGCTTCCCCTCCGGCGAGTACCGGCCCGGTGACAAGGTGATCCAGCTGAGGAACAACTACGACAAGGGGCTCTTCAACGGCGACATCGGCACCGTGGCCGCGATCGACGCGGAGCACGGGGTCCTTGAAGCGGAGTTCGACGGGGAGCGCCACCGGTTCGAGCGCGGCGAGACCGGCGACCTCGCACTCGCCTACGCGATCAGCATCCACAAGTCGCAGGGCAGCGAATACCCCCTCGTGGTGGTGCCGCTGCTGAGGGCGCACTTCATGATGCTCCAGCGCAACCTGCTCTACACCGCGATCACCCGCGGCCGGAAAAAGGTGGTGCTCATCGGCGAGCCCGCCGCCTACGCGATGGCAGTGCGCAACGCGGAATCGAAACAGCGCGTCACCCACCTCCGCGAGAAGATCGCCGCTCTCAGCTCCCCGCCCCCCGCCTGATCTCGCCCGCCCCGACTGCCCCGACCCTTCTTCACTGATGAACCAAGACCTTCGGGATTTCGCGCAGGACGTGACCGCCGCCAGCCAGACCGTGCCCGTGCTGGTCGACTTTTGGGCCCCGTGGTGCGGGCCCTGCAAGATGCTCGGCCCCATCCTCGAGAAACTCGCCGCCGAGGCTGCCGGACGCTGGCGACTCGTCAAGATCGACACCGAACGACACCCCGACCTCGCGGAACAATTCGGCATCCGCGGCATCCCGGACGTGCGCCTCTACCACCACGGCGCCGTCGTGGCGCAGTTTTCCGGCGCCCTGCCCGAACCGCGGCTCCGCGATTGGCTCGCCCAACACCTGCCCAGCCCTCGCCGCGAGGCGATGGCCCGCGCTCGGACGCTCCTCCAGGCGGGCGACGCCCCCGCCGCCGCCCGCCTCCTCCGGCCGCTCCAATCCGCCCTCCCTGCCGATGGCGAGCTCGCCGCCCTCACCGCCCGCGCGGAGGCCTTCGTGGATTCCGCGGCGGCGCTCCGGCTCGCCGCCACCGTGGCCGCCGGCTCCGCTTGGGCTGAGGACGCCGACCTCGCCCGCACCCTTGCTACCGCATTCCTACGTCTCGGCCAGAGTCCCGGGCTCCCGGGCGGTCCGCTCGGCCGGCGCTACCGCGAGGCGCTTACCCGCCTGCAGGCCGGGGATTTCGTCCCGGGCCTCACCGCGCTCCTCGGCGTGCTCGAGGAGAAACCGGCCTTCGACGAGCAGCAGGCGCGCGCCCTGTGCCTAGCGGTGTTCCGCCACCTCGGCCTGCGCCACCCAGTCACCGAGCAGTTCTTCCGCGCCTACACGATGGCAGTGAACGTCTGACGCGACCCGCCCCGCCGATGACCTACGACGCCAGCTTCTGGGACCGGCGCTACGGCGCGATCGACTCATGCTACGGCACGGAGCCGAACGCTTTCGTTGCCGAATGCTCCGCGCACCTTCCGCCGGGCCCCGTTCTATGTCTCGGCGAGGGCGAGGGCCGCAATGCGGTCTTCCTCGCCCGGCGCGGCCACGCCGTCACCGCGGTCGACCAATCGGCCGTCGGCCTCGCCAAGGCCCGCCAGCTCGCGGCGCGGCAAGGGGTGGCCCTGACGACCGTCACGGCCGACCTTGGCACCTTCGCGATAACGCTCGGCGCGTGGGCGGGCATCGTCGCGACGTTTGTCCACCTGCCCCCCACCCTGCGCGCCCGCGTGCACCGGGCGGCGGCCGCGGGGCTCCGCCCCGGAGGGGGGTTCATTTTGGAAGCGTATCATCCCGACCAGGTCCGTCACCGGACCGGGGGGCCGGTGGACGCGCCAGAACTGCTGATGACACTCGAGGACCTGAGCGCGGATCTGGCCGGGCTTGATCTGGTCGTCGCGCAGCAGCAGGAAACGGATCTCGACGAGGGCCCTTCGCATCAGGGGCGCAGCGCCGTGGTGCAGGTGTTTGCCCGCCGCCCGGGCTGAGCCGGCTCGGGCCCGGCTTCCATCCGGGGGTGGAAGGGAACGCGCCCGACGCAACCGGACCGCGAATCACCACACCAGCAGGCCGCCGGCGAAGGTCAGGCCGGCGCCAACGCTGCAAAAGATGATCCGGTCGCCCGGAGAAAAGATGCCCTCCTCGGCCGCCCAGCCCAGAGCCATCGAGACGCTCGCCGCGCTGGTGTTGCCGTACTTGGAAATGGTCACGACGAAGCGGTCGTAGGGGATCCCCACCCGCTTGCTCACCGCGGTGAGGATGCGGACGTTCGCCTGGTGGGGCACCACCCACGCGATGTCCTCAGACCGCAGTTTCTCCCGGGCCAGGGTCTGCTCGATCTGCTCGGCGAACCCGATCACCGCGTGCTTAAACACCGAAGTGCCGTTCATCTGCAGGTAAAAGTTCGCCTTATCGCACCCTTCCATCCCCGGCCACGGCATCCGGGCCCCGCCGCCGGGACGCTGAATCGACTCAAACTGGTTCGCATCGCCGCTGAGGCCCATCCGGTGCAGGCGATGGCCACCGGCGCCCGCGGTCAGGATCGCCGCCCCGGCACCATCCCCGAACAGGAACGCGGTCTCGTGGTCCTCGGGATTCGTGATGCGCGAGAGCAGTTCCGCCGTCACCACGACCACGTTTCGCGCGGTTCCAGCCACAATGAACGACCGGCCAACCTCCAGAGCGTACAGCCAGCCGGAACAGGCGGCGTTCACATCGAAGGCCAGCGCCCGCGGCACCCCGAGACGGCGGGCCAGCGCGCTCGCGGCGGACGGCACCGGCTGATCGGGGATGATCGTGGCCATGATGATGCCATCGATCGCGGTCACCGGCATCCCGGCCTGCTCCAAGGCGTGCTGGACAGCGATCGCCGCCAAGTCGGTCGCGGTCTCATCCTCGGCTGCGTGCCGGCGCTCCTGGATACCCGTCAGGCGGATCATCTCGTCCTCCGTCCGGTGCGGAAAGGCCTTCAGGATCTCACTGTTCGGCCGGATGTTGGCCGGGGCGGCGTGGCCGACGCCGGCAATGCAGACCGTCTCGGAATGGATGCTCAAGCGACGTGAGGGAAACCCCTCCTGCCGGCTACGTCGACTCAAGATTTCCGCGCCGCCAAGTACCGCACGACATCGTCCCCAGAAACGCGCCCGCCCGGCCCCGTTGCTCCCATGCCCGTCAGCGTGGCCGGATCCAATCCCGCCTCCTGCGCCAACTTGGTCGCCCGGGGGGTCCAGATCAGGACCGCCGCGGACGCGGCCGCGGCGGAAGGCGCCGGGGCCGCAGCCGGGGCCGCGCCAGCCGCAAGGTGCCGCAGGGACTCGTCCTCGGTCTCCAAGCGCAGGAACGGGGAACCAGAGCGTCGGACCTCCCCGGGAGCCACCAGCACCGCCCGCAACACGCCATCCGCCGGCGATTCGAAGTCGAAGACCGACTTGTCGCTCTCCAGCTCCGCGAGCTTCTGGCCTTTGCGCACGGTCTCGCCCAGCTGGGCCTGCAGGGAGATGACGGTGAGCTCGTTCACCGTCGCGCCCATCGCGGGCAGGGTCACTTCGATCAGGAAGGAGGCCATCAGGGTCTTGCGGCGGAGTGTGGAACCGGCCCGCGGAGGGTCAAGCGGCGCGACTCAGGCGCGGACCGCGCGCCAGACGGCCAGGCAGCGGGCGATGACCGCGGGCAAATCCGCAAGCGCCACCATATTGGGTCCATCACTGAGGGCGCGATCGGGGTCCGGATGCGTCTCGATGAACAGCCCGTCGGCGCCAGCCGCCAGCGCGGCGCAGGCCAGAGGCGGGACGAATTCGCGCTGCCCGCTGCTGTGGCCGCCCCCGGCACCGGGCAGCTGGACCGCGTGGGTCGCATCAAAGATCACCGGCCGTCCGTGGCGCGCAAGCTGCGGGAAGGCCCGCATATCCACCACCAGGTTATGGTAGCCAAAGGTCGTGCCTCGCTCGGTCTGCCAGACCTCGCTGGCCCCGCCGCCGCGCAGTTTGGCGGTCACATGCACCATATCCCCCGGGGCAAGGAACTGGCCCTTCTTGACGTTCACCGTGCGCCCGGTCGCAGCCGCCGCGAGCAGCAGGTCGGTCTGCCGGCACAGGAACGCAGGAATCTGCAGCACGTCACAGACCTCGGCCACAGGCGCCACCTGGGCCGCGTCGTGCACATCGGTGAGGACCGGCAGGCCGAACTCGCGCCGCACGGCGGCCAGCTGCGCCAAACCCTCGGCAAGCCCGGGCCCGCGGGCACCGGCGAGGGAGGTGCGGTTGGCTTTGTCGAAGGAGCCCTTGAAGAGGACTTGCAGCTCCGGATGCGCGGCCCCCAGCGCGGCCAGGGCGGCCGCCACCGAACGGCAGACCGCGTCACTCTCGAGCGCGCAGGGCCCCGCGATGAGCAGCAGGCGGGCGGGGTCGAAGCGCACGGGATTACTTCCGACGCCGGGCGCTGCCTCCGCGCTGGTGCCGCAGAGCTGCCTTGATGAAGGCCGCGAACAGCGGATGCGCCTGGTTCGGCTTGGACTGGAACTCCGGGTGCGCCTGCGTGCCGACGAACCACGGATGGCCCCGCAGCTCGATCACCTCGACCAGGTTGCGTCGGGGATTGATGCCGCTCACCACCATCCCGGCCCGCTGCAGCTGGCCGACGTAGGCATTGTTAACCTCGTAACGGTGCCGGTGGCGCTCCCGCACGCTGCCCACCCCGTAGGCCCGACGGGCGAGGGTGCCCGGAGTCAGCGCACATTCGTAGCTGCCGAGCCGCATCGTCGCGCCCTTGTCGATGATCTGCTTCTGCTCCTCCATCATATTGATCACCGGATGCGGAGCCTTCGGTTCAAACTCGGTGCTGTTTGCACCCCTCAGCTTGAGGACGTTGCGGGCAAACTCAATCACCGCGATCTGCAGGCCCAGGCACAGGCCGTAGTAGGGCACCCCGCGCTCGCGCGCGTACCGCGCCGCCGCGATCTTACCCTCGGTCCCGCGGTCGCCAAAACCACCGGGCACCAGAATCCCGTCGAGGCCCCGCAGCGCCGCCAGGCCGTTCTTCCGCTCCAGCTCCTCCGCGTCGATCCGCCGGATGTTGACCTTGCAGTTGTTCGCGATGCCCGCGTGCGTCACCGACTCGTAGACCGATTTGTAGGCGTCCTGCAGCTCGATGTACTTGCCGACCACGCCGATGGTCACCTCGTGGCGCGGATTCAGGAGGCGGCGGACGATCTGCTCCCAGATGTTCTTGGTCGCCGGCGGATACGGCAGGCCGAGCAGGTCGAGCACCAGCTGATCCAGCCCCTCGCGCTGGAGGGCCAACGGGAGCTCGTAAATCGAATGCGCCACGTCGCGGCACTCAATCACCGCCTTCACGGGGACATTACAGAACAGCGAGAGCTTGTCGCGCAGGTCGTGGTCCAGCGGATGGTCCGTCCGGCAGACCAGCACGTGCGGCTGGATGCCAATCTCGCGCAGCTTCGCCACGGATTGCTGCGTGGGCTTGGACTTCAGCTCCCCGGCCGCGTGCAGGTAGGGCACGAGGGTGACGTGCAGGAAGGCCACATCCTTCGGCCCCACTTCCAGCGCAAACTGGCGCATCGCCTCCAGAAACGGCAGGCCCTCGATATCGCCCGTGGTCCCGCCGATCTCCGTGATCAGCACGTCCGCGTCCTTCCCGCCCGCGTAGATGCGCTCCTTGATTTCGTTGGTGACGTGCGGGATGACCTGCACGGTCTTGCCGAGGTAATCGCCCCGCCGCTCCTTCTGGATCACCGCCTCATACACCTGCCCCGAAGATAGGCTATTCAGGCGCGAAAGCTTGCCGCTGGTGAACCGCTCGTAATGCCCCAGGTCGAGGTCTGTCTCGGCGCCATCCTCCAAGACGTAAACCTCCCCGTGCTGGAATGGGCTCATCGTGCCCGGATCGACGTTCAGGTAGGGGTCAAACTTTTGGATCCGCACCACCAGACCGCGCAACTCCAGCAGCGCGCCCAGCGCCGCCGCGGTCAGACCCTTACCCAAGGATGAGACCACCCCGCCCGTCACGAAAATGTATTTCACGGGGCCGGAAGGTGAGGGTCAGCGTCCAACGCGCGCAAGCCAAAGCTCGGCGCCCCGGCCCCCGCCCGCCTCACCCGAGCAGCTCCCAGACCGCCCAAGCCAGCCCGCCCAGCAACACCAGCACCAAAAGCAGACCCAGAGCCCATTTGAGCACCTTCATCGCCACCCAGAGGCCCGAGGCCAGCACCAGCGTCCCCGCCGCAATCAGCGCCCAGCGCGGCCAGCCGCTCAAGTCGATCCCGAGGACTTGGACGGAGGCTTCGGCGGAGGTCACCCTGCCACCCAGGGCGCCGCGGGCGACGACGCCAAGAAAAATCATTTGCGGCGCCCCGACCGCGCGGGCCTCCTTGGCCGGTGCAGTCCAAACCCCAGCTCCTGGCGTGGCTCACCTGCGACGCGGTCCACATCGACCCCGGCTCGGGCAAACACACGATCCTGGGAATCTTCTCCAACATCCAAGCGCGCCAGTTCCCGGTCATCCACCCCCATATGGTGTGGTTCCTGACCCTCACCGACTGTGCCCCCGGACCGCACCACCTCCGTATCTCGATGGGCCTCGGGGCGATGCGGCTGGCTCCGTTCCTAGAACGCGACTTCGAATCCCCGAGTCCCCTCCACCGGATCAGCCTGATCAACGAGATCCGCAACCTGCCCTTCCCCGAACCCGGCGAATACTCGCAGCTGGTCGAGGTGGACGATGAACCCCTCCTCGCCACCAGCCTGACCGTCACCGGCTGAGGTTTTCCCTATGTCCTCTTTCGATCTCATCGGAGTCGGCTCCCCCATTATGGACCTCCTTGCGCAGGTCCCCGACGACTTTCTCCACCGCCACGTCGCGGGCGAGAAGGGCGGCATGGTGCTGGTCGATGATCAGGAAATGGGCCGCATCGTCGGCCTCCTCGGTCAACCGCCCGCGCGCACGACCGGCGGCTCCGCGGCCAACGCCACCTTCAACGCCGCCCGCCTTGGCCTGCGCGCGACCTTCCTCGGCAAGCTCGGCCGCGATGAACTGGGCGACGCCTACTATGCGCGCTTCGCCGCCGCCGGCGTGGACACCAGCCGCTTCAAGCGCGGCGCCCACCCCAACGCCCGCTGCCTCGCCCTCGTCACCCCCGACGCCCAGCGCACGATGCGCACCTTCCTCGGGGCCGCGATGACCCTCGCCCCCGAAGAGGTCTCGGCCAGCGACTTCGCCGGCTGCCGCCACGCCCACATTGAGGGCTACCTGGTCTTCAATCAGGCCCTCGCCGACGCCGTGCTCTCCTCCGCCCGCGCCGCCGGCTGCACCACTAGCCTCGACCTCTCCTCATTCGAGGTGGTCCACGCCGCCCGCGACTGGCTCTTTCGCCAGTTCCGCCACGGGATCGACGTGGTCTTCGCCAACGAGGACGAGATCCGCGCCTTGTTCCAAGACCAGACCTCCCCTTACGAAACGCTCGCCCGCCGGCTGGCCGATCACGGGGTGCTCGCGGCGGTCAAGGTCGGCAAGGATGGCGCCTGGCTGGCTCGCGGCAGCCACGTGCACCGCGTCCATCCGCTCCAGGTGCGCAAGGTGCTCGATACCAACGGCGCGGGCGACGCCTGGGCCTCGGGCTTCCTCGCGGGCTTCCTCCGCGGCTGGCCGCTGGCGGCGTGCGGGGAACTCGCCTCGCTGATGGGCGGCGAAACGGTCGGCCACCTTGGCCCCATCATCCCCGAGGACCACTGGCCGGAAGTCTCCCGCCGCGCCCGCGCCCTCGCGCCAGCTTAGCCGGAGAAGGTCCCCGGCGGCAAAACCCGCCAAGCCCCCGGCGCCACCCCCTCCAGCGTGAGGGGGCCAAAGGATTCCCGGTGCAAGGCCACCACGGTGGCGCCCAAGGCAGCGAACATCCGCCGCACCTGGTGGTAACGCCCCTCCGTGAGGGTCAGCCGCGTCTCGCGTGGTCCCACCACCTCCAGCGCCGCCGGAGCGCAAGGGATCTCCTCGCCCGGCAATACCAACGTTCCCGCCGCAAACCGCTCCGCCGCCTCCCCGGGGACGGGGCTGTCCAGCATCGCCCGATACACCTTATGCACCTTGTGCTTGGGCGAAGTAAGCCGATGCACTAGGTCCGGCAGATCGGTCAGCAGCAACAGGCCGGTCGTCTCCTTGTCCAAGCGACCAATACTCGTCACCGCCGGGTTCCGACGGCGCCAGCGTTCGGGGAGGGCTTCGTAGACGGAGGGCCCCTCTCGCGCCTCGTGGGAGCACACCAAGCCGGCCGGCTTATGGTACAGCAGCAGCAGACCCTCCGGGTGATCAAGCGGCTCGCCGTCGACCGTCACCGCGTCCGCCGCCACCCGCTGGCCCGGGTCGTCCACGGTCTGCCCCGCCAGCCGCACCCGCCCTGCCCGCAGCCAGTCCCGGGCCTCGCGCCGGGAGCAATAGCCGAGGTTGGCGAGGGTTTGATCCAGGCGGCGCATCGTGCGCCTTCTTCCTGCGGCGGCGGCCGGGGCGCTGGCGAACGAAAATTGTGCTGGCCGGGATGTTTCTCCCTTTGGCGGCTGCGCTCTTCGCGCTGGGCCTCCTCACCGTCCGCCCCGCGTCCCCGTGGTCCCCATGGAAACTCGCGGTCCTCGCGGAGGAACTCGGCCATTGGCTCGCCTGTTTGCCCCCTGATCGCCGGCACCGCCCGGGCCTCGGCCAGCCCCTCCGAGGCCACCCCGGCCGTGACCACCACCTTCGCCTTCGGCGCGGTCGTGCTGCCCCTCAACCCCGCCCTCGAGGCCCGGCGCCTCGGCACCGCCGGCGTCCCGGGCTGTTACGTCGGCCTCCCTGAGCCACGCACGCCTTCGACCTCTCCCTGCATGGCCCGGCGGCCAACTGCGCACCTTCGCGGTGGACTCGTTTCTTGACTGGGAGACGGCCGGCTGAAGCCCGCCCGGAACGACCTCAGGCGCCGCCGCCGGCAGCCTGGGACTCGGCCTGGAAGACCGAACGGACCGACGCCGCCAAATAATCCCGGTTCATCCGCGCGATGAAATCGTGCGAGATGAGCTTCGGACAGGCCGCGCTGCACTCGTACTGGTTGCTGCAGTTGCCGAAGCCCGCCTCGTCCATCGTGCGCACCATCCCCAGCACGCGCCGGTCGCGCTCCGCCTGACCCTGGGGGAGCAGGCCCAGGTGGCTGACCTTGGCGGCCACAAACAGCATCGCGCTGGAGTTCTTGCAGGCCGCCACGCACGCGCCGCAGCCAATGCACTGGGCGGCGTCCATCGCCAAGTCGGCCGCGCCCTTCGGCACCGGGATCGCGTTGGCGTCACAGGCAGAACCCGCGCGCGCCGTGATGAACCCGCCCGCCTGCTGGATGCGGTCAAAGGCCGAACGGTCGCAAATCAGGTCCTTCTGGACGGGAAAAGGCCTCGCGCGAAACGGCTCCAGCGTGATCACGGCACCGTCCTCGAAGCTCCGCAGATAGGTCTGGCAGCTGGCCACGCCCCGATGGGGGCCGTGCGGTTTCCCGTTGATCATCAGCGAGCAGGTTCCGCAAATACCCTCGCGGCAGTCGTGCGCGAACGCGATCGGATCCTCCCCGCGACGCTCGAGGTCGTCGTTCACGACATCGAGCATCTCCAGCAGGGACATATTAGGGTTCAGGTTCGCGGCCTTGTACTCCACAAACCGCCCCGCGGCGGCGGGGCCCTCCTGCCGCCAGACGCGCAGGGTAACGGAGATGAGCTTGGAGCTGGTGGAAGCAACCATGGGGAAAGGGCGATTGAAGATTGACGAAAACGATTCAGGCGGCGCGGAAGTTCATCACGCCGTCATTTGTAGGAGCGGACGCTCATCTTCACGGCCTCGTAGTTGAGGGGCTCGGCGTTGCGCACCGGGACCCTGTCCTCGCCCAAGAACTCCCACGCCGCGACGTGCGCGAAGTTGACGTCATCTCGCTTGCACTCGCCGTCCGAATACTGGTGCTCCTCGCGAAAGTGCCCGCCGCAGCTCTCCTCGCGCGTCAAGGCGTCCCGGCACATCAGTTCGCCCAGCTCAATGAAGTCGGCCACGCGGCCGGCGCGCTCCAGCGCCTGGTTCAACGACGAGGCTGAGCCCGGCACGCTCACGTTACGCCAGAACTCCTCCCGCAGGGCCCCGATCTCCTGGATCGCCTGCTCAAGGCCCGCGCGGGTCCGCGCCATCCCGCAATGAGTCCACATCAGCTGGCCCAGCCGGCGGTGGTAGTGGTTGACCGGCTCGCACCCCTTGGCGCGCAGCAGCCGCGCCACCTGCGCCGCGACGTTCTCCTCGGCCTGCCGGAAGGCGGGGGCATCGGTGGATGGCCGCGCCCCGGGCTTTTGGCCCGCCAAGTAATCACCGATGGTGTAAGGGATGACGAAATAGCCGTCTGCCAGACCCTGCATCAGGGCCGAGGCGCCAAGCCGGTTCGCTCCGTGATCGGAGAAGTTGGCCTCCCCCAGCACGAACAATCCCGGCACATTGGACATCAGGTTATAGTCCACCCAGAGGCCCCCCATCGTGTAGTGCACAGCGGGGTAGATCCGCATCGGCGTCCGGTAGGCGTTCTCGTTGGTAATCTCGTGGTAGATGTCGAACAGGTTGCCGTAGCGCTCGCGCACCCCCGCCTCGCCCAGCCGCTTGATCGCGTGGGAGAAGTCTAGGTACACCCCGAGGCCCGTCTCGCCGACGCCCCGCCCGTCGTCGCACATCCGCTTCGCCGCCCGCGACGAAACATCGCGCGGCGCCAGATTACCGAAGCTTGGATAAATGCGCTCGAGGAAATAGTCGCGATCCTCGTCCGGGATGGTGTTCGGATCCTTGCCGCAATCCTCCCTGCGCTTCGGGACCCAGATCCGCCCGTCATTGCGCAGGGACTCCGACATCAAAGTCAGCTTCGACTGGTAGTCGCCCGAAACCGGAATGCAGGTCGGATGGATCTGCGTGTAGCACGGGTTACCGAAGCACGCGCCCCGCTTGTAGGCCCGCCAGATCGCGGTGGTGTTCGAGCCCCGCGCATAGGTCGAGAGGTTGAACACATTGCCATAGCCGCCCGTGGCCAAAATGACCGCGTCCGCCGCGTGCCGGTGCAACTGGCCCGTCACTAGGTCGCGCGTGATGACGCCCTTGGCGTGGCCATCCACGACCACCAGATCGACCATCTCGTGCTGGGTAACCAGCTCCACCAAGCCTTGGCCCACCGTCCGCGACAGCGCGGAATAAGCGCCCAGCAAAAGCTGCTGGCCCGTCTGGCCCCGAGCATAGAAGGTCCGCGAGACCTGCGCGCCACCGAAAGAGCGGTTGGCCAGGAGGCCGCCATATTCGCGGGCGAAGGGCACGCCCTGCGCCACGCACTGGTCAATGATGTTGACCGAAACCTCGGCCAAACGGTGCACGTTCGCCTCGCGGGCACGGTAGTCGCCACCCTTGATCGTGTCATAGAACAGCCGGTGGACGCTGTCGCCGTCGTTCTGGTAATTCTTCGCCGCATTGATGCCACCCTGAGCCGCGATCGAGTGCGCGCGCCGCGGGCTGTCGTGAAACACGATGGATTTCACCTTGTAGCCCATATCGGCCAGCGAGGACGCGGCCGAGGAGCCGGCGAGGCCGGCCCCGACGACGATCACCTCGTACTTCCGCTTGTTGGCGGGATTGACGAGCCTGATGTCCGCCTTGTGCTTGCGCCACTTGTCGGCCAGCGGGCCGGGGGGAATCCTGGAATCGAGGTTGGCCATGGCGGGAAAGTCAGCGTTGGGGAGCAGGGGGGGCGGCGATCCTTTGCGCGGCGACGGTGCCCGCGGCTGGCGCAAGCATCCCGGTGAGAATCGCGCCGGGGATGGCGACGTTGCCCGCCAGGTAGGCGAAGCTGAATAGCGCCACGCCGCGCCGAAGCCCAGCCGCCCAACGGTGGTTGCGCAGGCCGAGGGTCTGGCACATCGCGTCCACGCCGTGCAGCAGGTGAAGGCTCAGCAGCGCCACTGCGATGATGTAAAACCCAGCCACGGCCGGCTGGCGGAAGCCGAGGAACACCATGCTATAGATGTCCTGCACCGCCTGGTCCTTCGCCACCACCGGGAAGCCCAGCAGGCGAAACTCGTCGCTCATCGTGTAGGAGGCGGACGCCTTAAACTCACCCGCCCCCGCCACCGCCCCGGCGGTAAAGTGAGCCAGATGGTAGATGATGAAGGCCAGCACCACCAACCCGGAGTGCTTCATATACCGAGATGCCACCGCCGCTTGGATCCACCGCGAGACACCGTAGGCCTCCGGCCCCCGCGCCGCCTTGTTCTCCAAAGACAGCACCACCGCCGCCCAGACGTGGATGCCCACGCACCCCAGCAGGCCGATGCGCACCAGCCAGAGCACCGGCCCAAGCGAGTGCAGGAACTGCGCGTAACCGTTGATCTGGTCCGGATGGGCGAAGATCTGCAGGTTGCCGATGAGGTGGCCGACCACGAAGCCAACGAGCACCAGCCCGGTCACGGCCATCAGGATTTTGCGGCCGATCGAAGAACTGAAGAGGAGACGAACAAGGTTCATCGCGGGAAATTACCGGGAGAGAGGAAGCGGGAACCGCGGAACCTCGGCCCGCGCCGCGCTGAAGTAAAGTCGCCCGCCCCCACCCTCCAGCTTATTAGGACGCCTAACCCGGCGGAGAAAAAGCCCTTCGGCAGGCCGACCCCCGCCGCGAACCGGCGCCGGCGGCTCACCGGCCGGCCCACGCCGCGAGCACCCCGCGGACGTAGCCGATTGACTCCGCTAGGCCCGTCACCGGGTTGCCCGCCACCTTCTCGTACTCAAACGAGACCACCCCGTCATACTTGATGTCGAGCAGCGCCCGCAGCATGCCCCGGATGTCCAGCCGGCCCGCGCCGACCTCGATCGGTATGTCCCGCATCGCGCCCGGGACGGCCACGGAATCCTTCAAATGCACGTCGTACACGCGCGAGGCGTACTTGCGGATGGCCGCCACCGCGTCCTCGCCGCCACGCACCGTGTGGCCAACGTCGATGCAAAGTCCTACCCGGGAGTCCAACCCCTTCACCGCCTCAAACGCCACCGCCGGAGTCGGATACACTTTGTCCTCTGGCCCGTGATTGTGGATCGCCAACTTCTGGTCGAACTCCCTCGCCAGCTTGGCAACTAATGGCAGCGCTGCAAGGTCTGGCTTGCATACCATCGTCGCCATCCCGGCCGCCTTTACATTCTCAAACGCCCGCCGGCATTTGGCCTCATCATCGGGAAGATTCACAACCCCGGAGCCCGACAACGCCAGCCCGGCCGCCTGCAGCTTGGCCCCGACAGCCCGGCATTCCTCGATCTGGGCTCCCTCCCAATTGCAATGGAGGCGGAATAGCGCAACGTTAAGTATGCGCATTACCTTCACGACTGCAATCGTTTCGTCAAAATTAAGATTGCGCAAAGAATAAGAGGCGATGCCGAGGCGCAGGCCGTTCTCCCGGCCACCCAGGAAAGTCGGGTAGGCGGGCAAGGCGGGCGCCTGCTTTTCCATCTTCTCGGCCCCACGGAGGGCGGTGGCGGCCAAAGAAAGACTCAGCACGCTGAGGGTGGACGAACGGAGGACTTCACGACGGGACAGCGGGGAGGACGGGTCCATAGGGGAGAGTGCAGGGAGCACAGGCCGACGATCCCAAGCTTGGCGATACTCAAATCACCGGCTCTTGCCGCGCGGCGGGCGCCGGCCCGTCCCCCAACCCCGGCACCACGGCGGCGAACCGCCGCAGGTGCTTCAGCGCCACCTCGAACGACCGCGGCAACGGGGACCGCACGGCGCAGGGTTCCCGGGTAACTGGATGGGCGAAGGTCAATTCACTCGCGTGCAAGGCCAGCCGGTCGATCAGCGGCTTCTCCTCCGCCCGCCCCTTGTACCCCGGCTTCAACCCCGACAGCCGCAGCTGCACGTCCGGGTGTCCATAGAAAACATCTCCGAGGATCGGCGCCCCCGCAGCGGCCAGGTGCAGCCGCAAT